>NZ_JBHVSY010000005.1:0-152744 GCF_042884935.1 Streptomyces sp. NPDC058092
GGTTCGATGCGGGCAAGCGAACGACAGGGCGAAAGAGACACGTGATCGTGGACACGATGGGCCTGCTGCTGGTCGTCGCGGTCACCTCCGCGTCCATGCAGGACCGGGCCGGAGGCCGCATCGTCCTGGCCCGTCTCGCGAAGGGATTCCGCACGGTCAGTCTGGTGTGGGCCGACGGCGGATACGCCAACTCCGTTGATTCCAAGCTTCTTTCATGGGCCCGGGATGCGTTGAACATCGTTGTCGAGATCGTGAAGCGGACCGACGACGTCAAGGGCTTCAAGGTCCTGCCCCGCCGCTGGGTGGTGGAGCGAAGTTTCGGCTGGCTGGTCCGAAACCGTCGGCTGGCCCGCGACTACGAACGGCTGACCGCGACCTCCGAGGCCATGATCAAGGTGGCAATGATCCGCTTGATGCTCGTCCGGCTCGCCGGGCAGTCCCTGCGGTGGAGCCATGAATCCCACCGCAAGACCGCACGAGCCAACACCGTCGAGGACTACATCGCAGCGTAATCAACCGGCCACCCGACAGGCTCTAAGGCCCAGCGATTCACTGAGTCGTGCGATGGGCCCTCCGGTAGCGCCTTCGAGGACCTGGGTCGCGGGTAGGGCACCGCAGTCGACGGTCAACACCACGCCGGTTGGGATCGCGTCCATCGCACGGTCGCTAAAGGTCTCAAGCTGATCCCTGACCAGCTCGGGATCAGGCACGAGCTCAAGGACTGGACGCATGCGGGAGCGGACCCCCGGTGTTGCATGCTCAAGTGCCTGAAACTCGCCTGCCTTGGCCTTCAGTATTGGGACGTAAGCCACCGGCCACCCCCTAGTGCCGTGTGTACCCAGTCAACTGACTTACTGGTCGCTCTCCGACAGAGTGACCAGATGTCCTCAACACGGGTAGAGCACCAAACAAGCCAAGAGTCCGAAATCCGGCATTGGCCGCATGTTGCGGCAACCCGCGGACAACGGAATGACTACTTCCGGTGGGCTGGCGGGTGCGTACGGAGCTCAGGCAGGGCTACAACCGACCCGTCGCAGGTCAGAGCTACGACTGGGGGAACTAGATCAGTCTCTTCTAAGCGCTTGGCCGCAGGTTCGAGTCCTGCCGGGGGCGCTCTGCCCGCACCATCATGAGGCCCTCCGTGTCGGAGGGCCTTTTCGCTGGTCGCAGACACGTTGGCGAGCGCGCCGTAGAGACGGCGCAAGACCGGCGGATGCGCCGGCCCGACCGGACCGGTGCGGTGGGCACCGGCGTCCGTGGATGGGCCTATCTTGGCGCGTATGCAGTTCTACACAATCGGCCAGGCCGCCCGGCTCCTCGGTGTGAGCCCCGACACCGCACGGCGCTGGGCCGACGCCGGCCGGGTGGTCACCCATCGGGACGAGGGCGGGCGGCGGCTCATCGAGGGTAAGGACCTTGCCGTCTTCTCCGTGGAGCTGGCCAAGGGCGGTGGCAGTGGCAGTGGCGGTGAGGAGGACGCTTCGTACACCTCGGTCCGCAATGCCTTCCCTGGGATCGTCACCGCGGTGAAGCTCGGTGACGTCGCCGCCCAGGTGGAGATCCAGGCCGGCCCGCACCGGCTGGTGTCGCTGCTGACGCGGGAGGCCGTGGAGGAGCTGGGGCTGGAGGTCGGGATGGAGGCCACTGCCCGGGTGAAGTCGACGAATGTGCACATCGACCGCGTCTGACCGGGAAACGGTGGCCTCTTTGGGCCTCACCCACGAGGGCCGGGCCCTCGTAGCGCCGTCCGCGGCGGATGATCGGGACGTCCAGGTGAATGCCTTGCGCACGGAGGCCGGGCGAGGCGGACGTTCGGGTCGGGGGCGGACCCTCGTGCGGCACATGCCGGACGATCAGGACGCCCGTGGGTTCCGCTCGGCTCACAGGTCGCTCTTCGCCGTTGCCGTACGGGTATTGCTCGGTGTCACGCCCACGGGTATGGCCCGGTGTCACGCCCAAGGGGCGTAGCCACCGTCCACGCGAATCGCGTTGATGCCGCGGATGTGCCGGGCCCCGCAGCGGTCCTGGGGCAGGACGAGCTGGGCGCCGGCGCGGTCGAGCGACGTGCCGTCGATCGTGGCGGCGGGCAGTACGGGCGTGCGGCCGAAGTCGGGGTCGATCTCCGCCCAGGACAGCAGGGCATGGTGGCCGTCCGCGCCGGACACCGCGATCAGGAATCGCAGGCGGTCCTTGCGGCGGGCGGGGTTGTGAGCTGTTGTCGGTTTGCTCGTTGAAGTGCTTTGTAGTGAGCAGGAGTGAGTCCTGTCGGCGGGTTCGTTGGAGCGGGAACGGGGGTTCTGGGGCCGAATGGGTGACCTTGGTGGCTGCTGCTCGTTGGACTGGGTAGTGGGTGGCCGGTCGTGGGGGAGGGGGTGTTGTGGTGGGTGGTGTGCGGAAGCTGGCGGCACCCTTCGTGGCACCCGGGCCGTGCGGGGTGGCGATCCGGGACCGTCTCAAGCACCTCACACCCCAGGACGAGAAGGTCCTCCGCCTGGTCGGTGAGCATCAGGGACGTCTGGCATCGCGCGATCTGAAGGCCCGTTGTGCGGATGGTCTGAAGCACAGCGCGGACACCTGGGCATCGCGCAAGAGGGACCTGACCGCGCAGTCGTCGTCGCGGATCGCGGGTGCGATCACCAAGGCCACGCACGATCAGTGGGCGCTGGCGCGCCGTTGCCAGGCGGCGCACATCCGGAATCTTGAGGCCGGGATCGGAACGCTGCGGCACCGCATGTCCCTCCCCATCGGTGCGCCGGGTACGAAGCGGGCCGGGGGCGGCTACCGCTCCAAGGGTGAGTGGTTTCGCAAGTCCCGCCGTCTCGCGGCACTGGAAGCGCGGCACGCTGCCGCGGTCCGTGACCGGCAGGCCGGACGCGTCCGGGTCGTGCGGGGCGGCAAACGCCTCCTCAACATCCGCCACCACCTCACCCAGGCCCGGCTCACCGAGGAGCAGTGGCGGGAACGCTGGGAAGCGGAACGCTGGTTCATCGCCGCCGACGGCGAGTCCGGGAAACGGTTCGGGAACGAGACGATCCGCGTCACCCCGGACGGCGAAGTGTCGATCAAGCTGCCTGCCCCGCTCGCGCACCTGGCCAACACCCGGCACGGCCGGTACACCCTCACCTCGACCGTGGCGTTCGCGCACCGGGGCCAGGAATGGGCCGACCGCATCGAAGCGAACCGGGCCGTCGCCTACCGCATCCACCTCGACACCGACCGTCGCCGCTGGTACCTCACCGCCTCCTGGCAACGCCCCGTCGTGCAGACCGTGCCGCTGGAGGCCGCCCGGGCCCGGGGCGTGGTCGGCGTGGACACCAATGCCGACCACTTCGCCGCCTACCACCTCGACCCGCACGGCAACCCCATCGGCGAGCCCCGGCGGTTCTTCTACGACCTGTCCGGCACCGCCACCCACCGCGACGCCCAGATCCGCCACGCCCTGACCCGCCTCATCAACTGGACCAAGCAGGCCGGTGTCACCGCGATCGCCATCGAAGACCTCGACTTCACCACCGAGAAGACCCGCGAGAAGCACGGCCGCAAGACGCGGTTCCGCCAGCTCATCTCCGGCATCCCGACCGGCAAACTCAAGGCCCGGCTCGTCTCCATGGCCGCCGAACACGGCCTGAGTATCGTCGCGGTCGACCCCGCCTACACCTCGATGTGGGGTGCCCAGCACTGGCAGAAACCACTGGCCACCCCGCACCGCAGAATGTCCCGTCATGATGCCGCTGGCATCGCGATCGGACGACGCGCCCTCGGACACCAGGTCCGGCGTCGGACGGCACCGCCCCCACACGACCGGAGTGATCGTGCGGGGCATCGGACCGCCCAGGCCCCACCGGGCACCCAAGGATGCGACGGAATCCGCCCACCCGCAACGGACCACGCCCCTGGAGACGTGCTGCCGAGCAGGAAGAGAAAGCGGGGACCGAGTGCATCCAACACCGTTCGGGATGCGCCCAGTACACATCAGTGGGTCCAGGACCCACTCATGCACACTGGCTAGGAACGGTCGAAGACGGGACCGGCCGACGACAGGACGTCGTGCAGGAGCGGCCCGGTGAAGCGGTGGTGCTGGACGCCGCTGGTGGCGCACTCGAAACTGACGTCGGCCTCGTGCTGCGGCCAGGCGAGCAGGTCGGGCACCGTCAGGCGCGCCGGACGGGTCAGATCGCCGGCGAGGGCGAGTTCCGCCACCGTGTCCGCCACTGCGGGGGACTGACTCACGGGCTACCACCTCCTGGATATCCCTACCCGGACACCCATCCTGTACAAACGCACATGCCATCCAGAAGGATCAGCGATCCGGCTCATGCAAAGCCACAGAAGACTTTCCCCTCGCATCTGCGGCATTATGATCACAGCATGCACGCCTACCGGATCGGAGACGCGGCCGCCTTGCTCGGCGTCAGTGCCGACACCGTGAGGCGTCTGGTCGACGGCGGGAAACTCACCGCCGAACGCGACGGGATCGGCCGCCGGATCATCCCCGGGCCGGCCCTTGCGGCCTACGCCCGGCATTTGCACCGTGCGGAGCGGGAATCCACCGGCTCCTCGGCCCGCAACCGCTTCTCCGGCATCGTCACCGAAGTGATCCTCGGGGACGTGTCGGCGCAGGTGGAAATCCAGGCCGGGCCGTTCCGGGTGCCGGCGATGGTCAGCCGCGAGTCGGCTGAGGAACTGAGGCTGGAGCCCGGTGTTCCGGCGGTTGCCGTGATCAAGTCGACCAACGTGGTCGTCGACAGACCGTAGATGTGTCCGCCAGGACCAGAGGGAGTGGACCCGTGACAACCCGTACCGCACGCCGGACCCTGCAGGTGACCGGTGCAGGCACCGCCGCGCTGCTGGCCCTGAGCGCCTGCTCCTCGTCCGACGATTCCTCGTCGGCGAAGTCGGACTCCTCCGCCTCGGCCTCCTCGTCGGACAAGCTGTCCGGCACGGTGACCGTGTTCGCCGCGGCCTCGCTGAAGGAGAGCTTCACGACCCTGGGCAAGGAGTTCGAGAAGCAACACCCGGGTACGAAGGTGACGTTCAGCTTCGGCGGCAGCGACTCTCTCGCCGCGAGCATCACCGGCGGCGCGCCGGCCGACGTGTTCGCCGCGGCCAGCCCCAAGACAATGAAGATCGTCACCGACGCGGGCGACGCCTCCGGCACGCCCGCCACCTTCGTTCGCAACCAGCTGGAGATCGCCACCCTGCCGGGCAACCCCGACAAGATCTCCTCCCTCAAGGACCTCACCAGGTCGAGCCTGAAGGTCGTGCTCTGCGACAAGGAGGTGCCGTGCGGCGCCGCCGCCCAGAAGGCCCTCGACGCCGGCGGTCTCAAGCTCACTCCGGTGTCGTACGAGCAGGACGTCAGGAGCGCCCTGACCAAGGTCGGGCTGAAGGAGGCCGACGCGGCGGTCGTGTACAAGACCGACGTGAAGGCGGCCGGTGACAAGGTGACGGGCGTGGAGTTCCCCGAGTCGGCCAACGCCGTCAACGACTACCCGATCGCCCTGCTCAAGGACGCCCCCAACGCCGATGCCTCCAAGGCGTTCATCGCGCTGGTGCAGTCCGCCGAGGGCCAGAAGGTCCTGACCGGGGCCGGGTTCCTGAAGCCGTGACGTCGACCGTCAAGTCCAACCCCGCGACCGGCGCCCTCCGGGGTGGGCCGCGGCGTCGGCGTGTCCGGGCGGGGGGCGGCCGCGGCGTACCGCTGCCTCTGCTCGTGCCCGCGCTGATCGGCCTGGCGTTCCTGATCGTGCCGCTGATCGCCCTGCTCGTACGGGCCCCGTGGCGCAGCATGCCCGAGCAGCTGACCAGCGCCGAGGTGTGGCAGGCGCTCCAGCTGTCCCTGGTCTGCGCCACGGCGGCGACCGCGGTGAGCCTGGTCATCGGGGTGCCGCTGGCCTGGCTGCTGGCCCGGGTCGAGTTCCCCGGACGCGGCCTCGTCCGCGCACTCGTCACGCTCCCGCTCGTCCTGCCGCCGGTCGTGGGCGGCGTGGCGCTGCTGACGGCGCTCGGCCGCAACGGCATCGTCGGGAAGTGGCTGGACTCCTGGTTCGGCGTCACATTGCCGTTCACCACGGCGGGGGTCGTGGTCGCGGAGGCGTTCGTGGCGATGCCGTTCCTCGTCATCAGCGTCGAGGGCACCCTGCGGGCCGCCGACCCACGCTACGAGGAGGCGGCAACCACCCTGGGCGCGTCCCGCTTCACCGCGTTCCGCCGGGTCACGCTCCCGCTGATCGCGCCGGGCATCGCGGCCGGCGCGGTCCTGGCGTGGGCCCGCGCGCTCGGCGAGTTCGGCGCGACCATCACCTTCGCCGGCAACTTCCCCGGCCGTACCCAGACCATGCCCCTCGCCGTCTACCTCGCCCTGCAGAGCGACCCGGAGGCGGCGATCGCCCTCAGCCTGGTGCTGCTGGCCGTGTCCATCGCGGTGCTGGCCGGACTGCGCGACCGTTGGATGACCGCCGGATGACCAAGACTCACGACCTCCGCACCGGCACTGCCCCGGACGGGCTCGACGCCCGCCTCGTGGTGGACCGCGGCGCCTTCCGCCTCGACGTGGCGCTGACCGTGGCGCCCGGCGAGGTAGTCGCCCTGCTCGGCCCGAACGGCGCCGGCAAGACCACGGCCCTGCGCGCGCTCGCCGGCCTGACACCGCTCACCGGCGGTCACCTACGGCTGGACGGCGCGACGCTGGAGCGTACGCCGCCGGAGTCCCGCCCGGTCGGCGTCGTCTTCCAGGACTACCTGCTCTTCCCCCACCTGACCGCCCTGGACAACGTGGCGTTCGGGCCGCGCTGCCACGGGGCGACCAAGGCGGAGGCACGTGCGCAGGCCGCCGACTGGCTCGACCGCCTGGGTCTCGCGGATCACACCGGCGCCAAGCCTCGGCGGCTCTCCGGCGGCCAGGCGCAGCGCGTCGCCCTCGCCCGCGCCCTCGCCACCCGCCCACGCCTGCTCCTCCTCGACGAGCCCCTCGCCGCCCTCGACGCCCGTACCCGCCTGGAGGTCCGTGCCCAACTCCGGCGCCACCTGGCCGAGTTCGAAGCAGTCGCCGTACTCGTCACGCACGACCCGCTCGACGCCATGGTCCTCGCCGACCGCCTGGTCGTCGTCGAGCACGGCGAAGTCGTCCAGGAGGGCAGCCCGTCCGACATCGCCCGTCACCCTCGTACGGACTACATCGCGCAACTCGTCGGCCTCAACCTCTACCGAGGTCACTCGGACGGCCACACAGTCCGCCTCGACACCGGCCCCGCCATCACCACCACGGAGGCCCTGTCCGGGCCGGTCTTCGTGGCGTTCCCCCCGAGCGCCGTCACCCTCCACCGCAGCCGGCCCACCAACTCCAGCGCCCGCAACCTCTGGCGCTGCAAGGTCGCCGGCCTGGAGACCCACGGCGACCAGATCCGTGCCGCCCTCACCGGCGATCTCCCCCTCGCCGCCGATCTCACCACGGTCGCCGCTGCCGAGCTCGACCTGCACCCGGGTGCGGAGGTCTGGGCGACGGTGAAGGCGACGCAGACCCACGCGTACCCCGTCTGAGGACGCGCAGAGACCGGAGAGCGACCACGACCTGCGAGGCATCGCCCACCTCATCCACCGCAGATGCGACGGGTCCGACGCCCGCCCCGCCCGGCCCCGACTACGGTGGGGCCACAGCAGGACCGAAGCGTGACAAATCAACCCTTGTCTTCGTGAGGCGTTCCGCCATGAGCCTGAGCATCCGCAATCAGATCGCCGGCACCGTCACCTCCATCTCGCCGGGCGAGGTGATGGCGACAGTCAAGGTCCGCCTCGACGGCGGCCAGGACCTCACCGCGGCCATCACGCTGGAATCCGTCAAGGACCTCGGCCTCGCCGAGGGCTCCGCCGTCCGCGCGCTGGTGAAGTCGACGGAGGTATCGCTGGCCACCGGCCCGGTGACGGGCCTGTCCATCCGCAACCAGTTGCCCGGCACGGTGACCGCCGTCGCCACGGGCGGCGCCATGGCCTCCGTCAAGATCGCGGTCGACGGCGGCGAGCTGACCGCCGCGATCACCAAGGACGCGGTCACCGAGCTCGGCCTGGAGGCCGGCTCTCCCGTGGTCGCGCTGATGAAGTCGACCGAGGTCGCGCTCGCGACTGTGTGAGACGGCGCCGGAGACCCAGGCACCGCGAGTGAGTGCCGTCAACATACCCCCGGGGGTAATCGGTGCCAGTGGTTCGGCACAGAAGAAGCCCGGCTCCACGGTCGTCGTGGAGCCGGGCTTCTTCCGCCACCTGCCAGGGAGGACGGTCGGGCGCGCTGGGCCACGAGGGCGAGCACCTCGCGTTCTCCTACGCCGCAGGTGGCACCTGTCCTGCCCCCTGCCCCCGGAATTCGGAACGGGTCAGCGGTTGAACGATGAACCCAGTTGTGCGTCCGTTCCCACCGTGCCCAGCGTTCCGTGGCCGAACGTGAACGAGCCCTTGGCCGTCACGCCGGAGGCCGTGGCCGGGAAGACCCACAGGGAGCCTGCGTCGGCGTTCTCGCCGGGGGCGCCGACGGCCAGTTCGGTGCGGCCGTCGCGGTTGGCGTCGACCAGCCTGACGGCGGCGCCGAACCTGTCGTTCGCCTCGGCCACCCCGGGGACGTTCGCCGTGTCCTGGTTGAAGCCCACCGTGCCCGTCCCGGTCGGGCCGGACGCGGTGCCGGGAAGGACCAGGACCGAACCCGCGTTCTTCGTCGTACCGAGGTCCTCGTAGGGCACGCCGACGGCGATGTCGCCGTAGCCGTCACCGTTCATGTCACCGATCGACAGCGACGCGCCGAATCCGTCGTGCACTTCGGCGACACCAGGGACACCGGCGCTGTCCTGGTTGAAGACCTTGGCCCGGTCGCCCCGCGGGCCGGTGGCGCTGCCCGGTACGTAGGTGATCATGCCGCCCAGGGCGAGCGGATAGTCCAGATCGCTGTCGTAGCCCTCGATCGTGCGGCCCACGACGAGGTCGGCGTACTTGTCACCGTTGATGTGGCCGGCCGCGACGGTCTCGCCGCCCTGGAGGCGGTAGCCGTCCGCCCGGTTGACAACGGTGTACTTCTCGCTGAGGCCGGTGGCACCGCCGTTACGGACGAGGATGCGCCGGGCGTCGAACTCGTCGCCGTCGTGGACGACGGCGGCCAGGTCGTCGCGGCCGTCGCCGTTGAAGTCGCCCGCGGCGAGGTCCAGGTACCGCAGATCGTCCATGTCGCGGATCACCCTGACGGCCGCCGCGCTGCCGTCGCGCTCGAACGGGCCGGACAGGATGTGCATGCCGTTCATTCCGAGGGTGACGACGTCCATGGCTCCGCCGCCGTCGAAGTCTCCGACGGCGGCCTTGCCGCCGATCCCGTCGTACAGTTGACTGCCCGTCAGGCGGGTCGCGCCACCCGACAGTCCGTGCGCGCCGCCCCAGATGACGGTGAGCGAACCGGCCGACTTGAATGAGCCGATCGCCTCCTTCGGCGCGCCGACCACGAGGTCGCTGTACCCGTCCCGGTCCAGATCGGCGGAGACCATCGAGCTGCCGAACGCGTCACCTGCCTCGGCGGTGTCCGGGATTCCGGGCGAGTCCTGGGTGAAGACCTGCCTGGTGGAGGTCTGCAGACCGCTCTTGGAGCCGTACACCACACCCACGTACCCGGCCTTGGCCTTGCCCCCGACGGTGGCACCGGGCGCGGTGAACGCCAGGTCCGGGTAGCCGTCCCCGTTGAAGTCGTCGCGTCGCGGGGTCGGGGCGGGCACGGCCCGCGTGGGGGTCGCGGAGGCTGTCGCGGGGGCGGACGTCGACGCCTGGGCGGCGGCGGGGAAGGTGATCACGGCGGTCGCCACGGTGATGGCGAGAACCACGGTGATTCCTGGAGCGCGGATTGCCACGTGGGCTCCTTCGTTCGATCAGCGATGAGGGGGCGGTGCGGGACTCGGCGGGTTTCCGGGATGTACGGGAGTGCGGGGCCATGCGCCGCACCGGCACTTTGCAGACTCAGACCAGTGGTGTCGCCCGAGGGTTGCGTTCCCCCTGGACTGTCACAGCTCTTCCACCCCGAATCCCGGCGGAGGCCTGATCCGATCGTCCGTCATTTCGGCGCCCCGGCACCCGTGCCACAGTCGGAGCCATGCACGCCGACGAGGCGCAGCCCACCCCGCTCCTCCTGGACCGCTTCATCGTCGACGCCGGTGACGCCGTGCCCCTGGAAGCGGTCTGGGCGCACGGCTCCCTCGCACCGGGTGCGCCCGCCGAGGTGGTCGCCGACGTACGCGGCCGCCGGTACGACAACGATCCGCGCCGGGCCTCGCTGCCCTGGCGCACCAGGCGGGGACACCTCGCGCGCACCTTCGTCCGGGCGGGCATCGAGCGGACGTTGTCGTGACGGCCGCGATCCCGACGCGTGGCACCCACCGGCCCCGCGAAGTGCCGTAGCAACATGAATCGATTCATATTTTACCCTCGCCCCGGCCGTTCCGGCCCTCCATGTGTGTGAAGTTCCCTTCGCCGATCCATTGACTGTGCCCGTGATCGCCGTCTAGCTTCCGAGCTACCTCGTTGAAACCTTTCACGGCGTGGAGCGCAGCATGAACGAACCCGCCCCGATCCTGGCGCTGAAGAACGTGAGCAAGTCCTTCGGTGCCGTACGTGCCCTGCAGGACGTGTCCCTGTCCCTGTACGCCGGCGAGGTCCACGCGCTCGCCGGGGAGAACGGTGCGGGCAAATCCACCCTCATCAAAGCGCTCGCCGGAGTCCATCGCCCGGACAGCGGGCAGGTGTTGCTCGACGGCGCGCCCATCGTCTTCCACGGGCCCGCCGATGCCCGCGATGCCGGGATCGCCGTCATCTACCAGGAACCGACGCTCTTTCCCGACCTGTCGATCGCCGAGAACATCTTCATGGGCCGCCAGCCCCGGCGCGCCCTCGGCCGGATCGACCGCCGTGCCGTGCTCGAGTCCACCGCGGGACTGCTGCGCCGGCTCGGTGTCGACCTGGCGCCCGAGCGGCCGGCCCGGGGGCTCTCCATCGCCGACCAGCAGATCGTCGAGATCGCCAAGGCACTCTCCTTCGACGCCCGGGTCCTGATCATGGACGAGCCGACGGCCGCGCTCACCGGCAGCGAGACGGCCCGGCTCTTCTCCGTCGTGCGGACACTGCGCGCCGAGGGCGCGGCCGTGCTGTTCATCTCGCACCGGCTCGACGAGATCTTCGAGCTGTGCGGACGGGTCACGACGCTGCGCGACGGCCGCCACATCTCCTCCGAGCCGCTGGCCGGGCTCACCGAGGACGATCTGGTGCGCCGGATGGTCGGCCGCGATCTCGACGACCTCTATCCGAAGCAGGACGCGGCGGTCGGCGAAGTCGCCCTGTCGGTCACCAGGTTGACCCGCGAGGGCGTCTTTCGCGATGTGTCGTTCGAGGTCCGGCGCGGCGAGATCGTCGCGCTCGCCGGGCTGGTCGGAGCCGGCCGGACCGAGGTTGCCCAGGCCGTCTTCGGCGTCGACCGCGCGGACGCCGGGGAGGTGCGGGTGGGCGGCACCGTGCTGCGACCGGGGTCGCCGACCGCCGCGATGGCCGCCGGGCTCGCGCTCGTACCCGAGGACCGCCGTCAGCGCGGTCTGGTCATGGAGCTGTCCATCGAACGCAACATCGGCCTCACCGGCCTCGGCGAGGTCCGCAGGGCCGGGCTCGTCCGCCGGGCGCTGGAGCGCGAGAGGGCCGCCGACTGGGCCGTACGGCTCCAGCTCAAGTACAACCGGCTGGCCGACGCCGTCGGCGTGCTGTCCGGCGGCAACCAGCAGAAGGTCGTGCTCGCCAAGTGGCTCGCGACCGAACCGTCCGTACTCATCGTCGACGAGCCGACCCGCGGCATCGACGTCGGCACCAAGGCCGAAGTGCACCGGCTGCTCTCCTCGTTGGCGGCCGAAGGGCTCGCGGTGCTGATGATCTCCTCCGATCTGCCCGAGGTCATCGGGATGGCCGACCGGGTGCTCGTCATGCGCGAGGGCCGGCTCGTCGCCGAACTCCCGCGCGAGAGCGCCACCGAGGAGACGGTCATGGCCGCGGCGACCGGACTCGGCGAAAGGACCGCGGCATGACCACCACCGCCGAAACCCCGCCGGGCATCCGCGCCGAGGCGCCGGCCCGCAGCGCCGCCTCGCTCGTGGACGCGGTCTTCCGGGCCCGGGAGATCTCCATCGCCGGGGCGCTCGTCCTGCTGGTCCTCGGCACCTACCTCGCCAACCCGCGGTTCCTGTCCGCCCAGGGCATCAAGGATCTGCTGCTCAACGCCTCGATCCTGGTGCTGCTCGCGGTCGGCCAGTCGGCCGTCGTCATCACCCGCAACATCGACCTGTCGGTCGGTTCCGTCGTCGGTCTCTCCGCCTTCGCCTGCGGCAAGTTCGTCGCCGGGACGGACCACGGTGTCCTCACCGTGACCCTGCTCGGCCTGTCCATCGGGGTGGTCTGCGGGCTCGTCTCCGGCGCCCTGGTCAGCTTCGGCAAGGTCCCGGCGCTCGTCGTGACACTGGGCATGCTCTACATCATTCAGGGCGTCGACTACTGGTGGGCGCAGGGCGACCAGATCGGCGCCGCCGACGTTCCGGACCAGATCCTGGGGCTCGGCAGCGGCAGCGTCCTCGGCGTGCCGTATCTGCCGCTGATCGCGCTGGTCCTGCTGGCCGCGACCGCGTACTTCCTGCGCGGCTACCGCTCGGGCCGGGAGCTGTACGCGATCGGGTCGAGCCCGGAGGCCGCCCTGCTGGCCGGGGTGCCGATCCGGCGCCGGATCCTCGCCGCGTACGCCTTCTCCGGGGCCGTCGCCGGTTTCGCGGGCGCCCTGTGGCTGGCGCGCTTCGGCACGGTCGTCGCGGACAACGCGCACGGCTGGGAACTGACCGTCGTCAGCGCCGTCGTCGTCGGCGGTGTCGCCATCACCGGCGGTACGGGGACGGTCTGGGGCGCGGCCCTGGGGGCTCTGCTGCTCACCACCATCGGCAGCGTCCTGGTCGTCCTGAAGGTCGACTCCTTCTGGCAGGGCGCCATCACCGGTGCACTGCTCCTGCTGGCCATCAGTGTCGACCGGATCGTGAACCTGCGGATGACCGCCGCCCTGAGGAAGAGGAGCGCCCGGCATGGGAATGGCGCCTGAGACACGGAAAGCGGTGCCCGGTGTGCGGGGGGCCACGGGGGCGACCGGGGCCGGTGGCGGTCCGGTGCGGAGCCCGGCACTGCGCTGGGACACCGCGGTCGGGGCGCTGCTGGTGGCGGTCTTCGTCATCGGGCTCGGCACCACGGACGGCTTCGGCTCCGCCGAGAACCTCGCCTTCGCCTTCAACGACATCGCCGAAGTCGCCCTCATCGCCCTGCCGATGACGCTGCTCGTCGTCGCCGGTCAGGTCGATCTGTCGGTCGCCTCGATGCTGGGCCTGGGCAGCGCGCTGACCGGTGCGCTGTGGGACGCGGGCTGGGCGTTCGAGACGATCGTGCCGGTGGTGCTGGTGGCCGGGGTCGCGGGAGGGCTGCTCAACGGGTGGCTGGTCACCCGGGTGGGGCTGCCGTCGCTGGCCGTCACCATCGGCACCCTGGCCCTCTACCGCGGTCTGGCGTCGGTGGCGCTCGGCAGCGACGCGGTGACCGACTTCCCGCAGACGTACGCCGATTGGGCCGTCGACACCACCACCGTGCCCGGCACCTTCCTCACCTACCCGGTCCTGCTGTTCATCGTCCTCGCGGTGATCACCGCGATCGTGCTGCACGCCACGGGCCTGGGGCGTTCGCTGTTCGCGATCGGTGCCCAGGAGGAGGCGGCGTACTTCGCGGGCATCCGGGTCAAGCGGATCAAGCTGCTGCTGTTCGTCGTGACCGGGCTGTTCGCCTCGTTCACCGGTGTCGTCTTCACGCTCCGGTACGGCAGTGCCCGCGCCGACAACGGACTCGGCTTCGAAATGCTCGTCATCGCCTCCGTGCTGCTCGGCGGCATCGACTTCGACGGCGGAAAGGGCACGCTCTTCGGCGCGGTCGCCGGGGTGCTGCTGATCGGGGTGCTGAAGAACCTGCTGACGCTCAATGACATCGCCAACGAGGTGCAGGTGATCGTGACCGGTCTGCTGCTCGTGGCGTCCGTCCTCACACCTCGGGTGATCGCCACCGTCGTCGAACGACGACACCGGCGCGCCGCGAACGCCCGGACCTGACCCGCGTCTCCTCCCCCGTACCCCGTCGGACCCTCCTCCTCGTACCTCTCCGAAAGGCATACCGCCGCCATGATGCTCCGCAACGCCGCCGGGCGCCGCGCCGCCGCGACCGCCGCCACCGCCGTATCGCTCGCTCTCGCCCTCTCCGCCTGTTCCGGCACCACGAAGGACAACGCCGACAAGGGATCCGCAAAGGCCGGCACCACGACGAAGGCGGACCCGGGCGCACCGCTGAAGAAGGGGCTGAAGCTCGCCTTCCTGCCCAAGCAGATCAACAACCCGTACGAGAAGATCGTCGACGACGCGGGCATCAGGGCCACCGGGGAGTTCGGCGGCACGGGCAAGGAGGTCGGCCCGTCCGACGCCAGCGCCTCCTCGCAGGTCAGCTACATCAACACACTGATCCAGCAACGCCAGGACGCGATCCTCGTCGCGGCCAACGACCCCAACGCGGTGTGCGGCCCGCTGAAGCAGGCCATGAAGAAGAACATCAAGGTCGTCGCGTACGACTCCGACACCGCGAAGGACTGCCGCCAGCTCTTCATCAACCAGGCGAGCTCCGAGGAGATCGGCCGCAGCCTGGTCCAGCACCTCGGTGAGCAGATCGGCTACAAGGGCAGGATCGCGATCCTCTCGGCCACGCAGAACGCCACGAACCAGAACACCTGGATCGAGTTCATGAAGGACGAACTGAAGCTGCCGAAGTACCAGAACATGCGGCTGGTGAAGGTGGCGTACGGGGACGACGCGGACCAGAAGTCGTTCCAGCAGACGCAGGGCCTGATGCAGGCGTACCCGGACCTCAAGGGCATCATCTCGCCCACCACCGTCGGCATCGCGGCGGCCGCCCGGTACCTGAGCTCCTCCTCGTACAAGGGCAAGGTCGTCCTGAACGGCCTGGGCACCCCGAACCAGATGCGCACGTACGTGAAGGACGGCACCGTCGAGCAGTTCTCGCTGTGGAACCCGGAGGAGCTCGGCCGCCTCGGCGCGTACGCGGCCGCCGCGCTGGCGTCGGGGCAGATCAGCGGCGCGGAGGGCGAGAAGTTCAAGGCGGGAGAGCTGGGTGAGTACACGGTCGGCAAGGACGGCGAGGTCATCCTCGGCGAGCCGACCGTCTTCGACAGGAAGAACATCGACACGTTCAACTTCTGAGCGAGCACGGGCGGCCGAGGTCTTCCACCCCGTGCGACGCGCGGCCGGGCCTGCCCCGCCGGTACGGGACGGGGCCGGCCCGTTCGCCTACCCGGCGGCCACGGCCAGCAGGGCGAACGCGGCGAGGGACAGGGTCGTCCGGACCCGGTGGAGGGCGTTCCAGCGGGACTCGAACGCCTCGCGGGCCGCGCCGTCGTCACCGCCCTCGGACGCCGCGAGCGCCTTGTTCAGCGGGATGTTCCCGGCGATCGTGACCAGGTGGCTGCCGACCGCGCAGACCAGCGCCGCCACGGCGAGCACCCGGTCCGTGTCGTCGTCGGCTCCGGCGACCGCGGCGGCCGGGAAGGCGATCACGCCGAGGAAGAGGACCAGGAAGACCGGTCCGGGCACCTTCTCGTTGAAGCGGCGCATCGCGGCCGCGAACCGCTCGTCCGGCAGTGCGGCGATGCCGGGCATGACCGCTAGCAGGAAGGTCAGCAGGAAGCCCGCGTAGAGGCCGGTCGTGATGACGCCGAGCGCCAGGAGCAGGGCGGGGAGAGAGGACATGGTGCACATCATGGCGTCGGCGGGCGGGCCGCACAGCCGACTTTCGCAGGATCGCGCGGCCGACGGCCGACGGCGGGCGGCGGGTGGTGGGTGGTGGGCGGCCGCCGGCGGGTGGTGGGCGGCGGGCCGCGGGGCGGTGCGGGCCGTTGCCCCTCCTCCCTCGGCCCCCGGCCCCTCGGCCCCCGGTCAGTCGATCTCGCCCTCCGGCGCTCCCCCGGTCCCGTTGTCGTCCCCGCCGCCCTTGAGCCGGTCCGCCTGTCCGATCGCGGTCGCCAGCTTCCGTACCGAATCGTCCTCGGTCTGCGATGCCACCTTCTCGGCCTGCCTTGCGAGTTCGGCGAGGCCAGGTGCGCCCGGCAGCCGGCCGCCGCGCAACGCGTCGGCGAAGTAGGCGGCGACCGCGGTCACTTGGAGCCGCTTGCTGTCGCCGCCCCACAGCGGACCGTCGATCGCGTTCGTCGCGACCGACCCCGTCCGCTCGTGCGGCGCCCGGGTCTTCGGGTCCAGCCAGCGTACGGTCGCGGTCGCCACATGCCCGGCGGCGCCGTCCTTGAGGTGGACGGCGTAGAGCGCCGTCACCGTGTGGCCGGGGCCGACCTCGCCGCCGTCGACGCGGTCGTTGCGGAAGTCCTCGTCGGCGACCTTGCGGTCCTCGTAACCGATCAGCTTGAACTGCTTGACGGTCTCGGGGTCGAAGGCGACCTGGGCCTTGGCGTCGCGCGCGGTGAGTTCGAGGTGTGCGGGCAGCTGGTCGACGAAGACCTTCCGGGCCTGGGTCTCGTCGGCGATGTACGTGGTGTGGCCGTCGCCCTTGTTGGTGAGCTGTTCCATCAGCGCGTCGCCGTAGTCGCTGCCGACGCCGACGCCGAAGAGGGTGATGCCGTACTCGCGGCGGGCGGAGCCGATGCGTTCGAGGATGGCTTCGGCGTCGGTCGCGCCGGTGTTGGCGAGGGCGTCGGAGAGCAGGACGACCCGGTTGCTGGCGCCCTTGACGCGGCCGTCGACCGCCTCGTCGTATCCGCGGCGGATGCCCGCTTCCAGGTTGGTGGAGTCGGTGGGTTCCATGGAGTCGACCCGGTCGCGGATCGTGCCGCGGTGGTCTCGCAGCCGGGTCATCGGCAGCAGCGTCTTCGCCTTGTCGCTGAAGGTGACCAGGGAGACCGAGTCGTCGTCGCGGAGTTCGTCGGTGAGGATGCCCAGGGACTTCTTCACCAGGTCGAGGCGGCCCGTTTCGGCCATCGAGCCGGAGATGTCGACGACGAAGGTGAGCGCGGCGGGCGGGCGTTCGTCGCGGGCGGGGGCGGCCCGGGTGGCCAGGCCAACCCGCACCAGCGACCAGCCGTCCGCCCCGCCGCGGGCCCCGTCGATGTTCACGGTGAAGCCGTTGCCGGCCGGGCGCCGGTAGCCCTGGCGGAAGCTGTTGACGAACTCCTCGGGCCGCACGGTGGACGGTTCCGGCAGGGTGCCGTAGGCGAGGGTGCGGCGCGCGTATCCGTACGAGGCGGTGTCGACGTCCAGCGCGAAGGTGGACAGGTAGTCGGGCGGCGCGGACTCCCGGAGCCCGTCCTGCTTTTTCGCGCCCTTCGCGCCGTCGCCGTCGCCGTCGGCGACACCGCCCGCCACGGGGGCGGGGCCGGGTGCGCCCCCGCGGTCCATGGCGGAGTTCTCCTTGGTCGTCGTGGACGAGCAACCGGTGAGCAGCACCCCGCCCGCCAGCAGCACCCCGAGTGCCGCGTGCCATGTCCGCGCGCACCTCGCTCCGTACTTTCCTGTCCGGCGTTCCATCCCCAGCCCCCAACGTCGTGTCAGCACTTGTCAATGTGACGTGCGAGACGGTGCCGAGGAGCAGACGAAGACGTTGCGGATGGATCTCGATGCGGCAACGGAGGCCGGGAAACCGGCGGAACATCAGGCTCAGGACACGATGTCCTTACGGCTGAACCCCCGGAAGGCGAGGGCGAACAGGATCAGGGCATACGTCACCGAGATCGCCGCGCCCTTCACCATGCCGCCCCATTCCAGTTCGGGCTGGAGCGCGTCCGCCCAGGCGAACTGCCAATGTGCGGGCAGGAATTCGCGCCAGGAACCGAGCGCGGTGACGGCGTCCAGCACATTGCCGACGATGGTCAGCCCGACCGCCCCGCCGACCGCGCCCAGCGGGGCGTCGGTCTTCGTCGACAGCCAGAACGCCAGCCCGGCGGTGACCAGTTGGGAGACGAAGACGAACGCGACGACGAGCGCCAGCCGGGGCACGGTGTCCGAGGTCGCGAGCGCCCCGCCGGTGGGGAGTTCGAGCGGCCCCCAGCCGTACGCGGCGGCTCCCGCGGCCAGCGCGACGAGCGGCAGCAGCACCATCGCGGCCAGGCTGAAGCCGAGCGCCACGACAAGCTTGCTCCACAGCAGCCTGGCCCGCGGCACCGGCGCCGCCAGCAGATAGCGCAGTGAGGACCAACTGGCCTCGGAGGCGACTGTGTCCCCGCAGAACAGTGCCACCGGGACGACGAGCAGGAACCCGGCGGACACGAAGAGGCACGTCGCGGCGAAGTTCGCGGCGGACGCGGTCGCGGTGTCCATCAGGGTGAGCCGGTCGCCGCCGCCCCGCGAGGACGGTGTGCCGCCGATCGCGAACGCGGCGATCAGGATGAACGGCAGCGCGGCCAGCACCCCGCCCATGAGCAGTGTGCGGCGCCTGCGCAGCTGGCGTACCGCCTCGACGCGCAGCGGCAGGGTGTGCCGGGCGCGGTAGCCGGGGGCCCCGGCGGCTTCCGTGACATCGACTGCGGCACTCATGCGGAGCCTCCGGAGATCAGGGTGAGGAACGCGTCCTCCAGGCGGCGGTGCGGCCCGACGCCGGTCAACGGCACGTCCAGCCGGACGAGTTCGGCGATCAGCTCGGGCGAGGTGGCGCCGTCGAGCCGTACGAGCAGGCCGCGGCCGTCGTCCGTACGGGCCGCCGAGCCGATCCCCGGCAGTGCGGCGATCTTCTCCACGAGGGGTTCGGCGAGCTCGCGCGCGCTGGTGACGAGCAGCATGTCGCCGGAGCCGGTGATCTCGGCGACCGGGCCGGCCTGGACGAGCCGGCCGCGGTCCATGACCACGAGGTGGGTGCAGGACTGTTCGACCTCGGACAGGAGGTGGCTGGAGACGATGACGGTCCGGCCCCCGGCCGCGTACCGGATCATCACGTCGCGCATCTCGCGGATCTGGGGCGGGTCGAGCCCGTTCGTCGGTTCGTCGAGGATGAGCAGGTCCGGCATGCCGAGCATGGCCTGGGCGATGGCGAGCCGTTGCCGCATGCCCTGCGAGTACGTGCGGACGGCGCGGGCGAGCGCCTCACCGAGCCCGGCGATCTTCAGGGCCTCCTCGATGTGGGCGTCCTCGGCGGGCCGTCCGGTGGCCTGCCAGTACAGCTCCAGGTTGGCGCGCCCGGACAGGTGCGGCAGGAAGCCCGCCCCTTCGACGAACGAGCCGACGCGCGACAGCACGGGCGCGCCCGGCCGGACGGCCTGTCCGAAGACGCGGATCTCGCCGTCGTCGGGCGTGATGAGGCCCATCAGCATGCGCAGGGTCGTGGTCTTGCCCGCGCCGTTGGGGCCGAGGAGCCCGAGCACCTGCCCCCTCTCGACCCGGAAGGACAGTTCCTTGACGGCGTATCGGTCGGCGGACGTGGCGTACTTCTTCGACAGGCCGGTGATCTGGAGGGGCACCTCGGCGAGCGCCGGATCGGGTGCGGGGGTCGCGGTGCGGCGGCGGGCGATGAGCAGCAGCGCGGCGGCGATCACCACGGCGGCGGCCGGGAGCCCCCAGGTCCACCAGGGCAGGGTGGCCGGTGCGGTCTTCAGGGCGGGTGCGGTGGGGACGGTCAGCGGGCCGGTGGGGGTCACGGTGTACGTGGTCGGCTCGGCCGGTGAGGCGTAGCCGAGGTCGGTGGCGGAGAGGACCAGGCGGAGCCGGTGTCCGGCGTCGAATCGGTGGTCGACGGCGGGGAGGGCCAGGGTCACGGCCTCGCCCTGCCGGGCCTGCGGGATCCGGAAGGGCGCGACCAGCTGGGCGGGCAGCACCTGCTGCTTGCCGTCCGGCGACACGTCGTACACCTTGCCGAACAGCACGGCGTCGCCCCGCTCCGCTGTCACCCTGACCCGCACGGTCGGCGAGCCGGTGACGCGCAGGGACGTGTCCAGCGGAGCCGAGTCGAAGCGGACGTACTGGCCGGGGAAGTCGAGCGAGAGGCCGACGCCGAGGGACGACAGCCGGGAGAGCCCGCCGCCGACGCCGGGGACGGCCGAAATGGCGGGCGGGTTGGCCCCGGCGGGGTTACGGAACGTCTTCGTCCGCCGCCCCAGGTCGATCGTCTCTCCTTGGCTGTTCAGCCCCGGGTACGTGGCGCTGCTCGCCCCGCGGGTGAGGGCGGCGCCGTCGGTGGAGTCGATGCCTCCGGCCCGGGTGACGCGGAATGCGGGCCCGGTGTCGGCGCTCTTGTCGCCCTTGAGATACCGGTCGAACCATCCGCCGATGCGCCGGTGTACCCGGTCGGTCTCCGGGTCGCCGCCGTCGTGCCCGCCGGCGATCCAGTCGACGGCGACCGGTGCGCCGTTGCCGCTGATCGCCTCGGCCATGGCGTCGGCCTGGCCGAGCGGGAAGAGGGAGTCGGACTGGCCCTGCACGATGAGCGCGGGCACCTTGATGCGGTCGGCGACGGCGCTCGGGGAACGTTCGGTCAGCAGCGCACGCGCGGCGGCGTCCGGCTTTCCGCTGACGGCGACCCGTTCGTACATGTCGCAGAGCCGCTTCTCGAACTTCCGGCAGCCGCCGCCGGTGGTGACGAAGATTCCGGCCCAGAGCTTCTTGAAGACGCCGTCGGGGAACAGGGCGTCGGCGAGGTTCCAGTAGGTGATCTGCGGTGCGATGGCGTCGACGCGCTTGTCGTACCCGGCGGCGAGGAGTGAGACGGCTCCGCCGTAGGAGGCTCCGGTGACCCCGACCCGGGGGTCGCCCTCGGCGTCCAGCTGCACCTCGGGCCGGTCGGCGAGCCAGTCGATCAGCCGGGACACGTCCTCGACCTCACGGTCGGGGGCGTTGAGCGAGATCTCCCCGCCCGACTTCCCGAACCCGCGGGCGGACCAGGTCAGTACGGCGTATCCGGCGGCGGCCAACTGCTGGGCCTGCACCCGTACATCGTCCTTGCTTCCGCCGAACCCGTGCCCGATCAGCACGGCCGGCCGACGCCGCGTACCGCCGGTGGTGAAGTACGAGGTGTCGAGGGACACGCCGTCGATCCGCATCATCCGGTCCTGGCGGTGCACGGCGGGCCCGCCGTCGTCGGCCGCGGCGGTCCAGGTACCCGCACCGGCCAGCACGGCGAGCGCCACGAGGCCCGCGGCCCACCGGCCGCGGCTACGGGGCATACGGGGCAGCAGCCGCCGCCACCGGGACGTACGCGCATCAGGGGTCTCCATGGTTCCCGACCCTAAGCGGACCACCGCGGCGTGCGGACAGCCGCCGGGGGGAACTCTCCGGCCTCCTTTCGGCGTACGGCACTCACCCGCCGTACTCCGTACGCGGTATGCCGAGGAGCCCTGGCCGGGCCCACCGGGGTTCTGCGCGGGTCACATGGTGTTGATGATGAGGCCGATGTGGGTGAAGTAGTTGAGCCCGCCGAAGAACAGGAACACCAGTCCGGCCAGGCCCCAGACGACTCCGATGACCGGGCTCAGCCAGCTCCTGGGCCGGCGCAGGGCGAACGGGAACAGGAGCGCCCCGATGCCCACGAGGACGTACAGCCCGGACATGAAGCTCGCTTCCAGAATCGGCCACTTCGCGAACTCGCCGGAGATGGGTTCCTCGGGCGGCGCCGCGAACAGGGTGTACTTCCAGCCCGCGGCGGCGATCCCGAAGCAGGCGAGCCCGAGGCCGAAGACGAAGACGGAGATGGGTGAGGCGACGCGGGCCGTGTGAACGATGCGGTCGGCACTGTTGAGTTCGGCACCGCGTTTCCAGAGATAGCAGGATGCGGCAAGCAGGAAGACGCCGAAGGCCAGTGCCGGTTCGCCGAAGATGATGTTGTCGAACGGGAAGCCCTGTCCGGCGAGCGGCCAGGTCAGGGTCATGTGGAGGCCGGTGGTGACAAGCGTGAAGCCGACGGCACCGAACGCCAGCACCCAGCCTTCGGGGATGATGGTGCGGTCGGGCGCGAGAAGCAGGCGCCCCAGCGCGACCACGAGCAACAGCCCGGCTCCGGCGGCCACCGCCATGATCGTGTTGTACGTCGGCATCTTGGCCCAGTCGATCTTCAGACCGGATGCCGCCAGGAGGATGGCATGGTGAGTCATGCGCGGAGCGTAATGCCCGATATGCTCACTGTCGGGTAATTAGCCCTTTTGCCCGAGTCGTGAGTGCCAGGCCGCCTACGGGGATGCGGAGGCGGCCGGTTCGGGGCCGAAGGGGCCGAGTGTCACGCTCCCACGGGATACGGCACCTCCGACGGCAGGAGTTCCGCCGCGTCGTCGAGCTGCCCGGCCGACACCAGTTCGTGGATCCGCCGGGCGAGCGGGGTGACGTCACGGATCGAGACCGTCCACTCGTCCGCGTACCGCCGCGCCGCCTCGCCGGAGAGGCCGAGTTGCAGGGAACGGTAGGTGAGCCGGTTCAGACGGAGGTCGCGCTCGGGGTCCCACTGGACGCGGGCCGGGCTCCGGCGCAGGCTGTGCTGCCAGGTGCCGCGGTCGGGGTGAACTCCCCGCACATAGTGGGAGAGTTCGGAGTTGGCCAGCGCCCAGTCGAAGCCCTCGCGGGTGATCTCGACGGCCAGGACGGTCCCCTGCCCCTCCTTCGTGGCCCAGCCGCAGCGGTACATCATCCACAGGAAGCTCGGCTTGATCCACGTCATGCGGTCGCGCTTCCAGGCGTCCGGGAAGCGCCCGTCGCGCACAGCGGGCAGCCCGATGAACGGGGCGTACGCCTGGTAGACGGTGATGGCCGTGTCCGTGTACTGGGCGCGGATCTCGTGCTGTGGCCTGGCCGGGGCGGTCATGGCCCCATCACAGCACCGGTCCGGCCGGTGAGGCGACCGAGTTACGGGCGCCGCGAAGGCCCCTGCCGTGTCGTCGGCCCCTGCCGCGTCATCGGCCGGGGCTGACATTCGCCATACGGACCTCGGTACACGCGGCTCTGTCGGGCACCGGGCACCGGGCACCGGGCCCTGGTGCCGCTCGCCTCGTACGCCGAGGCGGTCCGCCCGGAGAGGGCGACGGACTCGGCACGTCGACGCCGAAGCCGAGGAGAAGCCGGGAAAACCGAAGAAGCCGATGAAGGGGAGCCGTGACGGCTCCCTTTCTTCGGCTTCTCTTCGGTCCCGTCCCGGGACGGCCCTCGGCACGGTCATGCAACGTGAATGCCCCGGTCAGTAGGCGGAGTTGACGTTGTCGATGGAACCGTAGCGGTGGGCGGCGTAGTTGGAGGCGGCGGTGATGTTGGCGACGGGGTCGTAGATGTTCTTGGAGGTGCCGCCGACGTGGTACGCCTTGAAGGTGGGGTCGATGACCTGGAGCAGCCCCTTGGACGGGATGCCCTTGGCAGCGTTGGAGTCCCAGTTGTTGATGGCGCTCGGGTTGCCGGCGGACTCGCGCATCAAGTTGCGGTGGATACCTTCGTACGTGCCCGGGATGCCCTTCGCACGCATGACCTCCAGCGCCTGCTTGATCCAGATGTCCACGTTGCCGCCGGTGGCCTTGGCAGGGGTGGCGGCCGAGG
Source organism: Streptomyces sp. NPDC058092 (assembly GCF_042884935.1). Taxonomy (NCBI): domain Bacteria; kingdom Bacillati; phylum Actinomycetota; class Actinomycetes; order Kitasatosporales; family Streptomycetaceae; genus Streptomyces; species Streptomyces sp. NPDC058092. The sequence continues at coordinate 23,628 of NZ_JBHVSY010000005.1, forward strand.
CGCCCGGGGCGCCGGCGACGGTACCGGCCACGATCGCCGCACCGGCAGCGAGCATGCCCAGCGAAGCCTTCTTGGTCCTGGTCATACGGGCGAACTTCTTGGGCATCGCGGTGATCTGCATTCGGAAATTCCTCTTCTGTCGGGGAGCGATGCCAAGAATTGTTATGCGAAAAGGAAATCCAGGTCAATGATGGCCTTTTACTAAAAGGAATCGTATGTGGCGCCGGAAATGATCCATGAATGCACCATGAGAGCCGGTGCGACAGCGCCGATCATCTACTATTCCGCATCATAGTGACGCCCGTCACGTGGCCCACCACACACGGCATATACGCCAAATCGCTACAAGAGTGGCGCACGTCACGTGGTCTGCGCCACATAAAGGGCGGTCCATTTACTCACCGTAATGCTGAATAAGCACGCCGCATTGGCTGCGAGCGGTGAATCGCCGGCCCCTGCAACGGTCTCCGCCGGGCTCGCTCGTCGGCCCGCCCCGGGCGGCCATGACCTCAGAGGTAATTGAGCGGGTGCCTGCCCGTCCTTACCGTTCGCGTACAGGCATGCGCTCCACCGGACCGAGCGTTCGGCGGCGGCTCCCGCTCGGACCGTCGGCGGCGTTGCCTGCGTGACCTGAACGACCGCATGACAACGACAGGAGGACCCAGTGATGTCGTCCCAGAACGCGAGTACGGTCCCGGCGACGGGCACCGCCCGCTCCGACGGCCTTCTCCGGGCAGCTCTCGTGGCAGATGTGATCCTCACCGGTGCGAACGGCATCGGCTATCTCGCGCTCGCCACTGTCCTGGACTCGTTCCTCGGCGTGCCGCTCCCCGTCCAGTACGCGGTGGGCGTCTTCCTCACGGTGTACGCGCTGTGGGTGCTGGCCGTCTCGCGGCAGGAGAATCTCAGCCGCGGCGGGGTCACCGTCGTCATCGCCCTGAACGCGGCCTGGGCCGTGGCCGGTGTCGTGACCGTCGCCCTGGACGCACTGACCGCCACGACGGTCGGCAACGGCTGGATCGTGTTCCAGGGCCTGGTCGTAGCGGCCATGGGCGCGCTCCAGTACGCGGGGCTGCGGCGCATGTGAGAGCGCGGGGCGACGGCCCGTACGAACGCGGCGACGGCCCGTACGGACGGGGGATGCGTCCGTACGGGCCGTCGGCCGGGATGAGGGATCAGTGGTTGCGGGGGAAGCCCAGGTCCACGCCCTCCGGGGCGTCGGCCGGGTCCGGCCAGCGGGTGGTGACGACCTTGCCGCGGGTGTAGAAGTGCACGCCGTCGTTGCCGTAGATGTGGTGGTCGCCGAAGAGCGAGTCCTTCCAGCCACCGAAGGAGTGGTAGCCGACCGGCACCGGGATCGGCACGTTGACGCCGACCATGCCGGCCTCGATCTCCAGCTGGAAGCGGCGGGCGGCGCCGCCGTCGCGGGTGAAGATCGCGGTGCCGTTGCCGAACGGCGAGGCGTTCATGAGGGCGACGCCCTCCTCGTACGTCTCGGTGCGCAGGACACAGAGCACCGGGCCGAAGATCTCGTCCTTGTACGCGTCCGAGTCGGTGGACACGTGGTCGAGGAGGGAGAGGCCGATCCAGTGGCCGCCCTCGAAACCGTCGACGGTGTGGCCGGTGCCGTCGAGGACGACCTCGGCGCCCTGGGCCGCCGCGCCCGTGACGTAGGAGGCGACCTTGTCGCGGTGGGCCGCGGTGATCAGCGGACCCATCTCGGACGTCGGGTCGTTGCCGGGGCCGATCTTGATCTTCTCGGCCCGCTCCTTGATCTTGGCTACGAGCTCGTCACCGATGGCACCCACCGCGACGACCGCGGAGATCGCCATGCAGCGCTCACCGGCGGAGCCGTACGCGGCGGAGACGGCCGCGTCGGCGGCGGCGTCGAGGTCCGCGTCCGGCAGCACCAGCATGTGGTTCTTCGCACCGCCGAGCGCCTGGACGCGCTTGCCGTTGGCGGAGGCGGTGGTGTGGATGTAGCGGGCGATCGGGGTGGAGCCGACGAAGGAGACCGCGGCGACGTCCGGGTGGTTCAGCAGCCCGTCGACGGCGACCTTGTCGCCGTGCAGGACGTTCAGCACGCCGTCCGGCAGACCGGCCTCGGCGGCCAGCTCGGCCAGCAGGTTGGCGGCCGACGGGTCCTTCTCGCTGGGCTTGAGGACGAACGTGTTTCCGCAGGCGATGGCCAGCGGGAACATCCACATCGGGACCATGGCCGGGAAGTTGAACGGGGTGATCCCGGCGACGACACCGATCGACTGACGGATCGAGGAGACGTCGACCCGGCTGGAGACCTGGGTGGACAGCTCGCCCTTGAGCTGGGTCGTGATGCCGCAGGCCAGCTCGACGATCTCCAGACCGCGGGCGACCTCGCCCAGCGCGTCCGAGTGCACCTTGCCGTGCTCGGCGGTGATCAACGCGGCGATGTCGTCGCGGTGGGCGTCGAGCAGCGCGCGGTAGCGGAAGAGGATCGAGGTGCGGGTGGCCAGCGAGGACGTGCCCCAGGTGGCGTAGGCGCCCTTGGCGGCGGCCACCGCGGCGTCGACCTCTTCGAGGGAGGCGAGCGCGACCTGGGTGGTGACGGCGCCGGTGGCCGGGTCGGTGACGGGGCCGTAGTTGCCCGACGCGCCCTCGACGGTCTTGCCACCGATCCAGTGGTTGACGGTCTTCATGACAGAACTCCTTCAGTGGCGTCTTCAGAGGTGGCGGCGTCGGTCGGCGACGTGTCGGTCGTACTCTTCCCGGGCTTTCACGGCCGACGGCCGGGTGGCCGTTTCGGCTACGGGAACATCCCACCACGCATGCGCCGGAGGCGGGCCCGACACTGTGTCTGCCGTTTCGGTCTCGACGTAGACACAAGTGGGACGGTCCGCGGCGCGCGCCTCGGCAAGGGCTTCGCGCAGGTCACGCACGGTCTTGGCGCGCAGTACCCGCATCCCGAGCGAACCGGCGTTGGCCGCGAGGTCGACGGGGAGCGGGGGGCCGGTGAACGTGCCGTCGGCGGCGCGGTGACGGTAGGCGGTGCCGAAGCGTTCGCCGCCGACCGTCTCGGAGAGACCGCCGATGGACGCGTATCCGTGGTTCTGGAGGACGACCAGCTTCACGGGGAGTTCCTGCTGCACCGCGGTGACGATCTCGGTGGGATTCATCAGATACGTGCCGTCGCCGACGAGGGCCCAGACGGGGCGGCCGGGGGCGGCCAGCTGGACCCCGATCGCGGCCGGGATCTCGTAGCCCATGCAGGAGTACCCGTACTCGACGTGGTACTGGTGCGGGGAACGGGTCCGCCAGAGTTTATGCAGGTCGCCGGGGAGCGAGCCGGCCGCGTTGATCAGGATGTCGTCCTCGGTGACGAGCGCGTCGAGCAGGCCGAGGACCTGGACCTGGGTGGGGCGGGCGTGCGGGTCGTCGGCGGTGAACGCGGCGGTGACACGCTGCTCCCATTTCTCCTTGGCCTCGGTGTACTCGGTCTCGTAGGACGGGTCGACACGGTGGTTGCGTGCGGCGAGCGCGGCGGTGAGGGCCTCGAGGGCGGTGCGGGCATCGGCGACGAGCGGGAGCGCGCCGAGCTTGTGGGCGTCGAAGCCGGTGATGTTGACGTTGAGGAAGCGGACGGCCGGGTTCGAGAAGAGCGTGGCGGAGGCGGTGGTGAAGTCGGAGTAGCGGGTGCCGATGCCGATCACCAGGTCGGCGGTGCGGGCCAGTTCGTCGGCGGTCGCGGTGCCGGTGTGGCCGATGCCGCCGACGTCGGCGGGGTGGTCGTGGCGCAGGGAGCCCTTGCCGGCCTGGGTGGAGGCGACGGGGATACGGGTCGCGGCGGCGAACGCGGCGAGGGTCTCCTCGGCCGCGCTGTGACGGACGCCGCCGCCCGCCACGATCAGCGGCCGGCGGGCGCCGCGCACGGCCCGTACCGCCCGGTCGAGCTCGTGCGGATCGGGGGCGGGGCGGCGTACGTACCAGACGCGCTCGGCGAAGAACTCCTCCGGCCAGTCGTACGCCTGGGCCTGTACGTCCTGCGGCAGCGCGAGGGTGACGGCGCCGGTCTCCGCCGGGTCGGCGAGGGTCCGCATCGCCTGGAGGGCGGCCGGGATCAGGGCCTCGGGGCGGGTGATCCGGTCGAAGTAGCGGGAGACGGGGCGCAGACAGTCGTTGACCGAGATGTCGCCCGCCGCCGGCACTTCGAGCTGCTGGAGCACGGGGTCGGCGGGCCGGGTCGCGAAGGTGTCCCCGGGCAGGAGGAGGACGGGGAGGTGGTTGATGGTGGCGAGGGCCGCGCCGGTGACGAGGTTGGTGGCGCCGGGGCCGATGGACGTGGTGACCGCGTGCGCGGAGAGCCGCCCGGACTGGCGGGCGTAGCCGACGGCGGCGTGCACCATGGCCTGTTCGTTGCGGCCCTGGAGATAGGGCATGGCGCGGCCGGACTCGACGAGCGCCTGGCCGACTCCGGCGACGTTGCCGTGGCCGAAGATGCCCCAGGTGGCGCCGATCAGCCGCTGCCGCCGGCCGTCGCGCTCGGTGTACTGGCGGGCCAGGAAGGACACCAGGGCCTGGGCGGTGGTCAGACGGCGGGTACTCATGCGGGTGCCTCCGTCCCGTACAGCGGGAGTCTGGGGTCCACCGGCTGGGCGGGCCAGGTGTCGCGGATCCAGCTGTGGTCGGGGTGGTCGGTGATCAGCCACTCCCGCTGCTCCCCCGGGCCCGCCATCACGTTGAGGTAGTACAGGGTGCGGCCGGGGGCGGCGATGGACGGGCCGTGCCAGCCGTCGGGGATGAGGACCGCGTCGCCGCTGCGGACCTCGGCGAGGACGTCCGTACCGCCCGCCCGGGACGGCGACACCCGGTGGTAGCCGAGGCCGTCGTCCGCCACCTCGAAGTAGTAGATCTCCTCCAGCACGGATTCGGCGCCGGGGCGGTACTCGTCGTGTTTGTGCGGCGGGTAGGACGACCAGTTGCCGCCGGGGGTGAGGACCTCGACGGCGATCAGCCGGTCGCACGCGAAGGTGTCGGCGGCGGCGAAGTTGTTGACCTGGCGGGAGCAGTTCCCGGAGCCGCGCAGCTCGACGGGTACCTCCGGCGCGGGGCCGTAGCGAGCGGGGAGTCGTCGCTCGCACTTCGCTCCTGCCAGGGCGAAGCGGCCTCCTGCGCCGGAGGCGATCTGTGCATGGGCGTCACGCGGTACATAGGCGAAGTCGGATACCCCGCTGAACACGCTTTCCCGGCCCAGCAGTTCAAAGATCTCACCTGAGGTGTGCACCGTACAGCCACCGGTCAACGGCAGAACGATCCACTCGCTCTCCCCGGTGACAAGTGTGTGAACTCCGCCCGGCTCCAGCTCCAGCACGCGCAGGCCCGACCGGTCCCAGCCGGCGCGCTCCGGGCCGATGTCGAGGGCGTAGGGGCCGCGCGCCGTGGATCCCGCGCGGACGTGGTACCGCGGTTCTTCGTACGTCGTCATACCCATCCCCTACCCGATACCCGGTCCCCACCCGTTCCTCTCGGCTCCAGCAGCGATACGGCCGTGTCGACGGCCGCGGCCACTTTCCCGTCGGCCGGGTAGAGCAGCGAACGCCCCACCACCAGGCCCTGGACCGTGGGCAGTCGCAGCGCCGTGCGCCACTTCTCGAACGCGCCGTCCAGGTCGTCGCCCACCTCGCCGCCCAGCAGCACGGCGGGCAGCGTCGAGGCCTCCATCACCCGGGCCATGTCGCCGGGGTTCTCGGTGACGGGCACCTTGAGCCAGGTGTACGCGGACGTCCCGGCCAGCCCCGAAGCGATGGCGATCGAGGTGGTGACCGCCTCCGCACCGAGGTCGTTGCGGACGTGGCCGTCCATGCGGCGGCAGAGGAACGGCTCGACGAAGACCGGCAGCCGGTACGCGGCCATGGCGTCGATGGCCCGGGCGGTGGCGTGCATGGTGTCGAGCGAGCCGGCGTCGTCGTAGTCGATACGGAGGAGCAGCTTGCCCGCGTCGAAACGGAGCCGGTCGAGGTCCTCGGGGCGGTGGCCGGTGAAGCGGTCGTCGAGTTCGAAGGCGGCGCCCGCGAGCCCGCCGCGGTTCATCGAGCCGATGACGACCTTGTTCTCCAACGCGCCGAGCAGCAGCAGGTCGTCGAGGATGTCGGCGGTGGCGAGGACGCCGTCGACGCCGGGGCGGGAGAGGGCGAGGCAGAGCCGTTCCAGGAGCTCGAAGCGGTTGGCCATGGCCAGTTCGCGGTCGCCGACGGCGAGGGAACCGCGGGCCGGATGGTCCGCCGCGATGATCATCAGGCGTCCGCCGTCGCCGACGAGGGGACGTCTGCGGCGGTGCGCGGCGGCCTCGGCGACGGCCTCGGGGTGGCGCATGCGCAGCTGGACGAGTTCGGAGACCGAGGAGGCCGGGGGCGTCATGGGGTGGCTCCGGTGGGGCGGGAGGTGACGGCGCCTGCGGTCAGGGCCGCTTCTACTTCGTACGGGAACGGCATGGCGGACGAGCAGGCGAGCCGGGAGGCGACGATCGCACCGGCGGCGTTGGCGTACCGCATGACGCGTTCGGTCTCCCAGCCGGCGAGAAGCCCGTGGCAGAGCGCCCCGCCGAAGGCGTCACCGGCGCCGAGGCCGTTGACCACCTCGACCGGCAGCGGCGGCACATCGGCCACCGTGCCGTCGCGGTGGACGGCGAGGACGCCCTTGGGGCCCTGTTTGACGACGGCCAGCTCGACACCCGCGGCGATCAGGGCGCGGGCGGCCGCGTACGGTTCGCGCTCGCCGGTCGCGATCTCGCACTCGTCGAGGTTTCCGACGGCGACGGTGGCATGGGCGAGGGCCTCGCGGTAGCGGGCAGTTGGGGTGGAGGAGGTCATGGAGTCGGTGGTGGCGGAGTCGGTCGTGGAGTCGGCGTCCCAGAACATCGGGCGCCAGTCGAGGTCGAAGACGGTGATGCCGTTCCGGTCGCGGGCGCGGAGTGCGGCGAGGGTCGATGCGCGGCTCGGTTCGGCGCACAGCCCGGTGCCCGTCATCCAGAAGACCCGGGCGGAGCGGACCGCGTCGAGGTCCAGCTCCGAAGCGTGGATCTCCAGGTCGGGAGCCTTGGGCCGACGGTAGAAGTAGAGCGGGAAGTCGTCGGGCGGGAAGATCTCGCAGAAGGTGACCGGCGTCGGATACGCGTCGACGGGCGTCACCCAGCGGTCGTCCACCCCGAACTCCCGCAACTGCTGGTGGAGATAATCCCCGAACGCGTCCCGGCCGGTACGGGTCACCACCGCGGCCCGCCGGCCGAGCCGGGCCGCGGCGACGGCGACATTGGTGGGTGAGCCGCCGAGGAACTTCCCGAAGGTGTCGACCCGGGCCAGTGGCTGACCGGTCTGCAGGGGGTAGAGATCCACACCGATCCGGCCCATGGTGATCACGTCGTACAGCTCAGGCATCTGCGTCCCTTCGACCGGCGACCGGGCGGCTGCTCCCAGGTCTAGCCCTCCCCCGCACCCCTGTCAACGCTTTGTCAGGACATACGGACGAATCATTGACACGGTTCCCCGGGGCCGGGAGGCTGGGCGGCATGACCTCCTCCGCAGCGGCTCCGGCCCGTATCCGTATCGGTTCGGCACCCGACTCGTGGGGGGTGTGGTTCCCCGACGATCCGCGGCAAGTGCCCTGGCAGCGCTTCCTCGACGAGGTCTCCGCGGCGGGTTACGAGTGGATCGAGCTCGGTCCGTACGGCTACCTCCCGACCGACCCGGCCCGTCTCGCCGACGAGACCCGCCGCCGCGGACTCACGGTCTCGGCCGGGACCGTCTTCACCGGATTGCACCACGGCCCCGGCGTCTGGGACCGGACCTGGGCGCATGTCGCCGATGTCGCGGCACTCACCCGGGCGATGGGCGCCGGGCATCTGGTGGTCATCCCGTCGTTCTGGCGCGACGACAGGACGGGCGAGCTCCTGGAGGACCGGGAGCTGACCGCGGAGCAGTGGCGCGACCTCACCACCCTGACGGAACGACTGGGCCGCGAGGTGGGGGACCGGTTCGGGCTGCGCATCGTCGTCCATCCGCACGCCGACACCCATATCGACAGCGAGGAGAACGTCGCCCGCTTCCTCGACGCCACCGATCCCGACCTGGTCTCGCTCTGCCTCGACACCGGCCACTACGCCTACTGCGGCGGCGACAGCGTCAAGCTGATCGAGACGTACGGGGAACGGATCGGCTATCTGCACCTCAAGCAGGTCGACCCGGAGATCCTGGCCCAAGTCGTGGCGGACGAGGTGCCGTTCGGGCCCGCCGTGGCGCGCGGCGTGATGTGCGAACCGCCGGGCGGGGTGCCCGCGCTGGAACCCGTGCTCGCCGCCGCCCGCGAGCTGGACGTCGATCTCTTCGCCATCGTCGAGCAGGACATGTATCCGTGCCCGCCCGACAAGCCCCTCCCCATCGCCCGCCGCACCCGGGACTTCCTCCGCACCTGCGGCGGCCCGCACCGGGTCCCCTGACACGCCGAGGCGCGCCCAGAAGTGACGTAGGGGCGGTACGCGGTGTTGTCCTCGATGAGAAGCCGGTGCGCGGCCCCGGCCGCCGCACCCCACCACGCCGCACGAGGAGCAACTCACCATGATCCGGAAGATGCTGTCGTCCCGCAGGACGGCCGGGGCCCCGGCCCTGGCCGCGGTCGCTCTGACCGCCGCCCTCGCCGCGGGCCCGGGTACCTCGGCCGCCTCGGCCGACGAGCACAACCCGCCGCCACCGCCCGGCTCCAGCCCGGTCTGCGCCTTCTACGACGGCGACGGGCCGACCATCTACGGCGAGCAGGGCGAGCAGGTCTCCCAGGTGCAGTGCATGCTGGCCAACCGCCACTATCTGCCGTGGTCCGCGGTCGACGGAACGTTCGGACCGCAGACTTTCCTCGCCGTGCAGCGCTTCCAGGCGGACCACCCGCCGCTCAGGCCGGACGGCCTGGTCACCGCGGCGACCTGGTCGGCGCTCTGGCACGCGGGGCCGAGTCGCACGACGCCTCTCCCCTATCCGCCGGTGTGACCACGGCGCACACCGCCCTCCCCCCGGTCTCCCGTAACCACTTCGTCACACATGTCCGCGTTACGCGGCTCTTCCGTCACAGGCGCACGACAGCCCCTCCCCGGGACCGACTCCCTCTCGTTGCACCGAGGGCAGGCTGAGTGATCGTCAGCGTCCGTGCCGCGGCTCCCTCGACGGCCTTCCCGGCTGCCGCCGCGGTGCAGAGAGGTGACACCTATGACGGACAGCAGGCTCTGGTCCTACAAGGACATCGCGGCGCACATCCGGGTGCGGCCGGACACCGTCCGCTCGTACCGAAAACACGGCCTCCTCCCGTCACCGGACCATGTGGAGAACGGCAGACCCTACTGGTACGCGGACACCATCCGCGCCTGGGTCGCCTCAAGACCCGGCAACCGAGGACGCGGGGACTGACACCCGAGGCCCCGTACGGCGAGCGCGCCCGGAAGCCCGCCCGCCGTACGGGGCCTCCTCTTCCGCCGGATGTGCACCCTTCTGCTCCGCCAGGTGTGCACCCCTTCTGCGCAACGTGACACTTCCCCCTCCACCTGTCACGTTCACGCCGCCCCCTGCCGCCGCCGGCCGGCCCCGGCCACGGCTACCCCCCTCCGCACAACGTGACACTCACCCCCACACCTGTCACGTTACGTAACACTCCCTACGTGGGACCGGGGCGAAACCGCCGGTTCGGGCACGGCTCCTGGACGGCGATCACCGGTGGCGTCCCACTCTCTCCTTCCGGAGGCCGAACGGGCGTTTCCACCCCGCCGCGCCCGCGATCGCCACCTGTCCCGGCATCACCGTGCTGCACTCGCTCCGGGACTCGATGCACGGCGTCACGATCCGGCCGGCCACCCGGGCACCGACACCCGCCTGAACCGCCGGCGTTCGCATTCATACCCCCTAGGGGTATAATCTGAAGAGTGTCGAGGGACACCGGGTCTTCCGGGGCCCCTGCCGCCACACCCTTCTGCGCTCATCGAAGAGGAGAACACCATGACCGCCGAGACCCAGCTCCCCCAGGCCACCGGTTCCTGCTGCTCGCCGAGTGGCTCCTGCCACGGCAGCACGGACAGCGGCGACGGGTCGGGCGCGGTGACCACCGTCTACCAGGTGTCCGGCATGACCTGCGGCCACTGCGAAGGTGCCGTCTCCGAGGAGATCTCCGGTATCGAGGGCGTCACCTCGGTGAAGGCCGTCGCCTCCACCGGCCAGGTGACCGTCGTCTCCCGGGCCCCGCTGGCGGAGGACGCCGTGCGCGCCGCGGTGGACGAGGCCGGTTACGAGCTCGTCGGCCGGGCCTGAACACCATCGGGACCCACCCGCCACACCCGGAAACACCGAATCACCCGCATCACCCCCCTTTGCCGCCGGGCCGGACCGACCAGCAGATACTGGTGGGGTACGGCCCGGCAGGCGTTTCAGGAGTTCGGACATGCACAGTGCGACAGAGGCCGAGACCCCGGCGGCCGAGAGTTCACGGGCAGAGCTCACGATCGGCGGGATGACCTGCGCCTCCTGCGCGGCCCGCGTCGAGAAGAAGCTCAACCGGATGGACGGCGTCACCGCCAGCGTGAACTACGCGACCGAGAAGGCCCGTGTCTTCTTCGGTCCGGGGACCGATCTGGCGGACCTGATCGCCACGGTCGAGAGGACCGGTTACACGGCGCAGCCCGTACGCCGCCCCGAACCGGCACCGCCCGCACCGCCCGCACCGCCCGCACCGCCCGCCACCGCGCGGGTCGCACCCGCCACGCCCGCGGACACCGTCGAAGGCTCCCCCGAGGTCGGCACCGAAGCCGGACCCGGCACCGGGACCGAACCCCGGGCCGACGACGGCAGCACCGAAGCCGAGAGCGACCCCGCCGAGCGGCGCGCCGCCGTCGCACTCGCCTCACTGCGTCAGCGCCTGATCGTCTCGGCCGTCCTCGCCGCGCCCGTCGTCGTGCTCGCGATGGTCCCGGCGCTCCAGTTCGACAACTGGCAGTGGCTCTCCCTCACCCTCGCCGCCCCCGTCGTCGTCTGGGGCGGGCTGCCCTTCCACCGCGCCACCTGGGCCAACCTCCGGCACGGCGCGGCCACCATGGACACCCTGGTCTCGGTCGGCACCCTCGCCGCCTTCGGCTGGTCCCTGTGGGCGCTGTTCTTCGGCGACGCGGGCACGACCGGGATGCGGCACGGCTTCGACTTCACCGTCTCGCGCGACGGAGCCTCCTCCACCATCTATCTGGAGGTCGCCGCCGGTGTCATCACCTTCATCCTGCTGGGCCGCTATCTGGAGGCGAAGTCCAAGCGGAAGGCCGGTTCCGCCCTGCGGGCGCTGATGCACCTGGGCGCCAAGGACGTCGCCGTCCTCAAGGGCGGTACGGAGGTACGCGTCCCCGTCGGCCGGCTCACCGTCGGCGACCGCTTCGTCGTCCGCCCCGGCGAGAAGATCGCCACCGACGGCACCGTCGTCGAGGGCACGTCGGCCGTGGACGCCTCCATGCTCACCGGCGAGTCCGTCCCCGTCGATGTGGGCGTCGGCGACTCCGTCACCGGGGCCACCGTGAACGCCTCCGGCCGGCTCGTCGTCGAGGCGACCCGGGTCGGCGCCGACACCCAGCTGGCCCGGATGGCGAAGCTCGTCGAGGAGGCGCAGAGCGGCAAGGCCGAGGTACAGCGCCTCGCCGACCGGATCTCCGCGGTCTTCGTCCCCGTGGTGCTGGCACTGGCGCTGGCCACCCTGGCCGGGTGGCTGTCGGTCACGGACGACGTGACGGCCGCGTTCACCGCCGCCGTAGCCGTACTGATCATCGCCTGCCCCTGCGCCCTGGGCCTCGCCACCCCGACCGCCCTCATGGTCGGTACCGGGCGCGGCGCCCAGCTCGGCATCCTGATCAAGGGCCCGGAGGTCCTGGAGACCACCCGCCGCATCGACACGATCGTCCTCGACAAGACCGGCACGGTCACCACCGGCCGGATGACCCTGCTGGACGTACACACGGCGGACGGTACGGACGAGAGCGATGTGCTGCGGCTCGCGGGCGCCCTGGAACACTCCTCCGAGCACCCCATCGCCCGGGCCGTCGCCGCCGGAGCCGCCGAACGCACCGGTGCCGCCCTCCCCACCCCCGAGGACTTCACCAACGTCGCGGGCCTCGGCGTACGCGGCACGGTCGAGGGCCACCGGGTACTGGTCGGCCGCCCGCAGCTGCTCGCCGACGCGGGCATCACCGTCCCCGAGGCCCTGTCCGGCGCCGTGGCGGACGCGGCGGCCCGGGGCCGTACGGCGATCGCGGTCGCCTGGGACGGCCGGGCGCGCGGCGTCCTCGCCGTCGCCGACGCGGTCAAGGAGTCCAGCGCGGACGCCGTCGCCGAACTGCGCGCGCTCGGCCTCCATCCCGTCCTGCTGACCGGCGACAACCGGGCCGTGGCGGACGCCGTGGCCCACGCCGTCGGGATCGACGAGGTCCACGCCGAGGTCCTGCCCGAGGAGAAGGTCCACGTCATCGAGCGACTCCGGGCCCGGGGGCGTTCCGTCGCCATGGTCGGTGACGGGGTCAATGACGCGGCCGCCCTGGCCACCGCCGATCTCGGCCTGGCGATGGGAACCGGTACGGACGCCGCGATCGAGGCCGGCGATCTCACCCTCGTTCGTGGAGATCTCAAGGTGGCGGCTGATGCGATCAGGCTCTCCCGCCGCACCCTGACCACCATCAAGGGCAACCTCTTCTGGGCATTCGGTTATAACGTAGCTGCCCTGCCCCTTGCGGCATTTGGCCTGCTCAACCCTATGATTGCCGGAGCGGCGATGGCGTTCTCATCGGTCTTCGTCGTGACGAACAGCCTGCGGTTGCGCGCCTTCACGTAACATCCACAAAGAGATTTAGATCACACCGGTTTCAGGGTAACCATTCGGTGGGTTCGCGAGTCTAAGAGTGCGATGCCAAGGATGTCTTGGGGGACGTCCGTCGAAGTGTCTTGGGGGATGCTTCGGGCAAGCGTTGGCCGGGGCACGTGCACCGGGGAGCTTTGAGCGGCCCTCCCGTGCGTACGTACCCCGGCAGACCGCACCGGAAGTACAAGTGAAGAGCGCGCAGCGTGCCCAGGAGCTTCGGCTCCCACAGACGCCCGGCCGGATCCCGTGGGGGGAATCCGCTCCGGGACATGGGAAGCGCCTCGCTGTCGGCCCGTGGGGGGATCGATGGCGGGGCGCTTCTCGCTGCCCGTGCCCCTCGGGCATGCAAATCGCCCCGGACACCGCGCTCTGTGCGAAAGCGCGGTACACGGGGCGAAGACAACCGGCCGGGCGGCCGGGGGTGGTACGGCGTCGGTACGAGACTCAGCGGCTCTCGACCGGGACGAAGTCGCGCAGGACCTCGCCGGTGTAGATCTGGCGCGGGCGGCCGATGCGGGAACCCGGCTCCTTGATCATCTCGTGCCACTGGGCGATCCAGCCGGGGAGTCGGCCGATCGCGAAGAGCACGGTGAACATCTCGGTCGGGAAGCCCATGGCCCGGTAGATCAGACCCGTGTAGAAGTCCACGTTGGGGTAGAGGTTGCGGGAGACGAAGTACTCGTCGGAGAGCGCGTGCTCCTCCAGCTTCAGCGCGATGTCGAGCAGCTCGTCGGACTTGCCGAGCGCGGACAGCACGTCGTGCGCCGCGGCCTTGATGATCTTGGCGCGCGGGTCGAAGGACTTGTAGACGCGGTGGCCGAAGCCCATCAGCCGGACGCCGTCCTCCTTGTTCTTCACCTTGCGGATGAAGGAGTCGACATCGCCGCCGTTGGCCTGGATGCCTTCGAGCATCTCCAGCACCGACTGGTTGGCGCCACCGTGCAGCGGGCCCCACAGCGCCGAGATACCGGCGGAGATCGAGGCGAACATGTTCGCCTGCGAGGAGCCGACGAGACGCACGGTGGAGGTCGAACAGTTCTGCTCGTGGTCCGCGTGCAGGATGAGCAGCTTGTCGAGCGCGGAGACGACGACCGGGTCCAGGTCGTACTCCTGGGCGGGGACCGAGAAGGTCATACGCAGGAAGTTCTCGACGTACCCGAGGTCGTTGCGCGGGTAGACGAACGGGTGGCCGATCGACTTCTTGTACGCGTACGCCGCGATCGTCGGCAGCTTGGCCAGCAGCCGGATCGTCGAGAGGTGGCGCTGCTCCTCGTCGAACGGGTTGTGGCTGTCCTGGTAGAACGTGGACAGCGCGCTGACGACCGAGGACAGCATGGCCATCGGGTGGGCGTCGCGCGGGAAGCCGTCGAAGAACCGCTTGACGTCCTCGTGCAGCAGCGTGTGCTGGGTGATCTCGTTCTTGAAGGTCGACAGCTCGTCGACCTTGGGAAGCTCGCCGTTGATGAGCGTGTACGCGACCTCGAGGAACGTCGAGCGCTCGGCGAGCTGCTCGATGGGGTAGCCGCGGTAGCGCAGAATGCCCTGCTCACCGTCGAGGTAGGTGATGGCGGATTTATAGGCGGCGGTGTTGCCATATCCGCTGTCCAGCGTCACCAGACCGGTATTGGCCCGGAGCTTCCCGATGTCGAAGCCCTTGTCGCCGACGGTGCTGTCGATCACCGGGTAGGTGTACTCGCCGTCGCCGTACCGCAGTACTACAGAGTTGTCGCTCACGTCATCCCTCACCGACGTAGTGCCTCTTCTTCGAGGTTCCCTGACTGTCTCCACCCTCCCCCATTTGGCTCAGGAGAGTGCACTCGGGGTCATCCATTGGACCTACTCGCGGCACTGAGTGCCGCGAGCTTACTCATCCTGCCCCCTTGACTCCGGTTCCGGAAGGGCTCCGTGATGTTTCCCACCGATTTGATCGATCATTTTTTCGGCGGATCCTCCGCCCGCGCCCCCTGCCAGCCGGTAATCCAGCGCCGTACAGCGCCTGCCTGCGGAAACCGTGCGGACGGCCTGGCCGATCGCCTGTCGCGACCCGACCAGCACGACAAGCTTCTTGGCCCTGGTCACGGCGGTGTACAGGAGGTTCCGCTGCAGCATCATCCAGGCGCTTTTGGTGACGGGGATGACGACGGCCGGGTACTCGCTGCCCTGGGAGCGGTGGATCGTCATGGCGTACGCGTGGGCCAGCTCGTCCAGCTCGTCGAAGTCGTAACCGATCTCCTCGTCCTCGTCCGTGAGGACGGTCAGCCGCTGTTCGTCCAGGTCGAGGGCGGTGACGACGCCGACCGTGCCGTTGAAGACGCCGTTCTCCCCCTTGTCGTAGTTGTTGCGGATCTGGGTGACCTTGTCGCCGACCCGGAAGACCCGGCCGCCCACCCGCTTCTCGGGGAGGTCGGGGCGGCCCGGGGTGATGGCCTGCTGGAGCAGCCCGTTGAGCGTGCCCGCGCCGGCCGGGCCGCGGTGCATGGGGGCGAGGACCTGGACGTCACGCCTCGGATCGAGGCCGAACTTGGCCGGGATACGACGGGCGGCGACGTCCACAGCGAGGACGCCGGCCTGCTCCGTCTCGTCCTCGACGAAGAGGAAGAAGTCGTCCAGGCCCTGGGTGAGGGGCGGCGTCCCGGTGTTGATGCGGTGGGCGTTGGTGACGACGCCGGACTTCTGGGCCTGCCGGAAGATCGTCGTCAGCCGGACCGCCGGAACGGGTCCGCCCTCGGCCAGCAGATCGCGCAGCACCTCCCCCGCGCCGACCGACGGCAGTTGGTCGACGTCCCCGACGAGCAGCAGATGGGCACCGGGTGCCACGGCCTTGAACAGCTTGTTGGCGAGCAGCAGATCGAGCATCGACGCCTCGTCGACGACGACCAGATCGGCGTCCAGCGGCCGGTCCCGGTCGTAGGCCGCGTCCCCGCCCGGCTTGAGTTCGAGCAGCCGGTGCACGGTGGACGCCTCGGCCCCGGTCAGCTCGGAGAGCCGCTTGGCCGCCCGCCCGGTGGGCGCGGCCAGCACCACCTTGGCCTTCTTGGCGCGGGCGAGTTCGACCACGGAGCGGACGGTGAACGACTTCCCGCAGCCGGGCCCACCGGTCAGCACGGCGACCTTGCGGCTGAGCGCGAGCCGGACGGCGGCCTCCTGCTCGGGGGCCAGCGTCGCCCCCGTACGGCCCGCGAGCCAGGTCAGCGCCTTGGCCCAGTCGACGTCCTGGAAGGCGGGCATCCGGTCCTCGGGCGTCCGCAGCAGCCGCTGCACCTGCGCGGCGAGCGCGACCTCGGCGCGGTGGAACGGCACGAGGTACACGGCGGTGACCGGTTCGCCGCCCTCGGGCGACGGCACCTTCTCCCGTACGACGCCCTCCGGGTCCTCGGCCAGTTCGGCGAGGCACTCGATGACCAGCCCCGTATCGACCTGGAGGAGCTTCACGCCGTCGGCGATCAGCCGCTCCTCGGGGAGGAAGCAGTGCCCCTGGTCGGTGGATTGCGACAGTGCGTACTGCAGCCCGGCCTTGACCCGCTCCGGACTGTCGTGCGGAATGCCGACCGCCTGGGCGATCTTGTCGGCGGTGAGGAAGCCGATGCCCCAGACGTCGGCGGCCAGCCGGTAGGGCTGGTTCTTCACGACGGAGATCGAGGCGTCCTCGTACTTCTTGTAGATACGGACGGCGATGGAGGTGGAGACCCCGACCCCCTGGAGGAAGACCATCACCTCCTTGATCGCCTTCTGTTCCTCCCAGGCGGCGGCGATCATCTTCGTCCGCTTCGGTCCGAGCCCCGGCACCTCGACCAGCCGCTTCGGCTGCTGCTCGATGATGTCGAGGGTGTCGACCCCGAAGTGGGTGGTGATCCGGTCCGCCATGACCGGGCCGATGCCCTTGATCAGCCCGGAGCCGAGATAGCGGCGGATGCCCTGGATGGTGGCGGGCAGCACGGTCGTGTAGTTCTCCACCGTGAACTGCTTGCCGTACTGGGAGTGCGAGCTCCAGCGCCCCTCCATCCGCAGCGACTCCCCGACCTGGGCACCGAGCAGCGACCCGACCACCGTGAGCAGATCACCGCCGCCCCGCCCGGTGTCGACGCGGGCGACGGTGTACCCGTTCTCCTCGTTGGCGTACGTAATGCGCTCGAGCACACCTTCGAGGACGGCCGTGTTGGACATGTTCCGACGGTATCGGTTCCCACCGACAACGCATTCCCGGCCTCGGAGGCCGCCCGTTTCCTGTGATGACGGCGCCTGAGCAGCGCTGTCCGGACCGCCGGGAACACAGCCGGGCCGGGCCTGTTGCGCCCATGGTCAAGGATCGGAATGATCAGCAACTCCGGTGTGAGGAGGACGCCTTGGAATACGCCGATGGTCCGAGCGTGCACAGTGCTGTCCCTATCGAGGCAGCCGTGCCACGGGTCTGGGAGCTGGTGACGGACATCCGTCTGCCGGCCCGGTTCAGCCCGGAGTTGCGGCGCGTCGCCTGGCTCGACGGGGCGAACGGGCCCGTGGTGGGAGCACGCTGAGGAGGGCGGTCGGAGCGGCTGGGAAGCTGTTGTCCGGCGGCGCTCTGACCCAGCCGGCCATGGCCTCATCTGTCGGTGATCCCGGAGAGCCATGCCGTGTCCTCCGGGCCCGGCGCTCCGAGGCCGGGCGCGGGCAGTCGGCGGACCTCGCCCGTGCGCAGGGCGACCGTGGCCCGTGGCCGCATCGGCCCGTCGCCCGTGCGTGAGAGCAGGACGAGTTCCCAGACTGTCGCCGCCATGGTGTCGAGCCGGGTGACACAGTCGGCGGTGACTCGCCGCGGATCCCGGGTCCGGCCCAGGGACAGATGTGGGGTGAAGTTCTTGGCGGGCCCACTGCAGCGCGGGAACCGCTGCTGCAGCAGGCGGTGCAGGTGGGCCCACGGCGCCTGGCCGGCTGCCGTCGGGTCGAGCCACACGGTGAAGTACGCCCTGTGCCGGAAGGTGCGCACCCCGTCCAGCCGGGCGGTGAAGACCGGCGAATCGGACGTCGCCGCGGCGAGCAGCGGGGCGGCCCGCTCGAAGTCGGACTCCGGCACGAAGCCGAAGAGCACATTGACGTGCGGCGGCCACCGGTGGATCTGCGGATCGTAATCCCGGCGGATGCCCTGGATCGGCGGCCACAGCTCCGCAGGCGGGATCCAGGCCACCGCTGTGCGGGCCGTCGGGGGCACGTCGAGGACGCCGATGGGATCGCCCCTGCCGGAGCTCGTATCGAAGCTCAGGTCCGCTTGCGGGTCCCGCACCCGGCCGGCGCCCGGCGCATCGATGCGGTCCACGCCCGTGGCCCGGTCCCAGACCACCTCGCCGTCCGCCTCGATGAACACCACCCGGTGCCACGGGATGTCGCCCCCGGGCACGAAGGAAGGCAACGGGATGCGTTTGCAGGCATCCCCGCGCCGGCTGATCCCCAGCACGAACCGGGCCGGGTCGAACCGCGGATCCCAGCGGACCCGGTGATAGATCTCGTCGCTGGTTCGCATCACGCCTCCTCGCCCACTCACGCCGCGACCGGCCGGACCGCCGCTTCAGTGCGGCTCCACATACTCCACCTTCACCACATCCGGCACGTCGGGCAGCTTCTCCCGGTCGGCTGCCGCCGCCTCACACACGGCGGGGCTCGGGCTGGATGACGTCCTTCGTCAACGGCCACGGAGTCGCGGATGACCAGCCGACAACTGGCATGGTCTTGTTATCGAACTCGTCGTAGAAGCCCAACAGCCCCAGCACCGCACCGACCTCCCCCTACGCATGTGCGCCCACGTCGTCGGACCGCCCTCTGCCGCATCGAGCGCACTCCCGGCCAGGCGCAGAAGCTACAACCGGTCGGTCTCCGGGGCACCTTGAAATAATTCGCTTACACATATCCGCGGGCACGCCCGATGATGTGCGCATGGCACTGAAGGAGACGCTGGAGCGCGTGGACGCGGACCTTGCTGCGGGACGTGTGCCCATGGCCCGCCAACGACTGCGCGGACTGGTCTCGTCCTACCCGCACTACCCGGCTCTGCGCCGACGCCTTGCCGACGTCTACCGGATGTACGGCGACCCTGCCGAGGCCGGCCGTTGGACGTACCTCGAAGAGGACAGGCTTCCGGACGAGGTCGCCGCGTTCGAGAAGAGGTACTGCGACCCGGTGAGCCGGATGCGCGCCCTTGCCTGGCAGGGCGCGGAATCGGCGGCCGACTCCCCCTTCGTCGAGGAACAGTTGGCGACAGTGCGGACCGCCGCCTCCAAGGCCCTCGGCCACCCGGTCACCTGGGACACCCTCGCCGAGGTCCGGAGTGACGCGCCGGAGGCCGGGTCGCTTCGCCGGCCCCTGGCGGCCGTGGGCTGCGCGCTCCTGGCTATCGTGTTCGTTGCGATCTGGGTGAACGGGTTCCTCGACCTCTTCCGCTGACGGCGAGTGCCTCGACGTCGCCCGTGGCTACGCCACCGTCCCTGTCCGCGACAGCAAAGCGCCCCGCGGCCCGGCGCTCGTCTTCTCCGCTTCTCCGCCGACGTACTCCGACGGTACCGGGCGGGTACGACATCCCCCACCGGACCTACGACACCCCGTAACACTCGGTGTTACCGTAATGGCATGGCAACCGAGCGCTTTTCGATCAGCATGCCGGCCGAGGTTCGGGACCGGATCAGAGAACATGCCGCAGACGCCGGACTCGACGTCTCCACGTTCCTCACGATCGCCGCACAAGCGCAGATGGACCAGCAGGACCGCGTCAGGAAGATCTTCAAGTCGTTCGAGGAGGCCCGCGCGGAGGCCGAGGAGCAGGCGGGCACCGGCACCTGGGCAGGCGACGAGATCGAGCTGACCAGCGAGGAAAGGGCGAAGGTCGACGCTATTCTCGGCCGCACCTCGCACGATGAGGCCGCCGCGTGAATGTCGTCGTCTACGACACGGGGATGCTGATGGCACTGGTGAGCCAGGACCGTCGGGCGCACATCCTGCACAAGGGCTTCATCGCGGCCGGTGGACACCAGCCGATCGTCCCTGGCCCGGCCCTCTCGCAGGCCTGGCGAACGAGCCCGAAATCCGCCTACGCCTGGAAGCGCCTTCTCGCCGACGTCGTGGTATATCCAGCAGCCGGGGCCCGCTACCCCGCCGACCTGGCGCCCCGCTGCCTCCCCTGTGCGGGGGGAATGGCCATCGAAGGCTGGAAAACGATCGGCGACATGATCGGCGCGGCCGCACTGCCCCCCAAGAAACGACCCGACCCGGTGGATGCCCTGGCCGTCCTCATCGCGGCCGTCCACGGAGGAGGCAGCGTGCTCACCTCCGACACCGACGACATCGAGGCGTACGCCGCCACACTGCCCGAAGCCAATATCTCGGCCGTAGCCGTCTGACTCGCGGGTCCGGTCAGGGACCGCCCACCTCCGGCCCCTGACGGGATGGCGGCGCCAACCACGCCTCGCCCCCGGTCCGCGCCGGGCTCAAGTGCGGCCCCCAGATACCGCCCGGCATCGACCATCTTGCGGGCGTAGGCAATGTTCGTGGCGAACGCCTCGAACTGACTGGTCTGCGGCCTGGGAATGGCCATCGTTGAGCCCCCGTACTGTCACATGTTCTCCGAGCTGCGTGAGCAGGTTTCGTGACGGTCCGGGAGCTCGTCAAGCGGGTTGCCGACTCACCGGCTGTCGATGTCCGGTTCT
This sequence comes from Streptomyces sp. NPDC058092, assembly GCF_042884935.1. Classification (NCBI taxonomy): domain Bacteria; kingdom Bacillati; phylum Actinomycetota; class Actinomycetes; order Kitasatosporales; family Streptomycetaceae; genus Streptomyces; species Streptomyces sp. NPDC058092. The sequence continues at coordinate 44,180 of NZ_JBHVSY010000005.1, forward strand.
CGGTGCCCCAGCCTGTCACTGTCCGGAACAGGCCCGCTCGCGTTCAGCCGCGAACCCCGGCTCTCCGCCACCCGCTTGACCTCCTGCAACGACTCGCTCAGCCGGCTGGCGAGGAAGTGGAGCTCCGCGCCGGTAACCCGTCGGTCTGCCAGCAGGTCGGCGGCGTGGCCGAGCAGGTCGTCCGCCATGCCGAGTTGGATGCTCTCGATACCGTCGGCCATCCGTGACACGTAGCCGGTGCCGTCCCCCACCGAGGGAGAAGTACGGGGAGGAGCTGAGGCTGCGACGGACGGCGGCGGGGCTGACCCAGGAGGCTCTGGGCGATGAGGTGGTGTGCTCGCCGACGTTGATCAGTCATTACGAGGCGGGGCGGCGGCTGCCCAACCCGGACGACACCCAGCGGGTCGACCGGGCGCTCGGGACGGACGGATTCTTCGCCCGATGGCTGGAGGACCTGGAGACGAAGTACGCCGATCACTTCGCCGTAATGGCGGAGTTGGAGCGGCAGGCAACGCTGATCCAGCAGTTCGCCCTCTCTCTGGTGCCTGGCCTGCTTCAGACGGACGGTTACGCGCGTGCGCTGTTCCGCGCGTACCGGCCGAACCATCGGCAGGAGGACCTTGACAGAGATGTCGTCATCCGAACGGAGCGTGCCCGGATCCTCGACGAACCGTTGAACCCTGTCCTGTGGACCATGCTGGACGAGGCCGTGCTCAGGCGTCAGGTCGGTGGGCCACAGGTCATGGCGGAGCAACTGCGCAAGATCGCGGACATGGCCGAGGCCGGACGGCTGCGGCTGCATGTGCTGCCGTTCGGTGTAGGGGCACACGCACTTCAGCAGAGCCTTCTTTCCCTGCTGGGCTTCGCGGATTCTGCGCCGGTGGCTTATGTCGAAGGCTTCTTGACGGGCAATTTGATGGACGATCCGGCTCTGGTGAGGTCCAGCCAGACGGCCTACGATCTTGCCTTGAGCGATGCGATGTCACACCAGGAATCACTGGCCCTTGTGCGGGCAGCAGCAGAGGAACACGAACATGGTCAGCAATAAGCACAGCGTCACCGACTCGTCCAAGCTCACCGGGTGGTTCAAGTCCAGCTACAGCGGTGGCGACCAGGGCGAGTGCCTTGAGGTCGCCGACGGCTACGCCAACATCCCCGTCCGTGACAGCAAGACCCCGAGCGGCCCCGCACTCGTCTTCTCCGCCGACGGGTGGTCGTCGTTCGTCTCGGCGGTCAAGGACGACAGCATCAACGCCTGAACCAGGCTGTGCCTCGCAACTGGTCGGTAATGACGGCCGAGTTGCAAGGCACCTCATGCGTGCGAAAGGAAGCCCTCACGCAGGGCCGGGTCGCGTAACAGGGAGAGGATCTCTTCCTCACCATCGAAGAGCAGCTCCGCGGCCGGGTGTTCCGACTGGTGAAACATCGCGGCCAGTACATCGGCAAGTGGACGGTTCCAAGCCACTCGCACCACTTCGGCCGCCTTGCTGTGCTGGTTCCTGTCCGTAGCGATACGCCACAGTTCGACCGATTGCTTGGCCGTCCCGTAAGCCGTCCTGCGTCCCTCGACGAGGACTCCCCGATCATTGAGGCCGAACACCTCTGTACATGCCTCGCCTTGGGCGGTCAGACCCTTGTACATGCAGAGCGGCAGCACCAGCCGCAGGTGGTTCAGCGGGTCCTGAAGTGGATGCCTGTCCGTGTGACGAGATCCTCGGCCAGGACTTCGCCGAACTGGCTGGCCTGGACCTGGGCGGCGTTCGGATTGCTGAAGACGTTGAGCTCGGCCTGGGCTCCGTACAGGGCGAGAAGCGGCTGATGCTGATAGAGCACTCCGAAGTTCGGAGATGCCTTTGCCAGGTCCCGAAGCCAGTCGTCCACGCTGTTCCCACCCCGCTTGTACAGATCGTCAAGATGGTCGAGTTTACGAGGTGTGGAGTGATCGGGCTTTGCGTTTTGCCAGGTTCTTCATACCGGTAGCAAGAGCCGGTCGGCGCGCCCGGCATCACCTTGACCTTCTTGGTTCGGGTCGGCGGCGGATGCCTTGGATGGTGGCGGGCAGCACGGTCGTGTAGTTCTCCACCGTGAACTGCTTGCCGTACTGCGCGTGCGAGCTCCAACGCCTCCCCATCCGCAGGAACTCCTCCACCTGGGCGCCGAGCAGCAAGCCGACCACCGTGAGCAGATCACCGCCGCCCCGCCCGGTGTCGACGCGGGCGACGGTGTACCCGTTCTCCTCGTTGGCGTACGTGATGCGCTCGAGCACACCTTCGAGGACGGACATGTTGGACATGTTCCGACGCTGCCGGTTCCCACCGACAGCGCGGTTCCCGGCCTCGAAGGCGCCTCGTTCACGGGGTGGAGGTGCCGGGGCAGCCGCGCTACGCCGTCGTCGGCACGGGCTTGTCGCCCGCCCGGTCGACCGCGGCCTTGGCGAGGACCGCCGAGGTGCCGACAACGGTTCCGGCCGGGCCTGCGTCACCGGCCTCGGTGAGGACCGTGCGCTCGCCGAGGAACGCGTACGTGGTCCGGTCGAAGACCCACTGCGTCTGCTGCCCGTGTGCCGTACGGGCGACGGCGACGCCCTCACGTCCCGAGGCGTCCGTGGCCGCACGGACCACCGTGACCCCGGGGATCTTCGCGGCGGCCTTGTAGAGCGCGGCGCCGACCTTCGGCGGCGCCCAGGTCTCGGCCAGCAGGTCACCGATCGCGGTGAATGCCCGCTGGTCCGCGCCCCGGCCTTCGCCGCGGGTCTCGTCCCGGATCAGTTTCAGCAGCGCGTCCGGGTCGGTGGGCAGCGACGCGACGTACTCGTGGGTCGGGTTGTCGATCGACGGGCCCCCGTCCAGGGTGCCCGGCCGGGGCGTCGCCCCCCGGCCGTCGAGGTGGCCGACCGGTCCGTCGGCGCCGAGCAGGGAATCGGGCTCGCCTTCCTCGCGCAGCAGGCCGGGACGGCTGCCGTCGGCGGCCAGCCAGACCTGCCGCGTGTGCGCGGGCGGCATGGTCACGGGGCCTCCCCAGGCGCTCTGCCCGGCGTAGGCGACCCTGCTCTCGATGTATACGAACTGGTCGGCGCGGACCGACGGTTGCTTCCCGTCGCCGGCGGCGAGCGCGATGCGGTCGAGGAGCTGTACCGCTTCGGGCACGCTCCGGGTGCGGCCGTCCGCGACAGCGCCGGAGCCACGTCCTGACGTGTCCGGGAGGTTCACCACCACGACGCCGCCGACCGCCAGGGCGCAGGCGACGGCCGGCACCATGACCCGGACCAGACGCCGGCGCGGGCGCGGGACCCGGCTGCCGAGACCGCCGGTGCTTTCGGCGGAGGTGGCCTTGCGCAACAGCGCCACCTTCAGCAGCCGTTCGCGGTCGGGGTCCAGGCCGGGGACCGGAGGCGGGGGCAGCAGAGCGGCGAGATCGAAGCGTTCGGCGTCCTCGGACCGGTGAGGTGTACGGCGCCGCGAGGTGATGTTCATCCGTGGTTCTCCTGGATCAACGGCCGGGCTGCGGAAAGGCGGCCCGGTACTGACTTGTCGGTGATGGCGGAGGGTCCCCTGCTCCCCGCCGCGGTCGGCCGTTCGGCTCCGGCCTGCGTGAACTGCGTGGCCTGTGTGTTCTGTTCGGCCTGCGGTGGCTGCGCGCCGTGCATACCTCGCGCGTCGTGTGCGCCTCGCGCGTCCTGCGAGCGTGCGGCGCGGGCCTCGGCGTCGGCGAGCTCGCGCAGTCGGGTACGGGCGCGGGACAGACGCGACCGCACGGTGCCGACCGGAACGCCGAGCGCCTCGGCCGCGGCCGCGTAGTCCAGGCCGGCCCACACCACGAGGGTGAAGACCTCCCGGTCACGGGACCGCAGGCGGGCGAGCGCGGTGTGCGCGGCGCGCAACTGCTCGGCATCCGCGAGGTTCGTGACGAGATCGTCCACGAAGTCCGGAATCGAGCCGCGTTCCGGAACACGGGCGAGCGCGATCTCGCGGAGCCGCCGCGAGCGTGCGTTGCGGCGCATGATGTTGGTGGCGATTCCCAGCAGCCACGGGCGCAGACCGTCCCCGTCGGGGCGCAGCTTCTCCCGGCTGCGCCATGCCTCCAGGAAAGTCGTCGAGACGACGTCCTCGGCCTCCGCCCAGTTGCCCGTCACCCGCAGGGCATAGCGGTACAGCACCTGGGCGTGCTCGTCGTACAGCTCTCCCAGGGCGTCGCGGTCTCCGCGGCGGAAGCGATTCCTCATGAGTGATTCCACACTCTGCTCTGCCGCGCCCGTTGCGCCGGTTCCGGTGACGTGCGCCACACCCTGCCGCCCCGGCCCCGGTGCCACATCCGCTGTGACGCGGCTCACGGGAACGCCGGCGCCCCACGACGCAGTGCAGATCATGAACAGTTCTTCCGCACCCCGCCGCAACGTCCTGCGGACGCTGGCTCTCGCCGTCGCCCTGGTCGGCAGCGCGACGCCCGTATGGGACACCGCCGCCATCGCCGCGGAGCCGGCGACGTACGCCCTCACGATCACCCACCTCGACCGCACGGGCCACAAGACCGGGGACTACGAGACCAACGTCACCGGGATCTCCGGCCCGGGTGCCGACGAGGCCGTCCATCCGTACGACGCCTCCGGCACGACCACCGTGCGTCTGCCCAAGGGCCGGTACCTCCTGGACAGTTCGCTGACCAGCGGCAACAGGGCGGACGGCACGGACTGGATCGTCCAGCCGCGCCTGGACCTGAACCGCGACACGACCATCACCGTCGACGCGCGGACCACCGCCCCCGTGGACGTACGGCCGCCCGACAGCTCCGCGGGCTTCCTGCACAGCGCGATGTTCGTCGAGGTCACGCACGACGGCACCACCCGCATGGCCAACATCATCAACTCCACGCCGACCCTGCGCGTCGCCCACCTGGGCCCCGACACCGAAGCCGGATCGGTGAAGCAGTGGTTCGACGCGTACTGGAAGACCGGGACCGCCGGCTACGCGCTCGGCCAGACCTTCACCGGCACCCGCGCCCTGACCGGGCTCACCCGGCAGTACTCCGCGCAGGAACTGGCCACCCTGCAGATCCGCGGCGCGGCCCTGCCGGGCACCACAGGGACCGCGTCCTTCGACCTGCAACCGACCGCCGGACCGACCGCCGGCGTCTCCGAAACCCTGGCGACCCCCGGCACCGCCACCTTCCTCGTCACGCCCCAGCGCGGCACCTGGGACGTCAGCTACGCGCCCGCCAGTGGTCCCGGCGCGGCGTCGACCCGCTACTTCGCCGACCGCATCGCGGTGCGCGCCGGGACCACGACCACGCACACCTTCGACAACGCCGTCTTCGGCCCCGACCTCACCGGCCGCCCCGGCGTCGAACGCGACGGCGACAAGATCACCGTCAACGTCCCGATGCTCGCCGACAGTGACGGCCACGTACCGTCGTCACCGTCCTTCGACACGGCCTCGACCACCCTGCACCGCAACGGCGTGCTCGTCGGCACCCGGTCCGGCACCCCCGGACGAGCCGAGTTCACCGCGCCGTCGGCACCGGCCGCATACCGCATGACCAGCACCGTGAACCGCAAGGGTGCGGCCGGCAACGCCACCCGCGTGACCGCGTCATGGACCTTCAACTCGGGCACGACGACCGGTCCGACCCCGACGCCGGTGAGCGTCGTCCGCTTCTCGCCCGAGCTCAGCCCGACCGGCACTGCGGCGGCGAACACGGCACTGCGTGTCCCGGTCACCGTGCAGGGTGCCGCCGCGAACGGACACACGCGCTCGTTGACGGTCTCGGTGTCCACCAACGGCGGCGCCTCGTGGACCCGGGTCCCCGTCGACCGCGGCGCGGTCACGATCTCCAACCCGAAGGCGGGCACCGGCGTCTCCCTGCGCGCGGAGCTGACCGATATCGACGGGAACACCCTCACCCAGACCGTCATCGACGCCTACCGCACACAGTGACCGCGTAGATCCGGGCGGATGTCCGGGCGGATGTCCGGGCGGATGTCCGGGCGGATGTCCGGGCGGATGTCCGGGCAGATGTCCGGGCAGATGCCCGGCGGCGGCACCGGGCCGTGACATCACCTCCGCCGGGCAGGACGGACTCAAGGGCCGCTACGAGGCCGTCGTCTCGTAGCGGCCCTCCACGCGTGGCCGCAACCGGCACCATCCACATGCCCATATGCGCACCCTTCTTCTACGGACCGCCTGCCTCCGGCCCCCGCCGGGTAGCTTGCCCCAGCCGTGCGCCGCGGCTCTCCGCGACCCGTTTCACATCACGCAGCGACTCCGTCAGCCTGGAGGCCAGAAAGTGCAGTTCACTTCCGGTCACCCGCCGGTCCGCCAGGAGGTCGGCGGCGTGGCCGAGGAGATCGTCCGCCATGCCGAGCTGAACGCTCTCGATGCCGTCGGCCAGCCGTGATACGTAGCCGGCGCAGTCCCCCAGGACGTAGCACGGCTTTCCCTCCGCCCCCGCCCAGGGCAACAGCCGTGCGGTGCCGGGCTCATCCGTCCGCCCGGTCATGCGACGGCCCTCGCCGCCCGGCGCACGTAGCGCACCTCATCGTCCACACCGCGCACGGCGATCCACAGCGTGCGCCGCCGACGCTGCGCCTCGGCCACCCGCCGTTCGTGCGCCACGAGATACGGACGCACCAGCAGGCCGTCCTCCCCGCGCAGCGGAGGCTCACCGGTACGGCGGACGGTGGGGCCGGCCACGTATACGCAGGAGTACGGATGGACGATGCCGGAAGCCGGACACACCAGCCGCACCAGCGACTCGGTGAACCGGCGGACGAGATCCTTCATGTCGGCGTGCTCTCCCTCTCGATGACTCACCCACGAACGGATGCGTTCTGTGGCGAACTCATCACAGAGTGGGGTCGGGCGTGGCTACGCTGCCAGGGGTTCGGGCTTGACAGCCCGCCGGTCAGACAAGGGAGCTGGGGCTGGATGGCGTTGAACCATAAGCCGCGCACGCCGAGGGAGAAGTACGGGGAGGAGCTGAGGCTGCGACGAACGGCGGCGGGACTGACCCAGGAGGCCCTGGGCGAACAGGTGGTGTGCTCGCCGACGCTGATCAGCCACTACGAGGCGGGGAGGCGGCTGCCGAAGCCGGATGACGCGCATCGCCTCGATGTCGCGTTGAAGACCGACGGCTTCTTCGTCCGTTGGTTGGGCGACTTGGATTCGAAGTTCGCCCGGTACTTCGCGGTGGCTGCCGAGTTGGAGCGTGAGGCTACGGAGATCCGCCAGCACGCCGCGTCCCTCATCCCTGGCCTGCTCCAGACGGAGGCGTACGCCCGTTCCGTGTTCCAGGCATATCGCCCCAACTACTGCACGGAGGAACTTGACGAGTTCGTTGTCAACCGCATGGAGCGCGGCCGACTACTCACCAAGTCATCGACTCCAGTTGCTTGGACACTGCTCGACGAGGCGGCACTTAGGCGCTGCGTCGGCGGGCCGCGCGTCATGGCGGAACAACTGCACAAAGTGGCAGGCATGGCCGAGTCCGGTCGTCTGCGTCTGCACGTGCTGACTTTTGCATCGGGAGCACACGCACTCCTGGAGAGCATGGTCTACCTGTTGAACTTCGCGGATGCCGCGCCGGTCGCATACGTCGAGGGTCTTCAAACCGGACATCTGATGGACGATCCGGCCCTGGTTGAGGCATGCCAGACGGCCTACACTCTCGCCCTGGGGGACGCGGCCCCGCACCGGGAGTCAGTGGTCCTCGTCAGAGCCATCGCGGAGGAGCACGAACATGCACAGCACCGAGCCCACCATCGCTGACGCCAGGACGCTGACCGGGTGGCGCAAGTCGAGCTACAGCGGAGGCGGCAACGGAGAGTGTCTTGAGGTCGCCGATGGCTACGTCGCCGTCCCCGTCCGCGACAGCAAGACCCCGCGCGGCCCCGCGCTCGTCTTCTCCGCCGACGGCTGGTCGTCGTTCGTCTCGGCGGTCAAGGACCGTCGCATCGGCGCCTGAGCCGCCGCGGTACCCCGAGCTCCGCAACCACCCCCTTCCCGGCCCGGTTACGGGGCTCGTCCCGTACGCACAAGGAGCATCCGCAGCGTGGGCGCGCCATGCATCCGACGTCTTACCCCGTAGGCCTTCCTCACGCCGCCGTGGAGACAGAGGCCCCTTGATGTGACACACCTGATATCCGCTCCAGCACAACTGCCGGTGCGCACAGAGCACTGCCTCTCCTGCCGCCTGGCCCTGCTCCACGAGCGGCTCACGAGCAGAGCGACGTTTCGGCGATAGACACTGAGTGTGTTCGAACCTGGGGCGGATGTGGTCAGGCCACGTCCTGGAGCCGTGCAGTGGGACCGACGGCGCCCTGGCATGCTGATGACCTAGGACGGGATCAGAGTTCAGGTGTCACCTCCCCGAGCCGGATCTCCCGCAGCTGTGAGATGTGGTCAAGGCTGACATGGCCGGTCGACATCAATTCGAGGATGGCATGGAGCTCGGCCTCCAGGGCCGAGCTCTCCTTCTCGGAGGCCGCAGCCGCCGACAGCAGCGTTGCCAACGCGGAAGCCTGAGCAGGTGAATAGGTGCTCAACCGATCGGCGACTTCGTCGGCCGCGCGTTCACGCACCCCGATGCTGCATCCAGGACCTTGCGCGCCATGTTGATAAATTCACGGGATTCCATGCGCTCAACCTATTGCGGCGGTGATGCGTTCTCTCTGAGCCAGGGACTGCAGGCCCTTGTGGTCCCAGGTGAGGGTGACCGGGTGGGGCAGCACGGTGGACGTGGTGGTCTGCTCGCACAAGGTCGTTTCGTCCCAGGTGAACACCACCCGTTCGACGACGGTTTCTCCGTCCTCCGCCAGGTGTCCGGTTTGCGGGACAGACGGGTCTTCTGCCGGAGGGTGATGCGGTCGAGGGCGCCGTGTTCGTAGCGGATGTTGCCCGCGCGATTGATGGTCGTGCCTGTGTACTCACGTGTGCCGAGCGCTTCCTGACCGGGGTGCGAGGCCGGCCAGGATGCCTCGCATCGGATCAGTTCTCCAATTGCGTCGCTCGCGCTCTCAGTCCTTCTGCGATTCCATCCCAGTCGGGACCAAAAGAGAACAGGTCGGCTGCCGCTTCGCGTAGCAGTTCGGGATCGTCTGGGCGCTGCAAGCATACAAGTCTGTAAGCGAGATTGCGGGCCCAAACCGGCATCGCCATCCAATCCTCCGCCAGCACGTTATGCACAGCAGCAAGAATATCCTCTGGTTTGGCGAATGTGATTTTCTCGATGAAATCTCGCACTAGATCAGGGATCTTTTGGGCGTTTTCCTCGTACGTCGATTCAATCAAATCCCGGGTCAATCGAGTCAGGTCAGACATGAGCCTTTTTCTTTAGGGGTTGAGCCAGTATGTAACCACACGGTACACGTCATCGGGCGTCTGGGAGACGCGATATCCAATACTGTGTCCTTCTATTCGCATCTCCCCGTCCAACGGTCCGGTGAACCCGGGGCCAACGCGGGGTACGGTTCCTCCATTTTCTATGTGGTCGTACACAGAGTTAACGATTCCCTGCTCGATCTGGTCGGGCGTAAGACCAGTGGTTCGCAGGTCGTTCGGAACTCCATCGCGCCCTGTATGGACGCGATCAAATCCATGGCCGGTATTGAACTGCCACTCATCGTTGCCAACCGTGGCCGAACGCTTGAGGTCCTGACCTTCGCCCTTCGACTTGCCATAAGCAATTTTCTTACACTCTGATGGCATCAGACCCAGAGGGTCACAAATGGTGTGAGGGTTAATGACGTATGCCGAAGAATTTGGGGCGGCACCTAGCCCCAGAGGGTCTGGTGAGGCGTATCTTCCTACACCTGGTTCGTAATAGCGGTGAAGATTGTAGTAAAGCTCGGTTTCGAAGTCGTGATATTGACCAGGGAAGCGGAGCGGTGTGTGAGCGGTGCTTTTTTTCGTCCACGTAGTGGAGCCCCAGAGTGTGGCGCGGCTATGCCAGACAAGGGTTCCTTCCTCGTCAACGAGTTGGGTTGGGGCACCGATCAGGTCCGTGATGATGCCGAAAAAGCGCGAGTCAATCTCATGTTGACCCGCTTCAGCAGCGGTTATTCGTTCGGTTTGGGTGAGGAGCTTGAGCCCCTGGTGGTTCCAGGTGAGGGTGACGGCGTTGGGCATGTCCTCGGCGTGCGTGGTTTGTTCGCAGAGGGTGGTGCCGTCCCAGGTGAAATCGACTTGTTCGGCGACGGTCTCGCCGTCGACAGCCAGTCGCTGCTTGTCGATTCGGCGGGCCAGTGGATCGTAGTGGTAGCGCCAGAGGGTGCCGTCCGGGGTGATGACCGAGGTGAGGCGGTCTTCGGCGTCCCAGGTGTAGCGCCAGGTATCCGGCTTGCGGGACAGACGGGTCTTCTGGCGCAGGGTGATGCGCCCGGCGGCGTCGTGTTCGTAGCGGATCGCGCCGGCGCGGGTGATGCGGGTGCCCTCGTACGTGCGCAATCCCCTTGCCTCGGCTCCTGGGTGGGCGTCGGGCCAGCTGGCGTCGGTCTGGTTGCCGGCGGCGTCGTAGGCGTAGGACTCCGACCAGGTGGCGGCACGGACGGAGGTTACGCGGCCGGTGGGGTCGAGGCCGTAGTGGCGGGTACCGCCGAGGTGGTCGTCGATGCGAGTGACGTAGCCGTCGGGGCGGTAGGTGTACGCGCGATGTTGAATCAGACGGTCGACGGGACCGTTGACGGTCTGGGCGGTGAGGCGGCCGACGGTGTCGTAGGCGTTGGTGAAGGTCACCTCGCCCAGGCGGCGGCAGGCTTCGCGACCGGCCGCGTCGTAAGCGAACGTGAGGGTGTGGCCGTGGGTGGTGAGGGCCGTCGGGTTGCCCAATACGTCGTACGCCCACGTGCTTTCCGTGCCGGTGGGTGTCGTCCGGATCGTGCGGCGCCCCAGCTCGTCGTAGCTGTGCCTGAGTGTACGGCCGTTGACGGCTTCCGAGATGAGTCGGCTCTGCCGGTCGCGCAGCAGCATCAGGGTCGCGTCGTCGTTTGTGGCCTGGGCCAGCTGGTCGGTGAAGTCGTACTCGTACGTCGTCGCCTTGCCGTCGGCATTCTTGCGGAGAACCTGGCCGAGTTCGTTGCGCTCGAAGGTGATCGTCTGGCCGAGGGGGTTGGTGCGGGAGGCCAGGCGGCGGGCGTTGTCGTGGGTGTAGAGCTGGACGCGGTCGTCGAAGTCGGTCTCGCGGATCAGGCGGCCGGCGGCGTCGTATTCATACGTCCAGGTCAAGTCCTGGGGGTTGGTGACCTGAGTGAGGCGAAGGGTGGCGTCGTGCTCGAACCCGTAGCGAACGCCGTCGGGGCCGGTGCGGGCGGTCAACAGGTCGAAGTGGGTGTAGTCGAAGCGGGTGACGCCGCCGATCCGGTCGGTGTGGGTGGTGCAGTTGCCTTCGCCGTCGTACGTCCAGAACTGTTCGCTGCCGTCGGCATCGATGCGGTGGGCGAGCTTCCCCTCCGTGGTCCAGGCGAACCGGGTGATGGCTCCCAGGGCGTCGGCTACCGAGGCCGGGCGGCCGTAGGGGTCGTGCTCGTAGCGCGTCGTTGCGCCCTGCGGGTCGCTGATCTCGGCGGGCAGGCCAGACATGTCGCACCGCACCGTGGAGCAGTGTCCAAGTGCATCCACAACGGATACGAGGTGTCCGGTCTCGTCGTACGTGTAGGTCGTTGTCGCGCCGGAGGCGTCGGTGACCGACGTGCGGTTGCCCCGCTCGTCATACGTCTGTCGAGTGACCGTCCCGTCCGCGCCCTTGACCCGCACCGGCAGGCCGAGGGCGTTGTATTCGGCGGTCAGTTCCCGACCGTCCGGGCGGACCACCGAGGTGAGGCGGCCGTCCTCGTCGTATGTGGAGCGGGTGATGTGTCCGAGCGGGTCGGTAACGGACAGGAGCCGGTGGTAGCGGTCGTGCTCGAAGCGGGTGACCGCGCCCAGTGGGTCGATCTCGGCGATGACCTGGGAGCGGTCGTTGATCACATATCGCGTGGTGTGGCCGAGGCCGTCGGTCATGGACGTCATGTGCAGGCCGGTGGTGGGGTCGGTGTCGTCCCAGGTGAAGTGGGCTTCGAGGTGTCCGTTGGTTCCTGTCTGGTACACGCAGCGGTCGTGTTCGTCGTAGACGTACTCGTACCGGCTGCCGTTGGTGTCCGTCCACGAGGTGATGCGGCCGAGTTCGTCGCAGCCGAAGCGCAGGGGCTTGCCTGAGGAGTTGGTGACTTCGGTGAGGTGGCCGTCGGTGTAGCCGTAGCGGAGGATCTCCTGGTCGGTGCCGTCCGGTGCGGCGCCTGCCAGGTGCAGTGCGGTAACCCTGCCCTCGTTCGTGGTGAGTTTCAGGTGGTAGCCGCCGTGGTGCACGATCGACGTCGGGGCACCCGTCTCGTCGTACTCGAAGGTGATCCAGCGGCCGTTGCGGTCGTCGATCTGGGCCAGGAGCGCCAGTTCTCCGTCGGGGTGGTCGACGAAGTGCCGGACCAGGCCGGTTTCCGGGTCGGTGACGGTGTAGCCGTCGTCCACCCGGTCAAGCGGCCAGCGCCGACCATGCGTGGGCATGACGGGAACTCCGGGCGCGGGATGCGGGTAGGCCAGCCGGCTGCCCTCGGCGCAGCTGAACACCACGCCTTCCGCGTCGATCTCGAGGCGCTGGTCGACCGTGCTCGACCAGCCGGTACCGAACCAGCGGCCGGCTCGGTACGAGGAGTCGAAGACGCGCTCGAAGACAAGGGGCAGCGATCCCGGTAGCGCGATGTCCGTCTGCGGGAGCAGCATGCGCCCGGTCGCGACGTCGACGGGGTCTCCGGCGCACTTGACCTCGCTGCACTTCTTGGCGTTGGAGTCGGGGGCCTTCTCGTGTCCGTGCCGGTTCTTGCCCTTGGGGTGTTTGAGGAGGTCCTTCATCCCGGCCCGCAGGCCGCCCCTGATCAGACCGCCGCCCTTGGTGCCGGCCAGTTCGGGTAGCAGTCGGCCGAAGAATTCGGAGGGGTCGCCCTTGGCGGCGTCCCAGGCGTTCTTGAGGGCGCGGTCGGGGTTGGCGGCGGTGGAGACGAGGCCGGCGAGCGTCATGTTGACGCCCTTGTAGTACTCGGCGGGGTGCGTCAGGTTGTACGGGTCTTGCGGGTTGACCGAGCGGACGAAATTCAGCAGTCCCGCGGTGCCCTTGATGATTCCGCCGCCGAAGTGGGCCAGCTCGATGCCCCGGCCGACCCCGTAGTCGAAGAACTCCTGCTTGGCGCGGTCCAGGCCGGTGGGTTCCTTCGGGGCGTGTGCCATCGCCGCGGTGACTGCGCCTTTGGCGGCTTCGGCGGCTTCGTTGCGCGCACGCCGGGCGTTCTCCAGCATCTCCTGAGCATGCTGTCGTTTGGCCACGCTCGGATCGGAGAACGTTCCCGGATGCGGGAGCGGATGATCGGTGGTGCGGACCGCGTTGTACGCCGCCGCCTCCTCCCGGAACGCGGCAGCAGCCCTCTCGTAGTCCTGCTTGCCCTCCTTGTAGAGGGCGATCGCCTCACCGGCCTTGGCCTGCGCGCTCGTGACCGTCCCGGCATACGTCTCCAGCGCCTTGGCCGCGTCCTCGAACGCATCCGCCGCACGCAGCCAGTCGGTCGGCAGGGTCTCGAACTTCGCCCGGAAGGCATCGGCGGCCTCACCCTTCCAGTGACCGGAGTCGAGCTTCTTCATCCCGCCGCCGACGAGATCGAACGCCTTCTGGAAGTCCCGGAGGTTCTTCACCGTGGCGGCGATCTTCTCCGGCCTGCCGTGGATCAGCTCGTTCGCTTCCTCGCTCTGCCCGAGCTGCTGCTCCCCGACCTCCGCCCCGAGCGAGGACGCGGTTTCGTCGCCCCAGTCCTCGACCGCGTCCGCCCACTCGTCAGCGCCGAGCTTCTCCAGACCGGAGCCGACGAAATCGGTGCCCTTGTCGATCCCCTCGCCGACGATCTCCTTGCCCTTGTCGACGAGCTTGCCGGCACCGTCGTAGAGATCTCCGCCGAGCTTCCCCCAGCCCACCATCAGCGGCTCTCCCCCCACCGCGGCTGCTCGGCCTGACGAATCGTCTCCTGCGACGGATCAAGCTGCTCCTTGAGCCGTTCATCCGCCGCTGCCCGCACCTCCGGGTCGACCAGCCCGTTGCGTTCCATGGAGTCGAGCGCGGCGTCCTCCACGTCGTAGGCGGTGTTCTGCCAGTTCTGCTTCACCTCTTCATTCGCCTTCAGCATCGACTCCCCGCTCCAGTCCGGGTTGTCGTACGCAGACTGCTTACTGATCGTGTCCCAGCTCATCGTCTTGACCTCGTCCTCGGACAGGTGCGGATTCCCGTTCAGGGAGTTCACCCCGACCTTGAACGAGTCCTTGATGTACTGCTCCTGCTCCGCAAAGGAACCCGCCGACAATCCGACCCCGAGCGCGAAACCATTCCCCTTCTGCGTCAGCGCCCGCACACCCCACTCCCAGCGGTTGCAGAACGTCTCGAACTCCGACGTCAGCCCGCCGTGCCCCAACTCCAGCCCCGACAAAGCAAGATCCGAAAAGCCCCGGCCCGTCGACGCCTGGCCGATGAACCCGAGATCCTTCAACTCCGCATGCGCCAGATCGATCCCCTTCGCGATCGCCGCCAACGCCTCAGGCGGCACCTGGAGATCAGAACTCTCCCCGCTCACTGCATCACCCCGAGATCCACCGCAACCGCATCCGGCACGATGCCCGCCACCGGCGGAAACAACATCCCGTCCTCACTGCCCGCATCCAGCGCCACCCCCGCCGGCCCCGGCAACAACGGCACCATCACATCCAACAACCGCGCACCCAACACCGCCTGATACGTCCACTCCCGCCCGGCATCCCCCCGAGCCCGCGCGAACCGGGCCAGTGCCGCCTCGTCCGAGAACGCACAGATCCAGCGCACCCCGTTCTGCTCCGCCGACCACAGATCCCCGGCCTCATCCAGCGGCACCAGCACCGCCGTACGCCGGAATTCACCCAGCAACACAGCAAACTCATGCCGGGCCACCGCTGTCGGATCACGTTCCGGCGTCTTGGCAGGGGTTGGTTCCGGTGCCTCACGCGGTGCCGGCAGCGGCTCGGGAACAGGCCAATCGGCCAAGTCGGCGATCTTCGAACGCCGGACAGGCTCTGCTATGTCATCCCCGCTCATGCCATCCCCGTTATCGAACACGCGCCGAATGCTGTCACGGCACGCTTTCCGAGAGCAACGAACAAAACTGGCCAGCCGGACACGGTCCGGACTGACACCGACGCCGCATGTTCGCGAGTGAGGCTCTGGAGTTGTCCACAAAACCGAGTAGGCGCTCGCAGGGCCTGCCCTCCGAGGTGGCGTTGGCCGACGACGGTGGGCGGAGCCGGCGCAACGAAACGGGGCCCGGTCAGAAGACCGGACCCCCCTCGCTATCCCCCTCCGTCAGGGCTTCCCGATTCCCCCCGGATCCCTCCCCGGAAGCGCCCGACGAGAGATACGACTCAACAGGGTGCCGAACGGTTGCACGCCTTGACGATCTCTTTACCCTGGCGGCAAAAAGCTTTCTCAGCAGGCGTGTTCGGCGTAGCGGGCCGCGACCTCCGCGAGGGCTTCGGCGCCGTCGCGGGCCCAGAGGGCCTCGTTGAAGATCTCCACCTCGAGGGGGCCGTCGAAGCCGGTGGCCTCGACCTGTGAGCGGAACGCGCGGAAGTCCACGGCTCCGTCGCCGAGTTGGCCCCGGCCGAGCAGGACTCCGGCCGGAAGTGGGGTGATCCAGTCCGCCAGTTGGAAGGAGTGGATACGGCCGGCCGCGCCCGCGCG
This sequence comes from Streptomyces sp. NPDC058092, assembly GCF_042884935.1. Taxonomy (NCBI): domain Bacteria; kingdom Bacillati; phylum Actinomycetota; class Actinomycetes; order Kitasatosporales; family Streptomycetaceae; genus Streptomyces; species Streptomyces sp. NPDC058092. The sequence goes on from NZ_JBHVSY010000005.1 coordinate 59,945, forward strand.
GGCGATCTGGGCGGGCGCCTGGTCGTCCCACCAGATGTGGTACGTGTCGACGACCACCCCGACCTGGTCGGCGGGGAAGCGCTCCGCGATGTCCAGGGCCTGGGAGAGCGTGGAGACGACGCAGCGGTCCGAGGCGAACATCGGGTGCAGCGCTTCGATCGCGAGACGTACGCCGCGCTCGGCCGCGTACGGCGCGAGTTGCCCCAGGGCGTCCGCGATGCGCTCGCGGGCGCCGTGCAGGTCCTTGCTGCCCGCCGGGAGGCCGCCGGAGACGAGGACCAGGGTGTCGGTGGACAGGGCCGCCGCCTCGTCGATCGCGGCGCGGTTGTCGTCCAGGGCGCGGGCCCGTTCCGCCGGGTCGAGTGCGGTGAAGAAGCCGCCCCGGCAGAGGCTGGTGACGGACAGGCCGGAGTCGGACAGCAGTTGAGCGGTGCGCTCGATGCCGTACTCCTGGACGGGGGCCCGCCACAGGCCGACCTTGTCGATGCCCGCCTTGACGCAGCCCTCGGCCAGCTGGGGCAGCGACCACTGCTTGATGGTCTCTTGGTTGATGGAGAGACGGCCGTCGCTCATCGGGTGCCTCCGTTGACCGTGAGCAGGGCGCGCATCCGGGATTCGGCCAGCTCCGGGTCGGGGAACAGGCCCAGCCGGTCCGCGAGTTCGTACGCCTTCGCCAGGTGCGGCAGCGAGCGGGCGGACTGGAGGCCGCCGACCATCGTGAAGTGGTCCTGGTGGCCGGCCAGCCAGGCGAGGAACACCACGCCCGTCTTGTAGAAGCGGGTCGGGGCCCGGAAGAGGTGGCGGGCCAGCTCGACCGTCGGGTCGAGGAGGTCCCGGAAGCCCTGGACGTCCCCGGTGTCCAGGACCCGTACCGCGTGCGCGGCCAGCGGGCCGAGCGGGTCGAAGATGCCGAGCAGGGCGTGGCTGAAGCCCCGGTCGTCGCCCGCGATCAGCTCGGGGTAGTTGAAGTCGTCGCCGGTGTAGCAGCGGACCCCGCCGGGCAGGCGGCGGCGTACGTCGATCTCGCGCCCGGCGTCCAGGAGCGAGATCTTGATCCCGTCGACCTTGTCCGGGTGCTCGGCGATGACCTTCAGGAACGTGTCGGTGGCGGCGTCGAGGTCCGGGGAGCCCCAGTAGCCCTCCAGCGCCGGGTCGAACATCGGGCCGAGCCAGTGCAGGACGACCGGTTCGGTGGCCTGGCGCAGCAGGTGTGCGTACGTCTCCAGGTAGTCCTCGGGGCCGTTCGCCGCGGCGGCGAGGGCGCGGGAGGCCATCAGGATGGCCTGGGCGCCGCTCTCCTCGACCAGGGCGAGCTGCTCCTCGTACGCGGACCGTACCTGCGCGAGCGTGGCGGGCCCGGCGGGCAGCTGGTCGGTGCCGACGCCGCACGCGATCCGGCCGCCGACCGCCTTCGCCTCGGCGGCGGAGCGGCGGATCAGTTCGGCCGCGCCGGCCCAGTCGAGGCCCATGCCGCGCTGGGCGGTGTCCATGGCCTCCGCGACGCCGAGTCCGTGCGACCAGAGGTGGCGGCGGAAGGCGAGGGTGGCGTCCCAGTCGACGGCCACGGGGTCGTCGGGGCTGATGTCGGCGTACGGGTCGGCGACCACGTGGGCGGCGGAGAAGACCGTACGGGAGGCGAGCGGTGCCCCGCCGGGGGCGGCGAGGTCGAGTGGGGTGGTGCGGGGCTCGTACGGGCCCTGCGGGAGGTGGATGGTCACGGGATCAACTCCGATGCGCCGTGCGTGGGGTGGATCGACACGGGGCCGACTCCGGCGCCGTACGCGGGGTGGATCGACACGGGACCAACTCCGGCGCCGTACGCGGGATGGATCGTCACGGGATCAGCTCCGATGTGCCGTACGTGCGGATCGTCACAGCGTCAGCTCCGGTACGTCGAAGCGGCGGCCCTGGGCGGAGGACTTCAGGCCCAGCTCGGCGAGCTGGACACCGCGGGCACCCGCCATCAGGTCCCAGGTGTACGGCTCGTCGAGCACGATGTGGCGCAGGAAGAGCTCCCACTGGGCCTTGAAACCGTTGTCGAAGACGGCGTTGTCCGGGACTTCCTGCCACTGGTCGCGGAACGGCTCGGTGACCGGGAGGTCGGGGTTCCAGACCGGCTTGGGGGTGGCCGAGCGGTGCTGGACGCGGCAGTTGCGAAGACCCGCGACGGCGGAGCCGTGCGTGCCGTCGACCTGGAACTCGACGAGTTCGTCGCGGTTGACGCGGACCGTCCAGGAGGAGTTGATCTGGGCGACGGCGCCGCTCTCCAGCTGGAAGATCCCGTACGCGGCGTCGTCGGCGGTGGCGGCGTACGGCTTGCCCTGCTCGTCCCAGCGCTGCGGGATGTGCGTCTGGACGTGCGCCTGGACGGTGGCGACCCGGCCGAACAGCTCGTGGAGCACGTACTCCCAGTGCGGGAACATGTCGACGACGATGCCGCCGCCGTCCTCGGCCCGGTAGTTCCAGGACGGACGCTGGGCCTCCTGCCAGTCCCCCTCGAAGACCCAGTAGCCGAACTCGCCGCGCACGGAGAGGATCTCGCCGAAGAAGCCGCCGTCGATGAGGCGCTTCAGCTTCAGCAGACCCGGCAGGAAGATCTTGTCCTGGACGACGCCGTGCTTGATCCCGGCGCCGCGGGCCAGCCGGGCCAGCTCCAGGGCGCCGTCGACGTCCGTGGCGGTGGGCTTCTCGGTGTAGACGTGCTTGCCCGCGGCGATCGCCTTCTTGATCGCCTCGACGCGGGCCGAGGTGACCTGGGCGTCGAAGTAGATGTCGATGGTCTCGTCCGCGAGGACCGCGTCGAGGTCGGTCGACCACTCGGTCAGGCCGTGCCGCGCGGCGAGCTCCTCCAGCGCGTGGGCGCGGCGGCCGACGAGGACCGGCTCGGGCCACAGCACGTCGCCGTCGCCGAGATCGAGGCCGCCCTGCTCCCGGATCGCGAGGATCGAGCGCACCAGGTGCTGCCGGTACCCCATGCGACCCGTGACGCCGTTCATGGCGATGCGCACTGTCCTGCGTGTCACGAAGTTCCCTCCATACAGCTTTAGCAAGCGCTTTCTATGCCGTATGACGCTAGCCTGCCGACAGCGGCCCGGACAAGAGGGGGCGCGCCGATAACTCCTCTCACTCCTCATCACCCTCGGAGGAAAGCGATGACAGTCACCCTGGCGGACGTGGCGGCTCGCGCCCGGGTGTCCCCGGCCACCGTCTCCCGCGTGCTGAACGGCAACTACCCGGTGGCCGCGTCCACCCGGGAACGGGTCCTGCGCGCGGTGGACGACCTCGACTACGTGCTCAACGGACCGGCCAGCTCGCTCGCGGCCGCCACGTCCGACCTGGTCGGCATCCTGGTCAACGACATCGCCGACCCGTTCTTCGGGATCATGGCGGGCGCGGCGCAGACGGAGATCGGCGGTCCGCGTGACGGCTCCGGGCGGGCCGGCGGCGAGAAGCTCGCCGTCATCTGCAACACCGGCGGCTCCCCCGAGCGCGAACTGACCTATCTCACCCTGCTCCAGCGCCAGCGGGCCGCCGCTGTCGTCCTCACCGGCGGCGCGGTGGAGGACCCGGCGCATCAGGCGGCGATCTCCGCCAAGCTGGCGAAGCTCGCGGACGCGGGCACCCGGGTGGTGCTGTGCGGGCGGCCCCCGCTGCCGGACAGCGAGGCGATCGTGGCCGCGCTCGCCTTCGACAACCGCGGCGGCGGGCGTCGGCTCACCGAGCATCTGCTGTCGCTGGGCCACCGGCGGATCGGCTATGTCGCGGGCCCGTTGGAGCGGACGACGACCCGCCACCGGCTCGAAGGCCACCGCGACGCGATGAGGGCGGCGGGACTCGGCGACGAGGCGGGCGCCGGGGAGCAGGAACGCCTCACCGTCCACGGCCCCTACGACCGCCGCTCCGGCTACGACGCCACCCTCGAACTCCTGCGCCGCGAACCGGAGGTGACGGCGATCGTCGCCGCCAACGACACCGTGGCCCTGGGAGCGGGCGCGGCGATCCGGGACCGCGGTCTGCGCATCCCCGAGGACGTCTCGGTGGCGGGCTTCGACGATCTGCCGTTCTCGGTGGACGCGGTCCCGGCACTGACGACCGTACGCCTGCCGCTCTTCGAGGCGGGGGCCCGGGCGGGGCGGCTGGCGATGGGCAAGGAGGCCCCGCCGCCGGGAGGCATCGCGACGATCCCGGCGGAGCTGATGGTGCGGGGGTCGACGGCGCCGCCGCGGGTGGGCTGAGGGTGTGGCCCCGGGCCGGGCTACCCACCACGCGTACCCCGGGCCCATGATGTGCCGGCCGCTGTCCGGTGCGTACGGCGCGGTGGCACGTACCGACGGAAGGAACCCGCACGTGAAGCTCGCTTTCTCGACCCTCGGAGTACCGGGGATGCCGATGGCCGACGTCGTCCGGCTCGCCGCGGAGCACGGCTATCAGGGGGTGGAGCTGCGCGCCCACCCCGAGGAGCCGGTGCACCCGGGCATCTCGGCGCTCGAACGGGCCGGTGTCGTCGAGGAGTTCAAGAGGGGCGGCGTCGAGATCCTGACCGTCGCCGGGTACGTCCGGGCCGCGGGCGAGGGGGATGACCGGCCCGTGCTGGACGAGCTCGCCGGGCTGGTGGAGCTGGCACACGACCTGGGGGCCCGGAACGTCCGGGTCTTCCCGGGCGGCGGTGGCCAGGAACCCGCCGTGGCCGACGCGACCGCCGCCCGCCGGCTGGGCGCCGCCGCTCCGCACGCCGCGGACCTGGGCGTACGCATCCTGCTGGAGACCCACGACTCGCACCGCTCGGGGGCCGACGTGGCACGGGTGGTGGGGGCGGTGGGGCACGGCAGCATCGGTGCGCTGTGGGACATCATGCACACCTGGCTGGCGGGCGAGGAGCCGGCCGCGAGCCATGCGGTGCTGGCCCCGCACCTGGGGTACGTACAGGTGAAGGACATCGCGTCGGCCGAGGACACCACGCCGCTGGCGCTGGGCGCGGGGGTGCTGCCGCTGCGGGAGTGCCTGGACACCCTGGACGCGGACAGCTGGGTCTGCTGGGAGTACGAGAAGCGCTGGCATCCGGGGTCCGCGGAGCTGCCGGGGCTGCTGGCCGCCGGGCGGGAGTATCTGCTGGGGCCGGGCGCGCGCAGGCAGTAGGGCGGGCGGGCCTGTTCGGACGACACGCGCCCCCCGACAGGCGGCCAGGACCGTTCAGCGCGCCCGCGCCATCCGCGGCTCCGGGGAATCCGGGGCCGCGGGCCGGGGCCGCCGCGCCCCCGCCAGTGACGTCAGCGCCACCCCTCCCACCAGCAGCGCCGCCGCGCACCACCGCAGCGGGCTCACCGACTCGCCGAGGAACAGCGCGGCCGCGGACATCCCGAAAACCGGGACGAGCAGGGTGAACGGGGCCACCGACGAGGCCGGGTGGTGGCGCAGCAGGAAGCCCCAGGCCCCGAAGCCGAAGACGGTGGTGATCCAGGCGACGTAGACGATGATTCCGGCACCGCTCCAGTCGAGCGCGGCCAGGGCCTCCGCGTCGCGGTCCCAGCCCTCGAAGAGGAGGGAGAGGCCGAGCAGCGGGAGCACGGGCACGGTCGATACCCACACCATGAAGTTGAGGGAGTCGGGCGGGGCGGCCTTGCGGGTCAGCACGTTGGACACACCCCAGCAGGCCGCCGCCGCGATCACCAGGACGAAGGCGAGCACGGGCCCGCCCGCGCCCTCGTCGACCGCCGCCACCCCGATGCCCGCGAGAGCCACCCCCATCCCCAACACCCGTATTCTGCCCGGTCGTTCGTTGAGGGCGAGCGCCGCGAAGAGAGCCGTGAAGACCGCCTGGACCTGGAGCACGAGGGAGGAGAGACCGGCGGGCATGCCGCGGTCCATGCCGATGAAGAGCAGCCCGAACTTCGCCACTCCGAGGACGAGCCCGACACCGACGATCCACTTCCACGCGACCTTGGGCCGGCCGACGAAGAAGACCGCGGGCAGCGCGGCGACCAGGAAGCGCAGGGCGGAGAAGAGCAGCGGCGGGAAGTGCCCGAGGCCGACCTCGATGACGACGAAATTGACACCCCAGACGGCGGCCACCAGGGCGGCCAGGGCGATGTGGAGGGGACGCATGCACCGAGGATCACCCGCGCCGACCATGTAGCACCAGCGCGGATTTCTTCATGATGGAATTGAGCGTCGCTAACGAATCACCAAGGACCGGAGGTTCCGGTGCTCGATCTGTCCCGGCTGCGCGCGCTGCACGCCGTCTCCGTCCATGGCTCCGTCGCGGGCGCCGCCGCCGCGCTCGGCTACACCCCGTCGGCGGTCTCGCAGCAGATCACCAAGCTGGAGCGGGAGACCCGTACGACCCTTCTCGAACGGCGCGGGCGCGGCGTCGCACTGACCGAGGAGGCGCTCCATCTCGCCACCACCGCCCAGCAGTTGCTGGCGATCATGGAGCGCGCGGAGACGACGCTGGAGGAGCGCAGGGGGCTGCCGACGGGGCGGCTGTCGATCGGTGCGTTCGCGTCCGCGGCGCGCGGGCTGCTGCCCGGTGTGCTGGCCGGGCTGGACCGGGACCATCCGGCGCTGGAGGTCCGGCTGACCGAGGTCGATCCGCATCTCTCGGTCGACCTGGTGGCGAAGGGCGTGCTCGATCTGGCGGTCGCGCACGACTGGGACATCGCCCCGCTGCCCGCCCCGGAGGGCGTGGCGCAGGCGGTGATCGGTGACGACCCGTGCGATCTGCTGGTGCCGGCGGGCCATCGGCTCGCCGGCCGGGAGGCGGTGCGGCGCGAGGAGCTGGCGAAGGAGCGGTGGATCTGCCAGCCGCCCGGGACGGTCTGCCACGACTGGCTCGTACGGACGCTGCGCGCGGCGGGCTGCGAGCCGGACATCCGGCACCAGGCGGAGGAGAACCACACGCAGCTGGCCCTGCTCGCCGCCGGTCTCGGGGTCGCGTTGATCCCGCGGCTGGGGCGGGGGCCACTGCCGCCCGGGGTGGTCGCGGTGCCGCTCGATCCCGTACCGGTGCGCCGGCTGTACGCGCTGTGGCGTACGGAGGCGGCCCGGCGGCCCTCGATCACGGCGGCGGTGTCGGCGCTCCAGGCCCACGGGGCCGCGATGGGGCTGACGAGGTAACGGCCGCCCGGCGCCGCGCCCCCTGCCACCGCGCCCCGGCGCCGAGCCCACGAGCACCGGACAGGCTCAAAACGGTCCGGACTCTTGACCGGAAGTTATTTTCTGGATATCCGTGCTCCTTGGAAGTTACTTTCACCATCGTTTCTTTCACCACCTCTCGTCCCCGAGCACGGCCGAAGGAGCTCACGTGCACCACCGCACCTCCAGACGCACCCTTCTCACCGCCACCGCCGCGACCGCCGCGGCCGCCGTCACGGGCGGCGTCGTCGCCCCCGGCGCCGTCGCCGCCCAGCGGTCCGCGAGCAGCGGGCAGAGCAGCGGGCAGCAGAATTCAGCCGCCGCAACCAAGCGCCTCAAGGGGCTCATCTCCCGGATGACCCTGGAGGAGAAGGTCGGGCAGCTCTTCGTGATGCGGGTGTACGGGCACTCCGCCACCGAGCCCGACCAGGCCGACATCGCCGCCAACCTGGCCGAGATCGGGGTCCGTACGGCCGCCGAGCTGATCGCCAAGTACCACGTCGGCGGGATCATCTACTTCGCCTGGGCGCACAACACCCGCGACCCGCACCAGATCGCCGACCTGTCCAACGGCATCCAGCGCGCCGGTCTCGCCGGCCCCACCCCCCTGCCGCTCCTCGTCTCCACCGACCAGGAGCACGGCATCGTCTGCCGCGTCGGCGAGCCGGCCACCCTGATGCCGGGCGCGATGGCGCTGGGCGCGGGCGGCTCGCGCTCCGACGCCCGCCGGGCCGGGCAGATCGCGGGCGCCGAACTGGCCGCGATCGGCATCAACCAGAACTACGCCCCGGACGCCGACGTCAACGTCAACCCGGCCAACCCGGTGATCGGCGTACGCTCCTTCGGCGCCGACCCGCAGTCCGTGGCCGGGATGGTCGCGGCGCAGGTGAAGGGGTATCAGAGCAGCGGCATCGCCTCGACGGCCAAGCACTTCCCGGGCCACGGCGACACCAGCACCGACAGCCACACCGGTCTGCCGGTCATCGGTCACACCCGGGAGCAGTGGGCGGAGCTGGACGAGCCGCCGTTCCGGGCCGCGATCGCCGCGGGCATCGACTCGATCATGACCGCGCACATCGTCGTCCCGGCACTGGACCCGGCCGAGGACCCGGCGACGCTGTCCCGCCCGATCCTCACCGGCATCCTGCGCGAGGAGCTCGGTTACGACGGTGTCGTGGTGACCGACTCGCTCGGCATGGAGGGCGTGCGGACGAAGTACGGCGACGCGCGCGTGCCGGTCCTCGCGCTCCTGGCGGGCGTCGACCAGCTGCTCAACCCTCCGAACCTGGACGTCTCCTGGAACGCCGTCCTGGAGGCCGTGAAGAGCGGTGAGATCAGCGAGGCCAGGATCGAGGAATCGATCCTGCGGATCCTGCGGCTGAAGACGAAGCTCGGCCTGTTCGACGACCCGTTCGTCAGCCACGCGGGGGTGGACCGTACCGTCGGGACGCGGGCCCATCTCGCCGCCGCCGACCGGATCGCCGAGCGCACCACCACGCTGCTCGCCAACGACGGCGCGGTGCTGCCCCTCTCCCGCCGCTCCCACAAGAACCTCCTCGTGGTCGGCGCCGATCCGGCCTCGCCGTCCGGCACCACCGGGCCGCCGACCACCACCCTGGCCACGGCCTTCGGCGAACTGGGCCACACGGCAACGGCGTTGTCCACCGGCACCGCCCCCACCAGGGCGAAGATCGACGCGGCGGTGGCGGCCGCACGGGGCAAGGACGCGGTGATCGTGGCCACGTACAACGTCTCGGCGACCAGCTCCCAGCGCACCCTGGTGAGCGCGCTGGCGGCGACCGGCGTCCCGGTGATCACGGTCGCGATCCGCAATCCGTACGACATCGCCCAGCTGGCCGGGACCGGGTTCGCGGCGAACCTGGCCACGTACTCCTGGACCGACGTCGAACTGCGGGCCGCCGCGCGGGTGATCGCGGGCCGCGCCGAACCGCAGGGCACCCTGCCGGTGCCGGTGCAGCGCGCGGACGATCCGGCGCGGGTGCTGTACCCGGTCGGGTACGGGCTGACCTACTAGAGATCCGGTGACCGGGAAGGGGCTGTGCACCCGCACAGCCCCTTCCTTGGTACGGCTTCGGTCAGGGACCGGTTACGGCCGCAGCCCGCGCTCGTTCATCACGTCCCGCTTGTCGAGCCGTGCGTCGAACTTCGCGAGCGGCTTCGCCTTCGCCGGGTCGTCCCGCACGGCGGCCGGGGCGACGCCCGCCCAGCGCAGGATGGCCGCCGTGGCCTTCGCCTTGTCGTCGGCGGCGAGGCCGGCCACGTTCGAGCCGTGGTTGCCGCCCGCCACGGTCATGACATAGCTGTCCCGGGCGCCCGCACCGAGCCGGAAGGGCTCCGCGCCCCACGGGTCGTTCTGTCCGTACACGTACAGCATGTGGTCGGCGTGGTGCTTCACCCAGCTGTCGACGTCGCGCATCACCGACGGCTCGAACTTCATCGGGATGGAGCGCGGCACGAAGGTGCGCGGCGGCTGGTATCCGTACCGGCTGAGGTTACCGAGCCACGGCTGCTTGATGTTCGGCGAACCGAGCTGGGTGCCCGCCTGGTAGTAGTACGGGGTGTACTTCTCCAGGCCCTGGTCGGCGTACGTGGAGAAGCCGGAGATCGAGTCGACCGAGTCCCAGATCGCCTGGTCGGGGGCGTTCTTGGCGTCGGCCGGTATGGTGTCGCAGTCGGACAGCAGGCTGTACTGCCAGAACCCCCAGACGTAGTCCATGACGACGGCTTCGTAGGCCTTGTCGAGGGAGCCGGTGGTGTTGAAGGTGTAACCGCGCGCGGCGGCGTACTCCTGGTACTTCTTCTCCAGCGGCTCACGGCGGATCAGCGCCTCGCGCTGCACCCCGTTCAACTTGTCGCGGCACTCCTTGGTGCCGACGTTCTCGAAGAACCGGTCGTACGCCGAATCCTCCTTGTTGACCACGTCGTTGGGCGCGACGTACGCGACGACGCCGTCCATGTCCTCGGGGTAGAAACGCTCGAAGTACGTGGCGGTCATGCCGCCCTTGGAACCGCCGGTGGTCAGCCAGTTCTTGGTGTAGATCTGCTTCAGCGCGGTGAAGACGCGGTGCTGGTCGCTGGCGGCCTGCCAGATGTCGAGCTTGGACCAGTCGGCGGGCGACGGGCGGGACGGGGTGAAGAACCGGTACTCCAGAGAGACCTGGTTACCGTCGACGATCCGGGTCGGCTCGGAACGGCCGGGGTTCGTGGAGACGTTGTAGCCGCTGGTGGAGAAGACCGTCGGGCGGGACGTGTCCTTGTGCAGCAGGGTGATGCGCTGCTGGAAGGTGCCCTCGGACGGGTGCCGGTGATCGATCGGCTGGGTGTAGTCGAGGACGAAGTAGCGGTAGCCGTCGTACGGCTTCTCCTCGATGAGACGCATTCCCGGGATGGCCAGGATGCGGTCCTTGATGTCCGTGCTCGTGCCGCTGTCACTGCCGGCCGTGCTCCGGAACGCGGCCGGTTCCGCGGCGGTGGCCGCCCCGGCCGAGGCACCCGTCGCACTCACCGTGCCGATGAGCACCGCGAGCGACAGGAACCCTCTGAGCGCCTTACGCATGCACCCTCCCCATGATTCACAACAGACGCCGTGAACCTAGCGGGGCAACACCCGCGCCGCCAGACCCCGTCGGCCCGGGAAAATCACGGGCCGGGGCCGTCAGCAGAGAATCCAGCCCGTGGAACCGGACTTTCCGGCGATCGTGGCCGAGGCCCGGACGCACCGGTTCAGCGCGTGGACCGTCACCGGGCCGGCCCGCCGGGTGTACCGGCCGCTGTCGACGACGGGGCTGCCGCCGCGCGGCTGGAGCGTCACGGACATCGCGCGGCGCGAGCCCGGCTTCTTGGCGACCGCGACGGCGCAGGCATAGGAGCGGCTCTTGAAGACGCGCAGCTCACCGGTCTTGAACGTGACCGTCTTCGCGGGGCGCCCGGCGCAGACCGTTGCGGCGACCGCGCTGTTCGCCGCGGTACCGGTCAGCACCAGACCGACGACGGCCACCAGCGGCAGGACGAACAGCCGCGCAAGCGTCCGGCGTGGTCCGCCCCGTCCGCACCTGCCGGCCTTTCCGGTCCCTCTGATCACCAGCAGTCCCATCGTCAGATCGAACACCGACGCCCACGTTCGACACATGCGCGTACATGCGTACGACGCAGGAGGCCATCCGGAGGTTCCATCGGGCTCGCTCCGCCACCAGGACAACCACATCGCCACAACATGGGTCCAACGGGGCAGAGCCATACGAAAGGCAGGAACTGTCATGCTCCAACTCCCGAGCGCCCAGGCCCCCCGCGGCCGGCACGTCATCGGCCGGATGCTGTTCGCCACCGCTCTCCTCACCGCCGTCACCGCCGTCGCCGTGGTCCCCGCCGCCACGGCCGCCCCGCAGGCCCCGGTTGCCGCGGCGCCGGTCCGCAGCGACGCCGGCACCCCGGCCTTCCAGCAGGTTGCCCACTTCTACGCCGCTTACATCGATGCCGTCACGGCGAAGGGCGGCGGCAAACTCGCCACCGCCCTGAGGTCGTTCTATCTGACCCCCCGGCTGCGCACCCAACTGGCCGCCTGGGAGAAGCGCAACCACGCGGACGGCGTGCTCCGTGCCCAGAACACCCCGCTCGCCTTCCGGGTCACCTCGGGCGACAGCGGCGCGGGTCACACCTGGTCGACGGTGCGGCTCACCTGGAGCAACGGCAAGCACCCCACGTACTCGCACCTGACCGTGCGGTCGGATCTGCGGACCGGCAAGATCTCCGGCATCGGCGAGTGACACCGGGGGCGGGCCCGGCGCTCACACCCCGGCGGGCTCGTCCTCCCCGATGAAGGTGCGCCACAGCACGGCGTAGTGCCCTTCCCTGGCGAGGAGTTCGTCGTGCGTGCCGTCCTCGACGACCCGGCCGCGGTCCATCACCACGACCCGGTCGGCGCGGGCGGCCGTGGTCAGCCGGTGGGCGACGACCAGGGTGGTGCGGCGGCCCGTGAGCCGGTCGGTCGCCTGGTTGACCAGGGCCTCACTGGCCAGGTCCAGGGAGGCGGTCGCCTCGTCGAGCAACAGGACGTCCGGGTCGACGAGTTCGGCGCGGGCGAGCGCGATCAGCTGGCGCTGGCCGGCCGAGAGGTTACGGCCTCGCTCGGCCACCTCGTGCAGGTAGCCGCCGTCCAGCGTGGCGATCATGTCGTGGGCGCCGACCGCCCGCGCCGCCGCCTCCACCTCGGCGTCGGTGGCCTCGGGCCGCCCGTACGCGATGGCGTCACGGACCGTACCGGCGAAGAGGTACGCCTCCTGCGGTACGACTCCGAGCCGGTGCCGGTACGCGGTGAGGTCGAGGCGGCGCAGATCGGTGCCGTCCGCCGTGACCCGGCCGCCCGTCGGGTCGTAAAACCGGGCGACGAGCTTGACGAGGGTGGACTTCCCGGCACCCGTCTCCCCCACGAACGCGACCGTCTGACCGGCCGGGATCCGCAGGTCGACACCGCTGAGGGCCTCCTCGGCGTCGTCGCCGCTCCCGTACGCGAAGGACACGTCCTCGAAGGCGATCTCGCCGCGCAGCGACAGCACGTCCAGCGGTTCGTCCGGGGCGTCGGTGGAGGTCGGCTCCCGCAGGAGTTCCTGGATGCGGCCGAGGGAGACGGTGGCCTGCTGGTAGCCGTCGAAGACCTGGGAGAGCTGCTGCACCGGGGCGAAGAACAGGTCGATGTACAGGAGGTACGCGACCAGCGCACCGGTGGTGAGCGTGCCGTTGTCGACCCGGCCCGCGCCGACGATCAGGACGCCCGCCGCGGCCACCGACGACAGCAGCTGCACGAACGGGAAGTAGATGGAGATCAGCCACTGACCGCGGACCCTGGCCTCGCGATAGTGGTCGCTGCGCTCCGCGAACCGGTCCGCGCCGTCGCGCTCGCGGCGGAAGGCCTGCACGATCCGCAGCCCGGAGACGGACTCCTGGAGGTCGGCGTTGACGGCGCTGATGCGCTCCCGGGCCAGTTCGTACGCCTGGACGCTCTTGCGGCGGAAGAAGAACGTACCGATGACCAGCACCGGCAGCGTCGCGAAGACGACGAGGGCCAGCTGCACGTCGAGGACGAGCAGCGCGACCATGATGCCGAAGAAGGTGACGACGGAGACGAAGGCCGTGACCAGACCGGTCTGCAGGAACGTCGACAGCGCGTCCACGTCCGTCGTCATCCGGGTCATGATGCGGCCGGTCAGCTCGCGCTCGTAGTAGTCCAGGCCGAGGCGCTGGAGCTGCGCGAAGATCTTCAGCCGCAGTGAGTACAGCACCCGCTCGCCGGTGCGGCCCGTCATCCGGGTCTCGCCGATCTGGGCGGCCCACTGCACGAGTACGACCACCAGGGCCAGTGCGGACGCCGCCCAGACGGCGCCGAGGGCGAGCTGCGAGACCCCCTTGTCGATGCCGTGCCGGATCAGTACGGGCAGCAGGAGCCCGGCGCCCGCGTCCACCGCCACCAGCGCCAGGCTCACCAGGAGCGGCAGCCCGAAGCCGCGCAGCAGCCTGCGCAGCCCGTAGGACTCCTCGGCGCGGACGGCAAGTGCCTCGTCTATGCCGGGAGTGTCGGTGGCCGGTGGCAGCGCCTCGACCTGGGCGAGCAGCTCGGGGGTGGCGGGCATGCCGGCCGCCCCGGTGTCGCGCGGCTCCTCCTCGCGGATCCACAGGCGGGGGCTGATGCCGCGCTCGGCGTCGAATTCCGCGTCCAGTTCCTCCTGGAGCGCGCGGTCGTCCTCGGGGGTGGTGTCGGCGGTGGTGGTCACCGGCTGGTGTCCGGGCGAGGTGCCGCCCAGCTCGTCCGGGTCGGTGAGCAGCCGCCGGTAGAGCGCGGAGCGGCGCTCCAGCTCCTCGTGCGTACCGATGTCGGCGAGCCTGCCGTGTTCCAGGACGGCGATCCGGTCGGCGAGGCCGAGGGTGGAGCGGCGGTGGGCGATCAGGAGGGTCGTCCGCCCGGCCATCACCTGGCGCAGCGCCTCGTGGATCTCGTGCTCGACGCGGGCGTCGACGGCGGAGGTGGCGTCGTCGAGGAGGAGGAGCCGGGGGTCGGTGAGGATGGCGCGGGCGAGCGCGACGCGCTGGCGCTGGCCGCCGGAGAGGGTGAGTCCGTGCTCGCCGACCTTGGTGTCGTAGCCCTCGGGCAGGTCCGCGATGAACCGGTCGGCCTGGGCGGCGCGGGCCGCTCCCTCGATCTGTTCCCGGGTGGCGTCCGGGAATCCGTAGGCGATGTTGGCGCGGATGGTGTCGGAGAACAGGAAGCTGTCCTCCGGTACGAGGCCGATGGCGCCGCGCAAGGACCGCTGGGTCAGCTCGCGGACGTCGTGGCCGCCGACCAGGACGGCGCCGTGCGTCACGTCGTAGAAGCGGGGCAGCAGGAGCGAGACGGTGGACTTGCCGCTGCCGGAGGCGCCGACGACGGCGACGGTCTCACCGGGCTCGATGGTCAGCGAGAAGCCGTCGAGGACGGGGCGGTCGTCGGCGTAGCCGAACCGTACGTCGTCGAACTCGACGCTCGCGGGGGCGTCGGCCGGAAGCTCCTTGGTGCCGTCCTTCATGGTCGGCTCGGTGTCGATCAGTTCCAGTACGCGTTCGACGCCGGCCCGGGCCTGCTGTCCGACGGTGAGGACCATGGCGAGCATCCGGACCGGGCCGACGAGCTGGGCGAGGTAGGTGGAGAACGCGACGAACGTGCCGAGGGTGATCTCGCCACGGGTGGCGAGCCAGCCGCCGAGGGCCAGCATCGCGACCTGGCCGAGCGCCGGGACGGCCTGGAGGGCGGGGGTGTAACGGGAGTTCAGCCGGATCGTCCGCAGCCGCCCGGCGAAGAGCCTGCGCCCGACCTCGCGCAGCTTGCCGGTCTCCTGCTCCTCCTGCCCGAACCCCTTGACGACCCGGACCCCGGAGACGGCCCCGTCGACGACTCCGGCGACGGCGGCGGCCTGCCCCTGGGCGTACCAGGTGGCGGGGAAGAGCCGGGCGCGGGAGCGGCGGGCGATGTACCAGAGGGCGGGGGCGACGGCGACCGCGACGAGGGTGAGCGGCAGCGAGAGCCACGCCATGATCACCAGGGAGATGAGGAAGAGCAGCACGTTCCCGATGGTCATCGGGAGCATGAACAGGAGCCCCTGGATCAGCTGGAGGTCGCTGGTGGCGCGCCCGACGACCTGCCCGGTGGACAGCTCGTCCTGGCGCTTGCCGTCGAGGCGGGTGATCGTCCCGTACATCTCGGTACGGAGGTCGTGCTGTACGTCGAGGGCGAGCCGGCCGCCGTAGTAGCGGCGGATGTACGTGGCCGCGTACACCAGCACGGCGGCGACCACGAGGAGTCCGGTCCAGACGGCGAGGGACCGCGTGTGGTCGCCGACGACGTCGTCGATGATCACCTTGGTGATCAGCGGGACGAGGGCCATCACCGCCATGCCGGCGAGCGAGGAGCCGAGCGCCAGCAGCACATTGCGCCGGTAGCGCCACGCGTAGCCGCTCAGCCGCCGAGCCCAGCCCGGCGCCCGTACCGCGCCCGCTGTGCCTCTTGCGTCCACAGCGTCTTCTGCGTCCGTCACCGATGCCTCCCCGTTCGACCTGGTCTCCCGGATGGCACCAACGCGGTGGGCAGCGGATTTCATCCCGCCGTTACAAAGACGGGTCCTTCGGCGTAGGCGGGTCCGTCGACCGGTCTACGCCCAGCGCGCGGCCCGGCCCGCCCGATGCGGGTGGCGTTCACCGCCCACGCGGGATCCGGGGCGGAGGCGGATTCCCGAACGGAGGCGGAGGCGGAGGCAGCGGCCGGTGCCGGTGCCCGGGCGGTCGGCGGGTGACCGGGGCCGGGCCGCTGACGCCGTCTCCTCGGCCGCCGGACGGGCGCGCCGCGTCCGGCGGCCGAGGACGGCCCCGGCCGTGTCGGCTACGACTGCGGCGTCGCGGTGAGCATGCGTACCGCCGGAGCCTCCGGTACCGCGGGCACCGCTTCCTGCGGGGCGGCGGGCGGTGCGACGGTCGCCGACGCGGCGGCGGCCGGGTTGAGGTCCTTGTGCACGGCGCGGGCGACGGCCTGAATGGTGTTGACGCCGTCGTTCATCGTCTTGTTGTCCTGGGTGAGGACGGTGATCGCGTAGTCGTGTCCCTTGCCCGTGAACGCGCCGATGCTGTGCACCCGCCAGCCGTGGGTGGTGCGCGGCAGCCAGCCGTTCTTGACCTGGACGGTCACTCCGGACGGCGCACCGGCGGGCGTGCCCCAGCGCTGGGAGGAGATGACCTTGCGCATCAGACCCAGTTCGTACGCCCGCGAGCTGTCGCTCAGCACGGAGTTCTTGGCGGTCAGCAGGGTCAGCAGCCGCAGCTCGTCCTGGGCGGTGATCTGCGTGAGCCCCCAGTAGCCACCCAAGCCGGGCACGGTGTGCGTCATCCCGGCGGCCTTCAGGAACGCCTTGACCTTGGTCACCCCGAGCTGCTTCCACAGGCTCGTGGTCGCGTTGTTGTCGGACTTGGTGATCATGGCGGTGGTGAGGTTTATCTCGCGCTGGGTGAGATAGCGGTTGTGCTTCTTGTTGTCCCAGAGCAGCGTCGCCAGCACGGTCGCCTTCACGACGCTGGCGGAGTCGTACTTCGTCGTCGCCCGCAGAGAGCAGTTCGTCCTGGTGGTCCGGTCGTAGAGGGCCACGGCCGTCGTCGACGCCCGCCCCTTGAGCGCGGCGGCGATGTCCTTCGACAGCTTGGCGGCCAGTCCCGCCTTGCCGGACGTGCAGCTCGCCGTCGGCGTCGCGGCGACGGCGGGCGCGGCGCCGAGCGCCACGGGTGCGAGCACGCCCGCGGCGAGCGCGACGGACAGCGCGCCCCGCGCACGGCGAGTTATATGGGATCCAGTCATGAGGCTTCCGTCCCCTGAGTCATCTGTACGGCGCGCCCCCGGCACGCCCATACAGATGACTCCCGGCGGACCGGAAAGTTGTACGCAACACGGTCCAATTGGTCAGGACTTGACGCTCGGAGGCCCGGTGACCCCGCCGGGAAGTTCACAGCGTGCGCGCCGGGGGTAGTCAGTGATCGCAGTCGTCGGCCGGCCCTTTGAGGAGGATCACGAAGTCATGTCCGATGCCCAGCCGAGCACCGCCTACCGTTGCGGTCAGCTGTACGCGGCCCTGCACGTCCTGCGTTACGTCGGTACCGGCGACCGGGCGCTGGACAAGCAGGAGGCCCGGGACAAAGTGCTGAAGCGGCCGAAGGAGCATCTCGGACCCCCGCTGAGCAAGGCAGCCCACTACTTGATCGAGGCCCGGCAGAAGGGGTCGGAGCGCGGAAAGGCCGCAGCCGAACTGTTCCGTGCCATAGCGGACTTCATACCGGCCGACGGCAAACTCCCCGCCACTCTCCGGGAAGGAGAGAAGGGGGAGTTCACCAAGGGCTTCCATCAACAGATGGCCGAGTACGCGCCCGCGCACGGCCGTCTGATGACATGACGCACGGGGACCGGCGCGGTCACAGGTGCGTCGGCTCGAACATCCTCAGCAGGGCCGGGAGCACGACCACCGAAGGGCCCGGCTGCGCGAGGGACTTCGCCAGGTCGTCGGCGAGCGTCTCGGGGGTCGTACGGACCGCCGGGACGCCGAAGGACTCGGCGAGGGCGACGAAGTCGGGGCGGGCGAGCTCGGTCGCCGTGGCCTCGCCGAAGGCACCCGTCATGTACTCGCGCAGGATGCCGTAGCCGCCGTCGTCGACGATCAGCCAGGTGACCGGGAGGTCGTACTGGCGGGCCGTGGCCAGTTCCGCGATCGAGTACATCGCGCCGCCGTCGCCGGAGACCGCGAGGACCGGCTTCGTACGGTCGGCGGCCGCCGCGCCGAGGGCGGCCGGGAAGCCGTAGCCGAGGCCGCCCGCGCCCTGGGCCGAGTGCATCGTGTTCGGGCGGCGGGCGTCGAAGGCGGACCAGGCCCAGTAGGCGAGGATCGTCATGTCCCAGAAGCTGGGCGACGCGTCGGGCAGCGCCTCGCGGACCGCGGCGACGAGCTGCTGCTCCAGGGTGAGTTCCTGGCCGGCGATCCGGTCGCGTACCGCTTCGAGGACCGTGCGGACCCGGTCCGGCGCCGACGGGTCCGCACGGCGGTCGACCGCGTCGAGGAGGTCGGCCAGGGCCTCGCGGGCGTCGGCGTGGATGCCGAGTGCGGGGTGGTTGGACTCCAGCTTTCCGGCGTCGGCCTCGATCTGGATGACCCGGCCGCGCGGGGCGAACGTGTGGTAGTTCGAGGAGAGTTCACCGAGTCCGGAGCCGACGACCAGCAGCACGTCGGCGGACTCCAGGAAGTCCGTCGTGTGGCGGTCCTCCAGCCAGGACTGGAGTGAGAGCGGGTGTTCCCACGGGAAGGCGCCCTTGCCACCGAACGTGGTGACGACCGGGGCGTCGATCTTCTCCGCGAGCGCGAGCAGTTTGCCGGACGCGTCGGACCGGACGACTCCGCCGCCCGCGATGATCGCCGGACGCTCGGCCTTGGACAGCAGATCGGCCGCGACGGCGGTCAGTTCGGGACGGGCGTGCAGGGCGCGCGGGGTGGCGTCCATCGCCGTGACGACGGGCAGGGTGGTCTCGGCGAGGAGTACGTCCTGCGGGATCTCGATCCAGACCGGGCCGTGCGGGGCGGTCAGCGCGGACTCCCAGGCGGCGGCGATCGCCGACGGGACCTGGGAGGCCGTACGGACGGTGTGGACCGACTTCACGACATCGCGGAACGACGCCTTCTGGTCGCGGAGTTCGTGCAGGTAGCCGTGGCGGCCACCGCCCAGGCCCGCGACCGGGATCTGGCTGGAAATGGCCAGCACGGGAGCGGAGGCCGCCGCCGCCTCCTGGAGCGCGGCGAGGGAGGTGAGGGCACCCGGCCCGGTGGAGAGCAGCAGAGGCGCCACTTCCCCGGTGATGCGGCCGTACGCGTCGGCGGCGAAGCCCGCGTTGTTCTCGACGCGCAGCCCGACGTACGAGAGGGAGGAGCGGCGCAGCGCGTCGAACATGCCGAGCGCGTGCTGGCCGGGCAGGCCGAAGACGGTGGTCGCGCCGAGGCCCTGGAGGGTCTCGACGACGAGGTCGCCGCCGTTGCGCCCGGCCGGGGGCTTCAGAGCGGCCGCGATCTGCTCGGGGGTGAGCTGCGGCCGCTCGTCGTGGTGGTCGTGGGTCACTTCGTACGGGCCTCTGCGATCTGGCGGGACATGATCGTCGTCAGTTCGTACGCCGTGTGGGAGGCGGCGACGGAGGTGATCTCGGCGTGGTCGTACGCGGGGGCGACCTCGACCAGGTCGGCGGAGACCAGGTTGCAGGAGGACAGCCCGCGGACGATTTCGAGCAGCTCGCGGGAGGTCAGTCCGCCGGCCTCCGGGGTGCCGGTGCCGGGCGCGTGCGCCGGGTCGAGGACGTCGATGTCGATGGAGATGTAGAGCGGCCGGTCGCCGATGCGCTGACGGAGCTGGTCGGCGACCTCGTCGACGCCGCGGCGCATGACGTCGGCGGAGGTGACGATGCCGAAGCCCATCTTCGCGTCGTCGTCCAGGTCCTGCTTGCCGTAGAGGGGGCCGCGGGTGCCGACGTGGGAGAGCGCGGAGGTGTCGAGGATGCCTTCCTCGACGGCGCGGCGGAACGGGGTGCCGTGGGTGTACTCGGCGCCGAAGTAGGTGTCCCAGGTGTCGAGGTGGGCGTCGAAGTGGAGCAGGGCGACCGGGCCGTGCTTCTTCGCGACGGAGCGCAGCAGCGGCAGCGCGATGGTGTGGTCGCCGCCGAGCGTCATCAGGCGGGCGCCGGTGGCCAGGAGGTCGTCGGCGGCGGCCTCGATCGTCTCCACGGCCTCGTTGATGTCGAACGGGTTCGCGGCGATGTCCCCGGCGTCGGCGACCTGCGCGAGGGCGAACGGCGAGGCGTCCTGCGCCGGGTTGTACGGGCGCAGCAGGCGCGACGCCTCACGGATCGCGTTGCCGCCGAAACGGGCGCCGGGCCGGTAGGAGACACCCGTGTCGAAGGGCACGCCGACGACGGCGACATCGGCGGTGCCGACCTCGTCGAGGCGGGGCAGCCGGGCGAACGTCGCGGGTCCGGCGTACCGCGGGACGCGGGAGGAGTCGACGGGGCCGCGCGGCGTTTCGTTGCTGCTCATGTGGAGTGCCTTTCTTCGGGCGATACGAGTGGTGCACGCTTCGTGGGCGTTCATACGGTATTCAGTGTGCGGGGTGCGGTGGAGTGCGGGCCCCCACCGCAACGGTTACGTCCTCAATCGCCGGACTGGCCGGAAAATCAAGCCCGTCCGGCGATTGAGGACAAGTGTCAGACGGTGACCGGGTCCGGGGCGGACTCCGTGGGCTCGGAGCCCTTCCCCGCCAGCCGCTCGCGCCAAGCGGCAAGCACCGCCGCGTCCGTCGGCTTCGTGGCCAGGGACACGATCACGTACACCGCGAGCGAGGACAGCAGCCCGTAGTAGACCGGTTCGTTGGCGAGGATTCCGTACGACGCCATCAGACCGATCACCGCGAGGCCACCGACGGACACCGCGGCCAGCGCACCGGCGGCCGTGCCGCGACGCCACAGCAGACCACCGAGGATCGGCACGAGCAGCCCGCCGACGAGCAGGTTGTACGCGACGGTCAGGGCCTCGACCACGTTGTTGAGCGCGATGGCGATGGCGATGACGGCGACACCCATGATGAGGATGAAGGCCCGGTTGCCCTTCACCTCGTCGTGCTCCTCACCGCCGCCCCGCGACACCACGCCCCGCAGCCTCGACCAGATGTCGTTGTTGGCGACGGTGGCGCAGGCGATCAGCGCACCGGAGGACGTGGACATCACCGCGGCGAGTGCGGCGGCCAGCACCAGTCCGCGTACACCCACCGGCAGTTCGTCCTTGACGATGGTCGCGAAGGCCGCGTCCGCGCTGGGCAGCTTCGGATACATGACCTTGGCGGCGGTGCCGATGACGGCTCCGGCGATCGCGTACACCAGGCAGTACGTACCGGCGACGGTGCCGCCCCAGCGTGCGGTGCGGTCGCTGCGCGCGGTGAACACGCGCTGCCAGATGTCCTGGCCGATCAGCATGCCGAAGGTGTAGATCAGCACGTAGGTGAAGATCGTCTCGCCGCCGATGCCCAGCGGGTCGAAGTACTCGGTGGGCAGCTTCGCCTTCATCTCGCTGAAGCCGCCGGCCTTGATGACGGCGATCGGCAGGAGCAGCAGCAGGACGCCGATCGTCTTGACGACGAACTGCACCATGTCCGTGAGCGTGATCGACCACATGCCGCCGAGCGTCGAGTACGCGACGACGATGGCGCCGCCGAGGATGATCGCGACGGTGCGGTTCATGTCGAAGAGGACGTCGAAGATGGTGGCGTACGCGATGGTCGAGGTGACCGCGAGCATCAGCGTGTACGCCCACATGACGACACCGGAGATGAGTCCGGCCCGGCCGCCGTAGCGCAGGTCGAGCATCTCGGAGACGGTGTAGACCTTCAGCCGGGCGATGCGCGCCGAGAAGAAGACGGACAGGGCGAGCAGCCCGAGGCCGATGGTGAAGACCATCCAGGCGCCGGAGAGTCCGTACTGGTATCCGAGGCCGACGCCGCCGATGGTGGAGGCACCGCCGAGGACGATCGCGGCCATGGTCCCGGAGTACATCCAGGGGCCGAGGCGGCGGCCCGCCACCAGGAATTCGCTCTTGGACTTGGCGCGGCGCATGCCCCACCAGCCCATCGCGAGCATGCCGGCCAGATAGACGATGATCACTGCGTAGTCGACAGCCATGGGCTTACCTCCGTCTCGGTCACTTCGCGAAATGTTGCGGGTATGTGTTTCGTGAAGACGGTAGGTGGCCCACAGGCGGCGCTGAAGTGTACGTTTCATCCATTCTCGCCGTAGCCAATGGATGGACCATCCATGCCGGACACTCCCACCGGGCCCCCTTCCCCTTCCCCCACCGGACCCACAGCCACCACCGGGTCCGCTCCCCCCACCCCGCCCGTCCCGCTCGCCGAGCTGCTCGCCCGCGAGGAGCTCCGGCTGCGCCGGATCGCGGGACCCGACCACGCGGACCTGTTCTGGGTGCACACCTCGGAGATGGCCGACCCGTACCCGTATCTGCTCGGCGGTGAGCTGCTGCTGAGCGCCGGGGTTCTGCTCAAGGACCCGGACACCTATGTCGCCCGGCTGGTGGAGGCGGGGGCGGCGGCGCTCGGTTTCGGGGTCACGCCGGTGCACGACGCCGTGCCGCAGGCGCTGATCGAGGCGTGCGACCGGCACGGGCTGCCTCTGGTGGAGGTGCCGCCCGAGACCCCGTTCACCGCGATCGCCCGAGCGGTGTGGCGCCTGATGGCCGAGGCCCGGCACCGGGAGCTGCGCCGGGTGACGCGCGCCCAGCAGGCCCTGGCCACGGCGGCGGCCCGGCCGGATCCGGTCCCCGCGGTGCTGCACCAGCTGGCGGCCCAGCTGGGGGGCCGGGCGGTGCTGCTCTCCGCGGACGGCGAGGAGCTGCACGCGGCGGGCCGCCGCCCGGCCCCCGACATCGGGGCGGCGCTGGCCCGGCTCACCCGGGTGGTCTCCGCCGTGACGCGCCCCGCTCCGACGTCCGCCACCGACACACTGCGGGAAGCGCACCTGTCGGCGTACGCATTGGGCGGCGGCCAGGGGCTCGTCCTCGCGCTGGCGACGGACCGGCGCGAGGCGGGCGACCACACGATCGCCGGGGTCGCGGTCGTCCTGCTCTCCCTGCTGGCCGCCCCGCATCAGGGCGCCGACGCGGCGGGCCGGTCGGCCGCGCTCGTACGGATGCTGCTGGGTACCGACCCGCAGGATGTCGCCCCGCTGCTCGGTGGCGCCGAGCAGTGGACGGTGGTGCACGCGCTCCGCAGCGGCGACGGCCCGGTCGACCCGCTGACCGCCGGTGCGCTGGGCGCGTCCCTGGGCTCGGCCCTGGTCGACGCGGGCCGGGGCCGCGACGCCGTCCGGGTGCTGGTCCCCGGCGGCGACCGGATCACCCCGCAGCCCGGCTGGACGCTCGGCGCCTCCGCCCCCGCCCCCATCACCGCGCTCGACCTCGCCGACGGCCAGGCATCCCGCGCCCTGGGCCGCGCCGTGGCCACCCGCACCCCGCTGGCCCACCACCACACCGACGCCGGCCTCGGCCTGTCCGCCCTGATCCCCCCGGACCAGGCCGAGGCCCACGCCCGCGCCCTCCTCGCCCCGCTCACCGAGCCCCTGACCGAGACCCTGCGCTGCTGGCTGAGCCTGCACGGCAGCTGGGACCGCACGGCCACCGCCCTCCAGGTCCACCGCAACACGGTCCGCCAACGCATCGCCCGCTGCGCGACGCTCCTGGACGCGGACCTGGACGACATGGACGTACGCACGGAACTGTGGTTCGCGCTGCGGCAGGGGTGAGGCGGTGGCGCGGCAGGACGCTCCCGTCACCCGCTACCGCAGGGCAGCCGGTCGCGGGAGGTGTTGTGGGTGGCGGTGAGGAGGGCGCTCAGTGCACCGGGGGCTCCGCCGAGCAGGGCGGTCCGGGGTGCGCCGGGGGCTCCGCCGGGAAGGGTCCTCGTTCGTCAAGGCGGTCGACCCGGCGAGCCGCCGGCCTGACACACCCCGGACCCGGGGTCCCCGCCAGGCACCGCCTAGGCTGGCCACCGGAACGTGAACACGGGGGCGGGGCAGTGCGGATAGAGCGACACCAGGTGGGCCAGGCAGCGGTTTCGGCGGCTCTCGACGACTTCGCCAACAGGATCGGCTCACAGGTCCACTCCATGTCGAGGGCCGGACGGATATCCACCTACGAGTGGTTGCAGATCTCGGAGGAATTCCTCGAATACCTGGGCGCGCTCTCCGTCGGGACTCCCGATCTCGGCACCCCGGAGGCGAAGGCCGTGCTCGACAACGCCGCCGAGGCGGCCGCCGGTGCCGTGGCGTACGCCGCGTACTACCCGCACAACAGCTTCGATGTCTTCCTCGACTACGTGAACTTCGGGATGGGCTACGAGTCCGGGGCCGAGGGCGATCCGGAGTCCATCAGCGCGTACCAGTGGCTCGACGCCTTCTGCCTGGCGATCCTCGCCGGCAAGGCGGAATGGCACGGCGAGGCCTTTCACTTCGCCCGCGCGACGCCTCAGGAGGGCGGGGCCGGACGACCGGCCGTCGAGCTCATCAACGGCTTCATGGCGTACGTCATCGGGGACACCGGGGACGACGACGCGAACTTCCCGCCGTCCAGGGAGGAGAAGCTCGCCGCGCTCGACGCCGCGATCGCCCGCGTCCGGGCCCTGGACGACGAGATCGGCGCGGGCCTCCTCGACCACCCGCAGAGCACCGCGCTCCACGCCCTGCGCGCCTTGACCACCGGCCGGCAGGAAGCCTTCCGCGACGAGCTGGCCAGGCTGCTGCTTCGGCCCAGCGCCGTTCCCGGCCCCGGGGCCACGCCCCGCTCCCTGCTTCCTCTGCTCCCGCTCGCCCTGGCGGCTCTCGCCCACCGCCGCGAGGGCTGGCCGCCGTCCATCGACACCGGTTATCTCCCCCGCGCACTGGTCACCGGGTTCGAGACCGCGGGGCCACGGGTCGCGGAGTACGGCCGCGACAGGCGTCCGGACGCGGTCGCCGAACTGGCCGCCGGGACCGTGGTGTTCGAGCGCCCCGACAACCCCCGGCCCGTCGACCCGCAGAGCGAGGCCCTGTTCGAGCAGTCCACCGGGAAAGCCTTCACCCCGGTGGACGGAGCGCCGCCCTCGGCCTGGCGGCTGACGCGGGCCGTCGACGACCAGGTCATGCTCTTCAAGGCGCGCGCCACGATGTCCGCCGACGTCACGGACCCGCAGATCGAAGGGCTGCGCCTCGCCTCCCGGTTGGGCGCCGTGCTCTTCCGTACGACCCTCGCCGAGCCGGGCACCGGCGTCGAGGCGACGATCGACGGGCGCACGCTCACCCACCCCGCGTACCGCGGTGCCGACGCCGGGCCCGGCCAGTGGCACACCGCGGCGAACCTCGCCCTGATCTCCGGGAGCCGCGAGGACCTCGCCGCGCTCGTCCTCAGCGGCTCCGCCGTTCTCGGCGAAGACGGCTCCGCCTTCGCCTCGTACCGCCGCGCCCTGCACGACTACCTGCGGTGCGCGGACCCCGAACCCGCCACGGACCGGGCCCTGACCGACTGCGAGAAGGCCCGGGGCTGGGGCTTCCTCCCCCCGCCGGCCGTCCTGTTCTCCCAGCTCGTCGAGGGCGACGAGGAGAGTTTCAACCTCGCTCTCCTGGACGCCCTGGAAGCCCACCACGACCATTACCGGGTCGCCGACCGCGCCGACGACCCCGACGCCGCGATCAACCTCGACATCCTGGCCCTGACCTGCCACGCCCGACGCCGGGGCTGGAACATCCGGGTCACGTCCGCGTACCTGCCGGAGCGCATCCTCCGTGCGGCCGAGCCCTTTTAGACCCTGCTTTCGCGCCGGAGTACGGCGGAGCGCCACGATCTACGACGCGGGCTTCGAGCGCCCCCGTTTCCGCCTGCCTGCGCAGGTTGCGGCCGTGCCACGCTGCTGGTGATCAGGCAACAGAGCCTTGATCACCGGCAGGAGAAGAGGTTTCCGTCATGAACCGCATCACCGCGCTCGCCGTCACCTCGATCGCCATGACCCTGGGGCTCGGCACCGGGCCCGCCGCGGCCGGGGCCGCCGAAAACGCCGTCGCCAAGAATGCCGCCGTCGAGAGCGCCAGGGCTTCCTACAGCTGCAGCCCCGGCTACTTCTGTATCTACAGCGACTGGAACGGAGGTGGCACCCGCTGCCAGTGGTCGGACAAGAAGCGGGCGAATACCGCCGACGACTGCTCCTTCATCCAGCGGGGCCAGAACGTCCGCTCCGTGTGGAACGCGACCGGGCACCGCGTTCAGTACTACACCCAGACCAACTACAACGCCCGGGTCGGATCCACCCCTGCCGGAAGCGGCGGCAACCTCCAGGGGAGCTACCAGATCCGCTCCTTCAAGCCCCAGTAGCCCCAACCTCAGTGAGCCGCATGCGCCGCGCCAGGCAGTGCGGGTGAGGCCCACAGCAGGCACCCCCCGGTCGGCCGTCCGGGGGGTGCCTCCACGTCTTTCGTCAAGCCCGTGTTGCCGGATTTCTATGACGGAAAGCCGGTCGAGCCAGTGCTTTACGCACGGCACTGGGCGGTCATCGGAATGCACACAGCTCACGCCGTAGGTTCTGCAAACCCGTTGGCTCCCGCGTTCACTCCCATGGCCCACTTCTGTGACCCGGTCGGAGTGCGTGGCCGCGCCTGCCGGTGCGGATGCCTGAACACTCGGTGCGGCAGATCCAACGGAAGGCGAGGACGACATGGCAGCACTTCGAAGCACCGGCTCACGGCGCCGAATACGTCGCGATCATGTCATGGCAGCCGGGTGCGCCATGGTCATGTGCACGCCCGTGGCGGCCTCTGCCGCCACGGGCGGCGGCAGGACCACGACCAAACCCACCATCGTGCTGGTGCACGGGGCGTTCGCGGACGCCTCCAGCTGGAACGGGGTCGTCCAACGGCTCGAACACCGCGGCTACACCGTCATCGCCCCCGCCAACCCGCTGCGCGGGCTGTACAACGACTCCGCCTACATCGCTTCCGTCCTGGACAGCATCAAGGGGCCGATCGTGCTGGCGGGGCATTCGTACGGCGGCGCCGTGATCAGCTCGGCCGCCGCGGGCAACCCCCGGGTGAAGTCGCTGGTGTACGTGTCGGCGCTGATGCCCGACGTGGGCGAGAGCGGAATGTCCCTGGGCGCCAGGTTCCCCAGCGAACTCGGCACCGCCACGAGGTCCGTTCCCTACCGAGCCGGCGGCGGGGCCGTCGGGACCGACCTGTACCTCAAGCCCGACAGGCTCCATCAGGTCTTCGCCGCCGACCTGCCGGAGAGCACCGCGAGGGTCCTGGCGGTGACCCAACGGCCCGCGGCGACGACCGCGTTCTCCGAGAAGGCCAAGGTGGCCGCCTGGAAGCACATCCCGTCGTGGTTCCTCGTCGCGAAGCAGGACAAGACCATCAACCCCGACCAGGAACGCTTCGAGGCGAAGCGCGCGGGTTCGCACACGGTGGAGATCGACTCGTCCCACGTGGCGATGATCGCCCACCCCGAAGCGGTCACCGACCTCGTCCTCCAAGCCGCCACGGGCAGCCGATGACACCCGGCCTGCACCGGCCGCCACCGGGTCCGCCGAAGACGCCCGGGCCGAGACCGGCGCCGGCATCGCCGCCGCCTCGTCGACCGCGGGGGCGGGAGCCGTCATCGTGGGCCGCTGCCTGAGGCGCCGCGCGCTCTGACAGAGCTCCAGGACGGCGTTCCTTCCCACGCGTCCGACGCAGCTCCGCCCCAACCGCTCGGACCGGGGCCGGAAAAGGATCAAGTAACCCCGGTAGAAAGCCTGATGAGCCCTTCCCGGCCGGCGGCCGGGAAGGGCTCTTGTGTGTATCCGGCCGAGCCGTCCACGCGGGCGTGCCGAGCATCACCCTGGACAGCCTCGGTGACCGCCGGGTAACTTTTGACCAGGACTGAGCAAGCGCTTAGCCAGTTCGGCCGAAACCCGCCCGAAGCTGACCAAGGAGGCACCCCGTGCGCCGTACGGTATTCAACGAGGACCACGAGGCGTTCCGGGAGACCATCCGCGCCTTCATCGAGGCCGAGGTCGCCCCCGTCCACGACGAGTGGTTCGCGGCCGGCCAGGTGCCCCGCGACTTCTACTACAAGCTCGCCGAGCTGGGCATATTCGGCATCGAGGTGCCGGAGGAGTACGGCGGCGCCGGGGTCGAGTCGTTCAAGTTCGAGGCGATCATCTCCGAGGAGTGCGCCCGCGCGGCCGTCAACTTCGGCGGCTCCGGTGTGCACGTCCTGCTCTGCCTGCCGTACATCAAGGCGTACGCCACCGAGGAGCAGAAGAAGCGCTGGCTGCCGGACTTCGTCAGCGGCAGGACGATGTACGCCATCGCCATGACCGAGCCGGGCACCGGTTCCGACCTGGCCGGCATGAAGACCACCGCCAAGCTCTCCGAGGACGGCACGCACTACATCCTCAACGGCGCCAAGACGTTCATCACCGGCGGCGTCCACGCCGACCGGGTCATAGTCTGCGCCCGCACGGACGCGCCCAAGGCGGACGACCGGCGGCACGGCATCTCCCTCCTCGTCGTCGACACCAAGGCCGAGGGCTACTCGGTCGGCCGCAAGCTCGACAAGCTGGGGCTGCGCACCTCCGACACCGCCGAGCTGGCGTTCGTCGACGTCAAGGTGCCGGTCGAGGACCTCCTCGGCGAGGAGAACAAGGGCTTCTCCTACCTCGGCCAGAACCTGCCGCAGGAGCGCCTCGGCATCGCCGTCGGCGCGTACGCCCAGGCCAAGGCCGCCGTCCGGTTCGCCCAGAGTTACGTGTCGGACCGCACCGTCTTCGGCAAGACCGTCGCGTCGTTCCAGAACACCAAGTTCGAGCTGGCCGCCTGCCAGGCCGAGGTGGATGCCGCCGAGGCCGTCTGCGACCGCGCCATCGAGGCCCACGACGCCGGTGAGCTGACCGCCGCCGAGGCCGCCTCCGCGAAGCTGTTCTGCACCGAGGTCGCGCACCGCGTCATCGACCGCTGCCTCCAGCTGCACGGCGGCTACGGCTACATGAACGAGTACCCGATCGCCCGCCTGTACGCGGACAACCGGGTCAACCGCATCTACGGCGGCACCAGCGAGGTCATGAAGTCGATCATCGCCAAGTCCATGGGCCTGTGAGAGCGGTTACGTTCTCTCCATGAGCTCAGCACTCGACTCCTTGCTCGATCTGCTCGACCTGGAGCAGATCGAGCGGGACATCTTCCGGGGTACGAGCCGTTCGGCGGTGGTGCCCCGCGTCTTCGGCGGCCAGGTCGCGGCCCAGGCCCTGGTCGCCGCAGGCCGTACCGTCCCCGCCGAACTTCCCCGAGCTCTCGGCTCCGCTCGAGCAGGGGAGACCCCATCCGCCCACTCGCTGCACTCCTACTTCCTGCGGATGGGCGACCCGGGCGCGCCGATCGTCTACAGCGTCGACCGCATCCGGGACGGCCGTTCCTTCACCACCCGCCGGGTCGTCGCCGTCCAGCACGGCCAGCCGATCTTCCACCTCTCGGCGTCCTTCCAGACGCACGAGGAGGGCCTGGAACACCAGGCGGCCATGCCGTCCGCCCCGGACCCCGAGACGCTGCCCACGGCCGCGCAGATGCTGCCCCGGTACGCGGACCGCTTCAGCGACCCGGGCATCGTGGACCGGATGATCGAGGCACGGGCCGCGGTCGACCTGCGGTACGTGGACGCGCCGCCCTTCGGTACGGTCGGCGAACCGCGCGAGCCCCGCTCCCAGGTGTGGTTCCGCACCAACGGCAAGCTCGCGGACGACCCGCTGCTGCACGTCTGCATGGCGACGTACGTCTCCGACATGACGCTGCTCGACTCGGTGCTCCTCGCCCACGGGCGCGGCGGCTGGACGGTCGGCGACGTGGTCGGGGCGAGCCTGGACCACGCGATGTGGTTCCACCGGCCGTTCCGGGCCGACGAATGGCTGCTGTACGACCAGGAGTCGCCGTCCGCGTCCGGCGGGCGGGGGCTCGGCCAGGCCCGTATATACACGCAGGACGGACGGCTGGCGATCACCGTGATCCAGGAGGGCGTGGTCCGCGTGCCCCGGGACTGACCCGTCGCCCCGTTCCGAACAGGCCACGGTCCGGCGATTCGGACCTGCTCCCCACCATGAGTGACGAGAAATCCGGTGGTGGGGAGTCTCGCCCCGCCACACCCCGTCGGCGTCAGATCAGCCCCGCCGCGTCCAGCAGATAGTCCGTCAGCGGGTCGTAGAACCGCGGGTCCACCACGTGGTCGTCCAGCGGTACGGCCACCTGGAGCGTCCCCTCCGCCTCGCCGAGGAACAGCGCCGGGTCGTTGCAGTCCGCGTACCCCACCGCGTCCAGCCCGCGCTGCGCCGCGCACCCGGCCCATCCGTGGTCGGCGACCACGAGGTCCGGCAACGGCCGGCTCTCCCGCTCCAGACCGTCCAGGATCGCGGCCATCGGGGCGGGCGAGTGCGTGTGCCAGAGCGTCGCGCCGCGTTCCTGCACCGCGACGTCCGCGAACTGGAACACCATCCCCTCGTCGGCCACCAGCCCCGAGGGGATCCGTACGATCTCGCACCCGGCGGCCCGCAGCGCCTGCGCGGTCTGCCGGTGCACGTCGAGGAGCCCGCCCGGGTGCCCGGTCGCGAACAGCACGCGCTGCGCGCCCGCCGCCGCCTTGCGCAGCCGTGCCGCCATCCGCTCCAGGGCGTCGACCGTCAGCTCCGGGTCGATGGTGTCCTGCCCGAACCGGTGCTCCGGGTCGTCGCTCACTCCGCACCGCTCGGCCATCACGGCCAGCACGTCCTGCTCGTCGCGCCACCGGTCCCCGAGTTCCAGACCCAGCCAGAAATGGCGGTCGCCGTTGGCGAGCTTGCGGTAGTGGGAGAGGTTGTTGTCGCGGGGGGTGGCGACATCCCCGGCGATACGCGTACGGACGAGGTGTTCGACGAGGGCGGCACGGCTGGGTATCGGCATGAACCCATTGTGCCGTCAGGTGTGCGCAGTGTGCCGGGTGTCTTGTACGACGGACCGTCCGGCCACGGCGGCCGGACGATCAGGGAAGCTTGGTCGAGTAGGTGATCTTCTTGAGGTGGTAATACTGGGCGACGCACTGTCCCGGCCACAGCTTCTTGCCGTGGTCACCGAACGGCTCCCCCATCCCGCTGACCGACACCGGTGTGTACGGAAGCACCTGGGCGCCGCGCGCCGCCTGTTCCCTCAGCCACCGGTCCTGCCGGTCCCAGCGCTGGGCGCGCACGTCCATCTTCCGCTCCAACTGGAGCAGCGGGACGGCAAGGCCGGCGCAGACCACGGCGCATACGGCTCCGGCGGCCACCGCCGTCGCCGCACGGGTCCCCCACCGGACGGTGCGCAGCGCCCGTCCCAGCAGGGCGCCGACGCCGACCAGGAGCAGCACGTACAGCAGGAGGAAGTCGCCCCAGATGCGCGACGCGGTCATCACGCTCGCCCCGAAGACGGGGTAGGCGACGACGGTGCAGAGGTAGCCGGAGACCAGGAAGGCGAGGAATCCGACGACGACCGGAAGGAAGGGCCTGCGGCGCAGGGACCCCACCGGCGCGTTCTCTCCCTGCTGTCCACCGCCGCGCACCAGGAGGCCCAGCAGTACGCCGACGGCGACCGCTCCCACGTACTGCCAGGTCGTGAAGATCGTCCCGAGGATGTGCGCGAACGCCCGCAGCGCCGTGGTCAGTTCCTCCGGCCCGAACATGGAGGCGCCGTCGGCGCCGAACCGTGCACGCCGGGTGCGTGCGCCGGGCGACTGGTACAGCATGGCCGTCCCGACCGCGACTCCGGCGAAGGCGACGACGCACCAGATACGCGTGTGGGTCCGGCCGGGACCGGGAAGGGCCCGGCAGCTGATCAGCAGGACGGCGGCGAGCAGGGTGAACGCGACGACCGACGTCTCCTCCGACAGGGTGCCGATGAAGATCCCGGCCAGGTACGCGACGCCCAGCGCGAGGGCGCGTCCCCGCCCGGTCCGTGCGCGCAGCAAGGGGATCACGGCGGCGCAGGCCAGCACCGGTGAGACGGTGTGCGAGACGGAGTTGGCGGGCCAGTAGAACGCCTTGTACGGGTTGGCCGTCGCGAGAAAGAAGATCACCGCCGTCATCGCGCCCACCAGCAGCGCGAGCCCGCGCGGCGCGGTCAGCCCGGCCCTCTTGAGCACGGAGGCGATGAGCGCCCAGAGGATGCCCAGCATGAGCACCCCGCTGACCAGGGCGAACCACTGATGGCCCGCGACGCCGAAGGCCCCGTACGCGACGACGAACAGCGCGTTGGCGATGCGTCCGTTGTCGTGGAGGAAGAACTTCGCGATCATCCCGGAGGCGCCCTCGTCCCGTACGACCGGGAGGAAACACCAGTCGTCCCCTCCCGGACGGACCAGGCGGCCGATCCAGAAGGCCGCGCCGAGCAGGGCGAGCGGCGGCAGGGTGAGGGCCATCGTCCAGATCGTCGCCCACCGCCGCGCGGGGCCCGGGCGGGCTTCCGGCCGGTGGGAGTCCTCGCTCTGCGACTGTGTGCCGACGGCCTCCGGCGTATCGGCGGTTTTCGACGTGTCTGCGGATTTCGACGTGTCTGCGGTCATGTGCACTGGGTGTCCTTCGTACGGTGCTCGCGTCTTGCCCGCCGAGAGGTTCGGGCGGTGTGGTTTCACGGTGTGGTGTGTCCGGCACGGCTCTCGGCCGGGCCGGCGCTCTGCCGGGCCAGGGCGGTGCCCGAGTCGATGGCCCAGCGGGCGAGGAGGAACGAGAAGGGGGTGGCGAGGAGTCCCGCGGCCACGGCGGCGATGTTCTTGTCCATGCCCAGCCTGCTCACGCCGAGGTAGAGCAGAACGCCGGTGAGTACGAGATTGACGACGCTCGACAGCGGATACCGGACGAAGGCCTGCCAGGTCGGCTTCGTACGGCAGGTGATGTACGAGTTGAGCAGGAACGATCCCACGATGCTGACCACATATCCGATGACGTGCGCGGCCAGATAGGGAATCCAGGTATTCAACGTGGCGTATACGGCCAGATATACCGCCGTATTGATGACTCCGATCAGCCCGAAATCGATGAACTGGCGCACGGTGCGGAACCTGGACGCCCCGAGCGCGGTCGACCCGGTAGGCCCCGTCAACGGTCTTCCGCCCGCGGGGGCGGACGGACCCGAACGCACTTCCGCCGGAATGTCGACCGGGAGAACATGCGGAGATTCGTTCGTTTCGCGTACCACGTAGTGCGGGCGGCGTTTCGCCTCGCAGTAGATGCGTCCCACGTATTCACCGATGACGCCGAGCGTGGCGAGCTGGATTCCGCCGAGCGCCACGATGGCGGTCAGCAGGGTGGTGTAGCCGGGTACGGCGACGCCGTGGAGCACGACGCCGGCGATGGTCCACAGGGCGTATCCCAGTGCCGCCAGCGCGAGCGCGAGGCCGCCGTGGATGGCCAGGCGCAGCGGACGGCTGTTGAAGGAGATCAGCCCGTCGATCCCGTAGTTGAACAGGCGTCTGCCGCCCCACTTCGAACGACCCGCCGCGCGCTGGGCGTTGCGGTAGGTGAAGCTGACGGTGTCGAAGCCGATCCAGGAGAAGATCCCCTTGGAGAACCGGTTGGCCTCGGGGAGCGCGAGCACGGCGTCCACGGCGGTGCGCGACAGCAGCCTGAAGTCGCCCTCGCCGTCGACGACCTCGACGTCCATGCACCGGCCCATCGCCCGGTAGTACGCGGCGCTGAGAAAGGTGCGCAGGGCGCCCTCTCCATCGCGGTCGCGCCGCGCGACGACCTGGTCGTAGCCGCGCTGCCGCAGCTCCAGCATGCGGGGCACCAGTTCGGGCGGGTGCTGGAGGTCGGCGTCCATGAGGACGACGGCGTCGCCGCGGGACATGCGCAGCCCCGCGAGCATGGCGGCCTCCTTGCCGAAATTGCGGCTGAAGGAGGTGTAGCGGACTCGCCGGTCCGCGGTGGCGAGTGAACCGATCCGGAGCCTGGTCCGGTCACTGCTGCCGTCGTCGACATAACAGATCTCGAAAGTCCGCCGAGTGGGTTCGAGGGCGGAGATCAGCGCACGGTGAAATGCCTCGATGACCTCGTCCTCATTGAAACAGGGGACAACGATCGAAACCTGACATGTTTTCATTTAAATTCCCCATCAGGCGTGGGTGAGACAGCTCAAACCATATGCCTGGGGGCGCCGCGACACTCCGACCGACGGAGCCCGTCGAGGAAAAGGAAAGAGAATCTGAGGAACTTCCTGGCCCCTCTATCATCAATTCATATATTCAAGGCCGAGCAGAATCGGGTGCCCCTGCGCCGGGCACCCGCCCGCAGGCCTTACGGGCGGGCCGCCGCCTCGAACGCCCCGCGCGCCAACCGGTGCAGCAGCGCCGCCGTGCCGGCACGGTCCGGCTGCGCGCCGGGGCGGCCCAGGTGCGGGGTCGAGTTCAGCAGCCCGAAGACGGCGTGGACGGCGGCGCGGGCCTCGTGCTCGGGCAGGTCCGGATACACCTCGCGGACCACCTCCACCCACACCTCGACGTACTGCCGCTGAAGCTGGCGGACCCGCTTGCGGTCGGCGTCCCGGAGGCGGTCCAGTTCACGGTCGTGGAGGGTGATCAGGGGGCGGTCGTCGAGGGCGAAGTCGATGTGGCCCTCGATGAGCGCGTCGAGCAGGTCCTGCGGCGAGCTGTCGCCACAGGCCGCGTCCTCCGACACCCGCAGCTGCCCGCCCGCCAGCAGCCGCTCGCTGATGCCGACCAGCAGCTCGGCGAGCATCGCGTCCTTGCCGGGAAAGTGCCGGTACAGGCCGGGGCCGCTGATACCGACGGCGGCACCTATCTCGTCGACGCCGACACCATGGAAGCCCCGCTCGGCAAAGAGGCGGGCGGCCTCCTTGAGGATCTGCTCGCGGCGGGTGGGGGCGTCCGTCCTGATGGTCATGGATTCGATTCTAGACAGCCGGGTTAGCGATCGTTAACCTGAAGGTATACGTTAACGCTCACTAACCACTGCGGTACGGGCAAGGGGGCTCGACAGGATGCAGCAGGCACCGGTTCTGGCGAGCGCGGCCGATCCCGCCTCCGAGGCCTGGCAGGCCAACGAGGCGGCGCATCACGCGCTCGCCGACGAGCTGCGCACGCGGCTCGCCACGGCCAGGCTCGGCGGGGGTGAGAAGGCGCGCGCCCGGCATGTGGCGCGCGGCAAGCTGCTGCCCAGGGACCGGGTGGACACCCTGCTCGATCCGGGTTCCCCGTTCCTGGAGCTGGCCCCGCTGGCGGCCGAGGGGCTGTACGGGGGCGCCGCCCCGGCGGCCGGGGTGATCGCCGGGATCGGCCGGGTCAGCGGCCGGGAGTGCGTGATCGTCGCCAATGACGCGACCGTCAAGGGCGGCACGTACTACCCGATGACCGTGAAGAAGCACCTGCGCGCCCAGGAGGTGGCGCTGGAGAACCGGCTCCCCTGCCTGTATCTCGTCGACTCGGGCGGCGCGTTCCTGCCGATGCAGGACGAGGTCTTCCCGGACCGGGAGCACTTCGGGCGGATCTTCTACAACCAGGCCCGGATGTCGGGGGCCGGCATCCCGCAGATCGCGGCCGTGCTGGGGTCGTGCACGGCGGGCGGGGCGTACGTCCCCGCGATGAGCGACGAGGCCGTGATCGTACGGAACCAGGGCACGATCTTCCTGGGCGGTCCGCCGCTGGTGAAGGCCGCGACCGGCGAGGTCGTGACGGCCGAGGAGCTCGGCGGCGGCGAGGTGCACTCCCGTACGTCGGGGGTCACCGACCATCTCGCCGAGGACGACGCGCACGCGCTGCGGATCGTGCGGAACATCGTCGCCACGCTGCCGGAGCGCGGGGCGCTCCCGTGGTCCGTGCGGCCGGCCGAGGAGCCGAAGGTCGATCCCGCCGGACTGTACGGGGCCGTCCCGGTCGATTCCCGGACGCCGTACGACGTCCGGGAGGTGATCGCCCGGGTGGTGGACGCCTCGCGGTTCGCCGAGTTCAAGGCGGAGTACGGGACGACGCTGATCACCGGCTTCGCCCGGATCCACGGCCACCCCGTCGGGATCGTCGCCAACAACGGCATCCTGTTCTCCGAGTCCGCCCAGAAGGGCGCCCACTTCATCGAGCTGTGCGACCAGCGCGGCATCCCGCTGGTCTTCCTGCAGAACATCTCGGGCTTCATGGTGGGGCGGGACTACGAGGCCGGCGGCATCGCCAAGCACGGCGCCAAGATGGTGACGGCGGTCGCCTGCACCCGCGTGCCGAAGCTGACGGTGGTCGTCGGCGGTTCGTACGGCGCGGGCAACTACTCGATGTGCGGCCGCGCCTACTCCCCCCGCTTCCTGTGGATGTGGCCCAACGCGAAGATCTCCGTCATGGGCGGCGAGCAGGCCGCGTCCGTCCTCGCGACGGTCAAGCGCGACCAGCTGGGCGACGACTGGAGCGCGGCGGACGAGGAGGCGTTCAAGGCCCCGATCCGCGAGCAGTACGAGACCCAGGGCAACGCGTACTACGCCACGGCCCGGCTCTGGGACGACGGCGTGATCGACCCGCTGGAGACCCGGCAGGTGCTCGGGCTCGCCCTGACCGCGTGCGCCAACGCCCCGCTGGGTGAACCCGGCTTCGGCGTCTTCCGGATGTGAGGAACAGATGACGATGTTCGACACCGTTCTGGTCGCCAACCGCGGCGAGATCGCGGTACGGGTCATCCGTACGCTGCGCGAGCTCGGCGTCCGCTCGGTCGCCGTGTTCAGCGACGCGGACGCGGACGCCCGGCACGTACGGGAGGCCGACACCGCGGTACGGATCGGGCCCGCGCCCGCCGCCATGAGCTATCTGAGCGTGCCCGCGCTGCTGGACGCGGCCCGTCGCGCCGGCGCGCAGGCCGTCCACCCCGGGTACGGATTCCTCGCCGAGAACGCGGGCTTCGCGCGGGCGTGCGCGGAGGCGGGGCTGGCCTTCATCGGCCCGCCCGCCGACGCCATCTCCCTGATGGGCGACAAGATCCGGGCCAAGGAGACGGTCGCGGAGGCCGGGGTCCCCGTGGTGCCCGGCTCCTCGGGGAGCGGGCTCACCGATACCCAACTGGGCGACGCGGCCCGCGAGATCGGCACGCCGGTGCTGCTGAAGCCCTCGGCGGGCGGCGGCGGCAAGGGCATGCGGCTGGTCCGCGACGAGACGCTGCTCGCGGACGAGATCGCCGCCGCCCGGCGCGAGGCGCGGGCCTCGTTCGGCGACGACACGCTGCTGGTGGAGCGGTGGATCGACCGGCCCCGGCACATCGAGATCCAGGTCCTGGCGGACACCCACGGCAATGTGATCCACCTCGGTGAGCGCGAATGCTCGCTCCAGCGCCGCCACCAGAAGATCATCGAGGAGGCGCCGTCCGTCCTGCTCGACGAGGAGACCCGGGCGGCCATGGGCGAGGCGGCCGTCCAGGCGGCCCGCTCCTGCGGATATGTCGGCGCGGGCACGGTGGAGTTCATCGTCCCGGGCAACGACCCCGCCTCGTACTACTTCATGGAGATGAACACCCGCCTCCAGGTCGAGCACCCGGTCACCGAGCTGATCACCGGTCTGGACCTGGTGGAGTGGCAGCTGAGGATCGCGGCGGGCGAGCGACTCCCGTACGAGCAGCGGGACATCCGGCTCACCGGCCATGCGGTCGAGGCCCGGATCTGCGCCGAGGACCCGTCCCGCGGCTTCCTGCCGTCCGGCGGCACGGTCCTCGCACTGCACGAGCCGCAGGGCAACGGCGTACGGACGGACTCCGGGCTCGCCGCGGGCGGCGAGGTCGGCAGCCTGTACGACCCGATGCTGTCGAAGGTCATCGCGTACGGCCCCGACCGCGCCGCCGCCCTGCGCGGGCTGCGCGCGGCCCTCGCGGACACGGTGATCCTCGGCGTCCCGACGAACGCCGGCTTCCTGCGCCGGCTGCTCGCCCACCCGGCGGTGGTGGCGGGCGATCTGGACACCGGCCTGGTGGAGCGCGAGGTGGCCGGACTGGTGCCGGAGGGGGTGCCGGAGGAGGTGTACGCGGCGGCGGCGCTGCTGCGGCAGTCCGGCGCACCGGCCCCCTCCCCCGCGGACGCCGCCGGCTGGGTGGACCCGTTCTCGGTGGCGAGCGGCTGGCGGCTGGGCGGCACCCCGGCCCGTACGGTGCGCCACTTCCGGCTGCCGGGCCATGATCCGGTGCAGGTCTCGCTGCGCTCCTGCCCGACGGGCACCGAGCTGACGTTCGGCCATGTCGGGGAGGGCGCACAGCCGCCGGAGCCCGCGACGGGCCCCTGTGGCCCACTGGCCCCGCTGCCCGGCGGCAAGGAGACGGCGAACACGGCCGAGCTGTCCGCGCATCGCATCGTCATCGAACTCGCCGGTGTCACCCACACGTTCACCCATGCCGCGTCCCCGGACGGGACCTGGCTGGGCCGCGACGGCGACACCTGGCACGTACAGGATCACGACCCCGTGGAGGCGTCGCTGGCCGGCGCCGCCCGCTCCGGGGCGGACACGCTCGCCGCGCCCATGCCCGGCACCGTCACCGTCGTGAAGGTGGCGGTCGGGGACGAGGTCGTGGCCGGTCAGAGCCTGCTCGTCGTCGAGGCGATGAAGATGGAACACGTCATCTCCGCCCCGCACGCCGGGACCGTGACCGAGCTGGACGTCACCGCCGGTACCACGGTCGCCATGGACCAGATCCTGGCCGTGGTGGCCCCTGCCGCGACTCCCGGGGAGGACGCATGACACCCCGCACCCTGCCGATGACCTTGCCCGCCCAGGACCTGCCCCCGCGCGTACGCATCCATGAGGTCGGCGCCCGCGACGGTCTGCAGAACGAGAAGGTCGTCGTACCGACCGAGGTGAAGACGGAGTTCATCCACCGCCTCGCCGCGGCGGGCCTGACCACCATCGAGGCGACCAGCTTCGTGCGCCCCGAGTGGGTGCCCCAACTGGCCGACGCAGAAGACCTGTTCCCCCGCCTCGCGGACATCGGGGGCGTGGCCCTGCCCGTACTCGTACCGAACGAACGCGGCCTGGACCGGGCCCTGGCGCTCGGCGCCCGGCGGATCGCGGTGTTCGGCTCGGCGACCGAGACGTTCGCCGCCCGCAATCTCAACCGCACCGTCGACGAGTCGCTCGCCATGTTCGAGCCGGTCGTGGCTCGTGCCAAGGCCGACAAGGTGCACGTCCGCGGCTATCTGTCGATGTGCTTCGGCGACCCGTGGGAGGGGCCCGTCCCCGTCCACCAGGTCGTCCGCGTGGCCAAGGCGCTGATGGACCTCGGCTGCGACGAACTCTCCCTCGGCGACACCATCGGCGTCGCCACGCCCGGCCATGTGCAGATCCTGCTCTCCGAGCTGAACGAGGAGGGCGTGCGCACCGACACCATCGGCGTGCACTTCCACGACACGTACGGCCAGGCCCTGTCCAACACCCTCGCCGCGCTCCAGCACGGTGTGGCCACCGTGGACGCCTCCGCGGGCGGCCTCGGCGGCTGCCCGTACGCGAAGAGCGCTACCGGAAATCTCGCCACCGAAGACCTCGTGTGGATGCTCCAGGGTCTCGGTATCGAAACCGGGGTCGACCTCGACGCGCTCACCGCCACCAGCGTGTGGCTCGCCGAACAGCTGGGCCGACCCAGCCCGTCCCGTACCGTCCGCGCGCTCTCGGTGCGATAACCACCGTCCCACAAGGAGTGACACCTGCCATGTCCCTGGACCACCGGCTGACCGCCGAGCACGAGGAACTGCGCCGCACCGTCGAGGAGTTCGCGCACGATGTGATCGCCCCGAAGATCGGCGACTTCTACGAGCGCCATGAGTTCCCGTACGAGATCGTGCGGGAGATGGGACGGATGGGCCTGTTCGGGCTGCCGTTCCCGGAGGAGTACGGCGGCATGGGCGGCGACTACCTCGCCCTCGGGATCGCCC
This sequence comes from Streptomyces sp. NPDC058092, assembly GCF_042884935.1. Taxonomy (NCBI): domain Bacteria; kingdom Bacillati; phylum Actinomycetota; class Actinomycetes; order Kitasatosporales; family Streptomycetaceae; genus Streptomyces; species Streptomyces sp. NPDC058092. Next base: position 99,630 of record NZ_JBHVSY010000005.1, read on the forward strand.
TGGAGGAGCTGGCCCGGGTCGACTCGTCCGTGGCGATCACCCTGGAGGCCGGAGTCTCGCTCGGCGCGATGCCGGTCTACCGCTTCGGTACGGAGGAGCAGAAGCGGCAGTGGCTGCCGAAGCTCTGCTCGGGCGAGGCGCTCGGCGCGTTCGGCCTGACCGAGCCGGACGCCGGTTCGGACGCGGGTGGCACCCGCACGACGGCGGTGCGCGACGAGGCGACGGGCGAGTGGGTGATCAACGGCTCCAAGTGCTTCATCACCAACTCCGGTACGGACATCACCGAACTGGTCACGGTCACGGCGGTGACCGGCCACAAGGCGAACGGCGCCCCGCTCATCTCCTGCATCATCGTGCCGTCCGGCACCCCCGGCTTCACGGTCGCCGCCCCGTACTCCAAGGTCGGCTGGAACGCCTCGGACACCCGCGAGCTGTCCTTCTCCGACGTCCGCGTCCCGCTGACGAACCTGCTGGGCGAGGAGGGCCGCGGCTACGCCCAGTTCCTGCGCATCCTGGACGAGGGCCGCATCGCCATCGCCGCCCTGTCCACGGGCCTGGCGCAGGGCTGCGTCGACGAGTCGGTGAAGTACGCCAAGGAGCGCCACGCCTTCGGCAAGCCCATCGGCGTCAACCAGGCGATCCAGTTCAAGATCGCGGACATGGAGACGCGCGCCCACATGGCCCGCCTCGGCTGGCGCGACGCGGCGTCACGCCTGGTAACGGGCGAACCCTTCAAGAAGGAGGCGGCGATCGCGAAGCTGTACTCGTCGACGGTCGCGGTCGACAACGCCCGCGAGGCGACGCAGATCCACGGCGGATACGGCTTCATGAACGAGTACCCGGTGGCCAGGATGTGGCGCGACTCCAAGATCCTGGAGATCGGCGAGGGCACCAGCGAGGTCCAGCGCATGCTGATCGCCAGGGAACTGGGCCTGCCGGCCTGACGGCCACCGGGCGTGGGCCGGGCGGGCGATCAGCTCGTCGCGCCCGGCCACTCCTCGCGCAGCATCCCGAACAGCACGGTGTCGTACCGCTTGCCCGCCACCAGCACGGTGCCCCGGCGTCGGCCCTCCTCGCGGAAGCCCGCCTTGGTGAAGGCGCGGACGGCCCGTTCGTTGCCGCTCCAGGTGTCGAGCTCGATCCGGTGCAGCCCGAAGGCCCCGAACAGGTGCCCCACCAGCAGGCGCAGTGCGTCGGAACCGTGGCCGCGGCCCCAACGGTCCCGCTCGCCGATGGTGATGCCGACGGTGACCAGCCCGGCGAACGGGTCCAGGTCCCGGTAGTCCGCCATGCCGATCACCGTGCCGTCGGTCAGGTCCTCGACCGTGAACACGGCCGACTCCCTCGGGTTCAGCCGCAGCATCGTCTCGAAGCCGAGCCCGACGGCCTCCGCCGTGACCGGGCCGAAGCACGGGTCACCGCTGGTGGCCCAGTGCACCACCTCCGGGTCGTTGCGCCACCGGAGGTGATGCTCCGCATCGTCCGCACACAGTGCGCGGAGCCTTACCAACGTGCCTTCGATCATCCGGAGATCCTATTCCGCCCCGCCGGGCCGGTTCGCAGGAGGTTCCGGAAGCCCGGACCTTTTCGCGGTCCGGTCACCCGGCCAAGCCCTTGTGCCGCAGCCGATGCAGCGCCTCGATCGCCGTCAACTGCCGCCGCTCGTAGGCCGTACCCGGCCCGCACGGAGGCCGAACGGCGTTGCCAGGTGCGACCGGTGGGGCGCGACAGTGATCCGGACACCGGCCGTTGAGTGCGGCCGATCAGTAGCGATCTCCCCGCCAGTGCGGGTCTTCCCAGCGGTCGGGGCCGGTGAGGCCGAGCAGCCTTATCCGGTGGAGCAGTTCATCGGATACGCCGTGGGCGGCCAGCCGGGACCGTGCGTGGCCGACCAGCCAGGCCGTCAGCTCCGCGCATTTCTCCTCCTCGTTCTCCCAGGCGTGCCAAGGGAGTTCGTCGACGAGCAGGTCGCGCTCCCAGTGGGCGGCGGCTTCGGCGAGGTGCTGGTCGGCCGGAGTGCCGGTCTGCGTTTCCCAGTGGGCGAGCCACGGGCCCAGCGTGGCGGATGCCTCGACGTTCACCGCGAGGAGCTCGTGGGCGGGGACGGCGAGAGCCGGATCGGTGAGCGTGTGGGCCCACCAGGCGTGGAGGAATTCCCGAACCGCGGCGGCCTGCTGGTCGGGCCACTGCTGCCAGTGGCCGCGGGCGAACGAGCGGCCCACCTCATCCGTGCCGAAGAAGCGCTCGATGCCGCCGCCGACGAGGGCCCTGGCGAACTGCGGCAGGATCCTGCGCAGCACGGCCGGGTGGTCGCTCCAGTCGGGGGCCCGCCAGGTGCGCTGCAGGAGGTCGGGGTCCAGCTCCCTGTCCGGCACCTTGAGCTGGGCCAGCTCCTGTGCGCTGCCCCAGTGGCACTCGCAGTTGCTCTCGTCGGGGTGAGCCGTCATTCCGCGGAAGATGACGGCCAGGCCGTCCAGAGCGGCATCGAGGCGAAGTCGTGCGGGGTGCGGGGCCGGCTGTGTCATGGGCGTTCGCCTTCGGGACTCCGGGGGCTCGCGCCGGCCGAAGATTGACACCTTACCGGGCGGCGGCCCGGACGCACCCTCGAATATTCAATGAGGTTAGGCTAACCTTCCTTCGAACGTACCGGCGACCGGTTCCCGGCTTCGCCTCCGGTTCCCGGGAGGACCCCCCGCATGACGACGTCCGTCGCACCCCCTATCGCCCCTTTCCGGTTCTTCGGTCCGACCGTCCTGCGGACCCGGCGCCTCGGGCCCTCCAGGCTCCGCGTCACCTTCGGCGGACCCGGGCTCGACGGCTTCGCCGCCGGGGGCCGTGACCAGAGCCTGTCGCTGTTCCTGCCGCACCCCGGGCAGCCGGAACCAGTCGTTCCGGTCGATGAGGACGGCAACTGGTTCGCCGCCTGGCGCGCACTTCCGGACACCGTACGGGCCGTCATGCGCTCGTACACCGTGCGCGCTCAGCGCCGCACACCCGGCGGCGCGACCGAGGTCGACATCGACTTCGCGCTGCACGGGGACGGCGGGCCCGCCTGCCGCTGGGCCGCGGGCGCCTCCCCCGGCGACCGGCTCAAGGCGCTGGGCCCGGCCGTCGAGGACAACACCGCCGTCCGCTTCCGCCCTCCGCAGGACACCGACTGGGTGCTGATCTGGGCCGACGAGACCGCGCTGCCCGCCGCGTCCGCCGCCCTGGAGTGGCTGCCGGCCGGCCTGAAGGCGCGGGTCTGGCTGGAGGTCCAGCACACCGAGGACCGCCAGGCCCTCAACACCGCCGCCAAGGCCCGGATCACCTGGCTCGTACGGGACGAGGGAGCGCCCACCGCCCTGGAGGCCGTCCGGGCGGCCGAGCTGCCCGAGGGGACGCCGTACGTCTGGATCGCGGGCGAGTCGTCGCAGGTACGGGCGCTGCGCCGGCATCTCGTGCAGGAACGCCACATCGACCGCAGGCGCGTGACGTTCGTCGGGTACTGGCGGCGCGGGCTGAGCGAGGAGCAGCTGCGCGAGGCGCCGACGTCCCGCGCGGACGAGTAGGCAGCAGGCGGCAGCAAGCGACAGGCGCGGAACGCAGTCGGCCGACCGGCCGGAAGTCGCCATTCCGCACGCGCGAATCAGACAACCTTCGCACCTTCGGGGGCGAGGATTCGAGTCGAAGTTAGGTTAGGCTAACCTCACTTCGACATCGGGTCCTCGCCCCGCCTTCTGCCCTGAGGGCCGATGAAGTTTCCCCGCATCCGGGAGGACCCCTTCATGCGTTCGCACCTGCTCAACGGCACGACCGCGGAGCGCTACCGGCGCTCCGTGACCGCAGGAGTCGAACGGGTCGCAGCCAAACTCGCCACCACGGACCGGCCGTTCACCGGAGTCTGCGCCGACGAGCTCTCCCCCGTCGTCGACGCGATCGATCTGGACCGGCCGCTGGGCGACGCGTCCGCCGCCCTCGACGAGCTCGACCGCGTCTATCTCCGTGACGCCGTCTACTTCCACCACCCCCGCTATCTGGGCCACCTCAACTGCCCGGTCGTCATCCCCGCCGTCCTCGGCGAAGCCGTTCTCTCGGCCGTCAACTCCTCGCTGGACACCTGGGACCAGAGCGCCGGCGGCACCCTGATCGAGCGCCGGCTGATCGACTGGACCGCCGCCCGGATCGGGCTCGGACCGGCCGCGGACGGCATCTTCACCAGCGGCGGTACGCAGTCCAACCTCCAGGCCCTGCTGCTGGCCCGGGAAGAGGCCAAGACGCCTCCGCACCACTTCACCCAGCTGCGTGTCCTCACCTCCGAATGCAGCCACTTCAGCGTGCAGAAATCGGCGAAACTCCTCGGCCTCGGGCCGGACTCGGTCGTCCCCGTCCCCGTCGACCACGACAAGCGCATGCGGACCGTGGCACTGGCCCGCGCCCTGGAGCAGTGTGTCGCCGAGGGCGCCGTCCCGATGGCGGTCGTCGCCACGGCGGGCACCACCGACTTCGGCTCCATCGATCCGCTGCCCGAGATCGCCGCGATCTGCCGGCGGTTCTCCACCTGGCTGCACGTCGACGCCGCGTACGGCTGCGGTCTGCTGGCCTCCCTCGACCGCCGCCACCTCCTCGACGGCATCGAGCACGCCGACTCGGTCACCGTGGACTACCACAAGTCCTTCTTCCAGCCGGTGAGTTCGTCCGCCGTGCTGGTGCGCGACCGGGCCACGCTGCGCCATGCCACGTACCACGCCGAGTACCTCAACCCGCAGCGGATGGCCGCCGAACGCATCCCCAACCAGGTGGACAAGTCGCTGCAGACCACCCGCAGATTCGACGCCCTGAAACTGTGGATGACGCTGCGCGTCATGGGCGCGGACGGTATCGGCCGGCTCTTCGACGAGGTCTGCGACCTGGCCGCCGAGGGCTGGCGGCTGCTCGCCGCCGACCCGCGCTTCGACGTCGTCGTCGAACCCCGGCTGTCCACGCTGGTGTTCCGCTACGTCCCGTCCGGCATCACCGCGCCCACCGAGATCGACCGGGCCAATCTCCACGCCCGCAAGGCGCTCTTCGCCTCCGGAGAGGCCGTCGTCGCCGGTACGAAGGTCGACGGGCGCCAGTACCTGAAGTTCACCCTGCTCAACCCCGAAACAACCACGCAGGACATGGCCGCGGTACTCGACCTGATCTCCGGCCACGCCGAGCAGTACCTGGGAGACTCCCTTGACCGCGCTTCCTGAACCCCGCGGTCCGCGGGCCCCCCACGACTTCATCGGGATCGGGCTCGGCCCGTTCAATCTCGGGCTCGCCTGCCTGACCGAGCCGATCGACGAGCTGAACGGGGTGTTCCTGGAGTCGAAGCCGGACTTCGACTGGCACTCCGGGATGTTCCTCGAAGGGGCCCATCTCCAGACGCCGTTCATGTCGGACCTGGTCACGATGGCCGACCCGACCTCGCCCTACTCCTTCCTGAACTATCTGAAGGAACGCGGACGGCTGTACTCCTTCTACATCCGGGAGAACTTCTACCCGCTGCGGACCGAGTACAACGAATACTGCCGCTGGGCCGCCGCCAAGCTGAGCAGCGTCCGCTTCGACGAGACGGTCGAAGCGGTCACGTACGACGAGGGCGCCGCGCTCTACACCGTCCGTACCGCGGGCGGCGGCGTCCTCCGGGCCCCACGGCTCGTGCTGGGCACCGGCACTCCCCCGTACATCCCGGACGCCTGCCGGCAACTGGGCGGCGACCTGCTGCACAACTCCCGTTACCTGGACGGGAAAGCGGCCCTCCAGGCGAAGAGGTCCCTCACCCTCGTCGGCAGCGGACAGAGCGCGGCCGAGATCTACTACGACCTGCTCTCCGAGATCGATGTGCACGGCTACCAGTTGAACTGGGTGACGCGATCGCCGCGGTTCTTCCCGCTGGAGTACACCAAGCTGACGCTGGAGATGACCTCCCCGGAGTACGTCGACTACTTCCACGCCCTGCCCGAGGAGACCCGCTACCGGCTCGAATCCGGGCAGAAGGGCCTCTTCAAGGGCATCGACGGCGAGCTGATCGACGCGATCTTCGACCTGCTCTACCAGAAGAACCTGCCCGGCCCCGTCCCGACCCGGCTCCTCACCAACTCCTCGCTGACCAGCGCCCGTTACGAGGAGAGCAGTGGTACGTACACGCTGGGGCTGCACCAGGACGAACAGGGCAAGGACTACACCCTCACCACCGAGGGCCTGATCCTCGCCACCGGTTACCGGTACACCGCGCCCGCCTTTCTGGAGCCGATCGCCGACCGGCTGCGTCACGACGGCCGGGGACGCTTCGACGTGGCCCGCAACTACTCCATCGACACCACCGGACACGGCGTCTTCCTACAGAACGCGGGCACGCACACCCACTCGGTCACCTCGCCCGACCTGGGCATGGGTGCCTACCGCAACGCGTACATCATCGGCGAGCTGCTCGGCCGTGAGTACTACCCCGTCGAGAAGTCCACCGCCTTCCAGGAGTTCGCCGTATGACCGCCGACCTCGGCACCTTCACCATCCGTCCGCTGGACGCCCTCGCCGACGCCGAGCTGGTGCACGGCTGGGTCACCCACCCCAAGGCCGCCTTCTGGCTGATGGGCGACGCGAGACTCCAGGACGTCGAGCGGGAGTACCTGGCGATCGCCGCCCACCCGCACCACGACGCCTTCATCGGTCTGCACGACGGGGAGCCCGCCTTCCTGATGGAGCGGTACGACCCCGCCGAGGCCGAGCTCAAGGGGCTGTACGAGGCCGAGCCCGGCGACCTCGGGATGCACTTCCTGGTCGCCCCGGCCGGCACCCCGCTGCACGGCTTCACGCTCGCCGTGATCACCACCGTGCTGGAGGCGCTGTTCGCCGACCCGTCCGTACGCCGGGTCGTCGTCGAACCCGATGTACGCAACAGCGCGGTGCACGCGCTCAACAAGGCGGTCGGCTTCGAGGTGCTGGGCGAGATAGCCAAACCGGAGAAGAACGCCCTGCTCAGCGCCTGCACACGGGAACAGTTCGCCGCAGCGACCGGGGGTAGTGCCTGATGTCCGCCACCATCGACAGCATTGCCCACCTCACCCCCGAGCGCTGGGCCACCGCCAACCGGCTGCTGATCCGCAAGGCGCTCGCCGAGTTCAGCCACGAGCGGCTGCTGGTCCCGGCGCCGCTCGGGGACGACCGCTACTCGGTGCGCGGCGACGACGCGTCGACCGAGTACCGCTTCACCGCACGCCTCTTCGCCCTCGACCACTGGCAGGTCGAGGCCGACTCGATCACCCGGCACCGGCACGGTTCCGAACTCCCGTTGGACGCGGCCGAGTTCTTCGTCGAGCTGCGCTCCACGCTCGGCCTCTCGGCGGAGATCCTGCCCGTCTACCTGGAGGAGATCTCCGCCACGCTGGCCGGTACCGCGTTCAAGCTGACGAAGCCGCCCGTCACCTCCGCCGAGCTGGTCCGGGCCGGGTTCCAGGCGATCGAGACCGGCATGACCGAGGGCCACCCCTGCTTCGTCGCCAACAACGGGCGGCTCGGCTTCGGCGTGGACGAGTACCGGGCGTACGCCCCCGAGGCCGCGTCCGGGATCCGGCTGGTCTGGCTCGCCGCCCGCCGCGACCGCGCCACCTTCACCGCGGGCGCCGGGCTCGACTACGAGGCCCTGATGGAAGGCGAGTTGGGCGAGGAGACCCGGACCCGGTTCGCGGCCACGATGAGCGGACTCGGGCTCGACCTCGACGACTACCTGCTGATCCCCGTCCACCCCTGGCAGTGGTGGAACAAGCTGGCGGTCACCTTCGCCGGGGAGCTCGCGAAGCGGCATCTGGTCTGCCTCGGCGAGGGCGAGGACACGTACCTCGCGCAGCAGTCCATCCGCACCTTCTTCAATACCAGTACCCCGGACCGGCATTACGTCAAAACGGCGCTGTCCGTCCTCAACATGGGCTTCATGCGCGGTCTCTCCGCCGCGTACATGGAGGCCACCCCGGCGATCAACGACTGGCTGGCCGGGCTGATCGAGCGCGACGAGGTGCTGCGCGCGGCCCGCTTCTCGATCATCCGGGAGCGGGCGGCCGTCGGCTACCACCACCGGACGTACGAGACGGCCACCGCCAAGGGCTCCCCGTACCTGAAGATGCTCGCGGCGCTGTGGCGGGAGAGTCCCGTCCCGGGTCTCGCCCCCGGCGAGCGGGTCGCGACCATGGCCTCGCTGCTCCACACCGACCACGAGGGCGGCTCCGTCGCCGCGGCGCTGATCGCCGAGTCGGGGCTGGACCCCGCGGTGTGGCTGCGTCACTACCTGGACGCGTACCTGGTGCCGGTGCTGCACAGCTTCTACGCGTACGGCCTGGTGTTCATGCCGCACGGCGAGAACGTCATCCTCGTCGTCGAGGACGGGGTCGTACGGCGCACGGTCTTCAAGGACATCGCCGAGGAGATCGCCGTCATGGACCCGGACGCGGTGCTGCCGCCGCGGGTCGAGCGGATCCGGGCCGAGGTCCCCGAGGACATGAAGCTGCTCTCCGTCCTCACCGATGTCTTCGACTGCTTCCTGCGCTTCCTGGGCGCGGGGCTGGCGAGCGAGGACGTCCTCGCTGAAGAGACGTTCTGGCGGACGGTCGCGGACTGTGTCACCGGGTACCAGGACTCGGTGCCGTACCTCTCCGGGAAGTTCGAGCAGTACGACATGTTCACGGAGGAGTTCGCGCTGTCCTGTCTGAACCGGCTGCAGCTGCGGAACAACGAGCAGATGGTCGATCTCACCGATCCGTCGGGGGCGCTGCAGCTGGTCGGCACGCTGAGGAACCCGATCGCGGGGCGGGCCTGAGGCCGGGGCCGTCCCGCGACCGGGAACGCGGGCGGTCGCAGGGCGGCCCCGTCCGGGACGGCCCCGGTCCGGGGCGGCCCCGGTCCGGGGCGGCCCCGTCAGCTCACTCCGCGGCCCAGGGAACCTGCGGCGCGCGGTAGTAGTTGATGCCGAGCGCGGAGAACCTCGGCCCCTGCGCGCCGAGCCGCACCTTGTACGCGTCCCAGTCGTGCGTGGCCGCGGGCGACCACCCGAGCTCCGCCACGCCCGGCAGCCTCGGGAACGCCATCTGCTCGATCTCGTCGCTGTTGGTCAGGGTCTCCGACCAGAGCGGCGCCTCGATGCCGAGGATGGAGCCCTCCGGGGCGCCGTCCAGGTACGCCGCCGGGTTCCAGTCGTAACTGCGCTGGACGGAGACGTAACCGGCCCAGGCCAGGCCCAGTTCGGTGTCCTTGTCGTACTTCATGTCGAGGTAGCTCCGGTCGGCCGGGGACAGCACCAGCTTCGTGCCGTTCACGGCGGCGTCCGCCACCTGCTTGCGCTCGGCCGCGCCCGTCCGGTCGTAACCCCAGTACTGGGCGACCGCGCCCTCGACCGGTGTGGCCCCGGTCAGCTGGTGCCAGCCGATCACGGTCTTGCCGTACTTGGCGACGACGGCCTGTGCCTTGTTCATGAAGGTCACATAGTCCGCGTGGCTGGTGGAGTGCGCCTCGTCGCCGCCGATGTGGAGGTACGTGCCGGGGGTGAGCGCGGCCAGCTCACGGACCACGTCGTCGACGAAGTCGTACGTGATGGCCTTCGGGACGCAGAGCGAGCTGAAGCCGACGCCGGTGCCGGTGTAGAGCGGCGGCGCGACGCCGTCGCAGTTCAGCTCCGCGTACGAGGCGAGCGCCGCGTTGGTGTGGCCGGGCATGTCGATCTCCGGCACGACCTCCAGATAGCGGGAGGAGGCGTAGCGGACGATCTCCTTGTAGTCGTTCTTCGTGTAGTAGCCGCCGGCGCCCCCGCCGACCTCCGTCTGCCCGCCGTACGTGGCGAGACGCGGCCAGGAGTCGATGGCGATCCGCCAGCCCTGGTCGTCGGAGAGATGCAGGTGGAGCTTGTTCATCTTGTAGAGGGCGAGCTGGTCGATGTAGCGCTTGACCTCGGTGACGGAGAAGAAGTGCCGGGAGACGTCCAGCATGGCGCTGCGGTACGCGTAGCGGGGCGTGTCCTTGACCGTGCCGCCCGCGACCTCCCACGGGCCCTCCTGGCGGCCGTTCTTCTCCACATCCGCCGGGAGCAGCTGGCGGAGCGTCTGGACGCCGTGGAAGAGCCCTGCCGGGGCGCGCGCGGTGATGGTGACGGAGCCGGGGCTCGACTTCAGGGTGTAGCCCTCGGCGCCGGATCCGCTGTCGTGGGCGTCGAGCCGGAGCCGGATGCCGTCACCGCCGCGGCCGGTGACCGGCAGGGCGTAGCCGGTGGACGGGCGGAGCACGCCGGCCAGGTAGTCGCCGACCTGCCGGGCCTCGCGGGAGCCGTCCTCGACACGGATCCTGGTGTTCGCGGTGATGCTGTACGGGGGGCCGCCGGGCTTCGCCTCGGCGGGGGCGGGAAGTATCTGCCCGAGCGGGCGGGGCGAGGGGGCGGCGGACGGGCCGCGGCTCGCCGCATTGCCGTCCGGTGCCGCGCCGACGCCGGCGATACCGGCCGCTGTGACGAGCAGCAGCGAGCCGAGCAGACGGGGAAGGGCGGTGCGCTGTGTCCTGTGCAGTCTCACAAGCCGGGTCCCTTTCGACGGGTTCACACCTGTGGAATCTCCTGACCGAACCATCACCATGCGTATCGCCTGTCTCACACATGGTCAAGGTGTAGACCACTTCCCCTTGTGCGGCTGAGAGAATCTGCCTCATGGCGGAAATAATCCAGCGCGACGGGACGTGGACCTTCGACGGCGAGACGGTGCGGGTCGTGCCGGGCCGGGGGAAGGGCATCCATCCGCTGCGGCAGGAGTTGGGTGAGTGTGCCGTCCCGCTCCGGGCGCTGTCGGGCATCGCCTTCGAACCGGACCGCAAGGGCGGCCGGCTGCGACTGCGGCTGCGCGAGGGCGCCTGCCCGGTCCTGCGCGCCGCGAACGGACGGCTCAAGGACGCCTCGGATCCGTACCGGCTGGCCGTGGAAAAGGACCGCAGCGGCGTAGCGGAGTACTTCGTCGAGGAAGTGCGCAGCGCGCTGCTGATCGAGCAGGTGCCCGCCGGGCCGGTGGACGGCTTCCTGCTGCCGGGGCCCGCGGTGCCGGTCGCCGGGGGCGGCGGGGACGGCACGGCCTCGTTCGACGGGAAGGTCGTCCGCCTCACCTGGAACTGGAAGGCCAAGGAGGTCAAGACCTCGGGCGGTCCGGTCGACTTCCCGGTGTCGGAGGTGACCGCGGTGCACTGGCTGCCCGCCATCGGCCTGGAGAACGGGCATCTGCGCTTCGTAAGGGACACGGGGCCGGCGTCGGCTCCGGTACCGGCGGCCGAGTACGACCCGTATTCGCTGGATCTGTGGGGGCTGTCCAAGAAGGAGTACACGGCGGCACTGGTCGCGGCGGCGGTGCTGGTCCGGCTGCCGGGCGCGGCGGCGCGGACAGGGGCAGGAACCGGGACAGCGGGAACCGGGACCGGGGCGGGCACGGGGGCCGGGGCGGGCACGGAGGCCGGGGGCGTCGTCGAGGGCGCCCCGGCAGAGATCGCACCGCCGCCCGCCGACGACCACGACGTGCTGCTGCGCCGGCTGCGGGAGCTCGGGGAGCTGCGCCAGGCGGGGATTCTCACCGACGACGAGTTCACCGCCGCCAAGCAGGCCGTCCTGAAGCGTCTGTAGGCGCACCCGGACCGGTGACCTCATCCGGGCCCGTCCGAGAGCCTCATCACACACACTCTTGCCCGATATCGGGCAGAATTCTTGCGTAAGCGTCCCATCCACAGCAATATCAACGAGTGCTCGAACGCCGCCCGTCGCATGACGACCTCATCGATCACCTGGTGCGCAGCACCGCGCTCCAGCGCGGCGAAGCCGCCCGGGTGGTCCTTGACGTGCTGGCGTACTTCGACGAGACGACCGATGAATTCGTCCGCCGCCGCCACCGCGAACTGCAGTCCGGGGGCCTGGTGAACACGGAGATCTTCGAGCGGATCGCGGCCGAACTGCCGCACCGGGCAGTCGCGCCGCCGGAGCTTTCGCTCCGCCAGCTGCGCCGCATCGTCTACGGCTGAGCAACGGGCACCACAGGTACATCGATGGAGGGGCAGAGACTTTATGTGCGGAATCGTCGGATATATCGGGAAGCGTGATGTGGCTCCGCTGCTGCTGGAAGGGCTGCAGCGGCTGGAGTACCGGGGTTACGACTCCGCGGGCATCGTCATCACCGGCAAGGCGTCGGCAGGGAAGCCCGCCGCCCTGAAGATGGTCAAGGCGAAGGGCCGGGTCCGCGAGCTGGAGGCCCGCGTTCCCAAGCGTTTCACCGGCACCACCGGTATCGCCCACACCCGCTGGGCCACCCACGGCGCCCCGAGCGACGAGAACGCGCACCCGCACCTGGACGCCGACAACAAGGTCGCCGTCGTCCACAACGGCATCATCGACAACGCCTCCGAGCTCCGTGCGAAGCTCGTCGCCGACGGTGTCGAGTTCCTCTCCGAGACCGACACCGAGGTGCTGGTCCACCTGATCGCCCGCGCCCAGGCCGAAACCCTGGAGGAGAAGGTCCGCGAGGCGCTGCGCTCGGTCGAGGGCACGTACGGCATCGCCGTCCTGCACGCCGACTTCAACGACCGCATCGTGGTCGCCCGCAACGGCTCCCCGGTCGTCCTCGGCATCGGCGAGAAGGAGATGTTCGTCGCCTCCGACGTCGCCGCGCTGGTCGCCCACACCCGCCAGGTCGTCACCCTGGACGACGGCGAGATGGCCACCCTCAAGGCCGACGACTTCCGTACGTACACGACGGAGGGCTCGTCCACGACGGCCACGCCGACCACCGTCGAGTGGGAGGCCGAGTCGTACGACATGGGCGGCCACGACACGTACATGCACAAGGAGATCTCCGAGCAGGCCGACGCCGTCGACCGGGTGCTGCGCGGCCGGATCGACGACCGGTTCGCCACCGTGCACCTGGGCGGTCTCAACCTGGACGCCCGCGAGGCGCGCGGGGTGCGCCGGATCAAGATCCTGGGCTGCGGCACCTCGTACCACGCGGGCCAGATCGGCGCGCAGCTGATCGAGGAGCTGGCCCGCATCCCCGCGGACGCCGAGCCCGCCTCCGAGTTCCGCTACCGCAACCCGGTCGTCGACCCGGACACCCTGTACGTCGCGGTCTCCCAGTCCGGTGAGACGTACGACGTGCTGGCCGCCGTCCAGGAGCTCAAGCGCAAGGGCGCCCGGGTGCTCGGTGTCGTCAACGTGGTGGGTTCCGCGATCGCCCGGGAGGCCGACGGCGGTACGTACGTCCACGCCGGCCCCGAGGTCTGTGTCGTCTCCACCAAGTGCTTCACCAACACGGTCGTCGCGTTCGCGCTGCTCGCCCTGCACCTGGGCCGGATCCGGGACCTGTCGGTCGCCGACGGCAAGCGGATCATCGAGGGGCTGCGCAGGCTGCCCGCCCAGATCAGCGAGATCCTGGCGAACGAGGACGAGATCAAGAAGATGGCGGCGGAGTACGCGGACGCCAAGTCGATGATGTTCATCGGCCGGGTGCGCGGTTATCCCGTCGCCCGTGAGGCCTCGCTGAAGCTCAAGGAGGTCTCGTACATCCACGCGGAGGCGTACCCCGCCTCCGAGTTGAAGCACGGGCCGCTGGCGCTGATCGAGCCCGCGATGCCGACGGTGGCGATCGTGCCGGACGACGATCTGCTGGAGAAGAACCGCGCCGCGATGGAGGAGATCAAGGCCCGCAGCGGCCGTATCCTCGCCGTCGCCCACCAGGTGCAGGAGAAGGCCGACCACACCATCGTCGTGCCGAAGAACGAGAACGAGCTGGACCCGATCCTGATGGGCATCCCGCTCCAGCTCTTCGCGTACCACACGGCCCTGGCCATGGGCCGCGACATCGACAAGCCCCGCAACCTGGCGAAGTCCGTCACCGTCGAGTAGTCCCGGTCCGGCAGAGCGGCCCCGTACCCACCGCCACCGTGGGTACGGGGCCGCTCCCGTGCGGGCCGGCGCCTCTTCCCCTTGCCGCACCGGCCCGGTTGCTGCCTCGGAGGGTGCTGGAGATCTTGGCCGGATCAGCCGGCAGCCCGGCCAAGATCTTCAGTGCCCGACTAGCCGGTGGCCGTCGCCCCTCGGCCGGCGGCGCGGCCCGGCAGCGCCGTGGGCCAGTCGGCCAGGGCCGCCGTGGCCCCGTACCAGGCGGCGAGGCCGGACACTGCGGCGAACCAGCCGCCCGCCTTCGCCAGGCTCCCGCTGTCCGCGAACTGCCCGACGCCCAGGAGCAGAAGCGCCAGGAACAGCAGTCCGTACGTCCCCTGGGCGAGCAGACCGCCACCGGCCGCGCCGAGGGTCAGGCTGAGCGCGAACAGGGCCCAGAGCAGCAGGAACAGCCCTGCCGCATGGCTGGAGACGTGTGCGCCGGCGCCGGTGCCCCAGGTGAACCAGAAGGCGCCGAGCCCGGCGAAGGCCGTGCCGGTGAAGCCGCTGCCCGCACGGAACTCCAGGAGTCCGGCGACGAACAGGGCGATACCGCCGACATAGAGCGCGAGCGAGACGGCGTCGGCCGCCGTCACACCGTCCACGACCCCGGTGTGACCGATTCCGAACGCCAACAGGGTGAGTCCCAGGGCGAGATGGCCGAGGGTAGCGGTGCTGGTGCTTCCCGCAGAGACGTCATTGTCCACGGCGGGCTCCCTTCACATGCAGTGGTCCTGCTTCCCAGTGACCTTTATGTACCCTTCACAAGCGCACAATCCACCTCTGCGCGCCAATGGATTGCCGGTTTCCACAGTCGAGTTGACGCCACGTCGGCTGCGAGGGCCCGCTGCCGTGACAGGGGTGACGACAGGGGCCTTCGGGACGGGGAACGCTCAGGGAATGACGACGACCGGGCGCTGCGCGCGGCGCGCGAGACGCCCCGCCACCGAGCCGAAGATGCGGCCGACGATGCCGTGCGTGGAGCCGACGACGATGGCGTCGGCCGAGTACTCCCGGCCGACCTCCTCCAGCTCGTGGCAGATGTCCCCGCCGCGCTCGACGAGCACCCAGGGAACCTCGGTGAGGTAGTCCGCGCAGGCGAGCTCCAGGCCGAGCACCTCGGTGCGGTGATCGGGCACATCGACGAAGACGGGCGGCTCGCAGCCTGCCCAGACGGTGGTCGGCAGCCGATTGGCGACGTGGACGATGATCAGGCCCGAACCCGATCTTCGGGCCATGCCGATGGCGTATGCGAGGGCGCGCTCACTGGAGGTCGAGCCGTCGAAGCCGACCACGACCCCATGCCGGAAGGCGGGATCGCAGGAATGACGCGTTTCTTCGGCCGCCTGCGGGCCCGACATGGGGTCGGCTACCTGCTTGCGGTCGGCGGGTTCGGGGATTTCGTGACCGGCCATCGGTGTCTCGGCGAAGAGAGTCCTCGTGAGGAGAGCGACGTGGGGAAGGTGCGTCAGCGGGCGGTGTTGCGGTGTCCGGGAATCATCTTCCCAACCCCTTACCCCCAAGGGTACGGCGCCACTCCTCCACTGCCCAGACCCGCGCAAAGCGCGCGCGACGTTTCACGGAGCATGCCCGAGGCGGACCCGTATGGCAATGCCGGTTGCGCTGTACATCGACGCCGCGGGGCGGGACGGCTCCGACGGGTGACCGGCCGTGCCGTATCCGTAACCCCCTCCGCCCGGTCGGGCACCGCCGCACCCCCGGAAGGATCACCGCTCACCCATCGGTCGCCGGCCCGGCGATCCGCTCCCCGGGAGTCACGCCGCGTCCACCCCGGCCCGTCCGCCCCGTCCGGGCCCCTTCACGGCCAACGGACCGATACCGGCCCGCCGGTCGGGATCCGACTGCCGCCGCGGGCGTCGCATCATTCCGTACGATCGGCCGTCCGACCTGCCCAGGGGGCGCAAAGAAGCGACCTTCATCAGGGTTGTGCGCCGGTTCACTGACCGAATCACGTATGCACAACCATCTATTTTCAGCCAACTTCACACCCCTGTCGCTTCCTTGCCGAAATGGCCGATCAACCCCCTTGCCACCAGGCAGGAAGAGACCGCGCGGTACGCTTCCACCCGACAGGGACGGGCCATCAAGGCGAGGCGCACTTCCCTGCACGGCCGCCGAGTGAAACCCTTCGTGATCGAATGCTTCCCGCCAAGTTGCCTTGTCGACATAACGCCGGTTGGTGAACTTGTCACGCCGGCACCACGGGACGCAGTAGATTCGATCTTGGGTAGACGGGGGTCTCATGCAGGACCGAGGGGAAACGTGCAGGAGCGACAGGCCCGTAAGGACCAGGGAGACGTGAACACCGAGGGGGGCTTAGCGTCATGAGCCAGGACTCCGCCGCCGCAACGGAGGCTGTACGGAAGCTCAGTGGACGACGACGACGAGAAGTCGTCGCCGTGCTGCTGTTCAGCGGCGGCCCCATCTTCGAGAGCTCGATCCCGCTCTCCGTGTTCGGAATCGACCGCCAGGACGCGGGAGTTCCGCGCTACCGACTCCTCGTCTGCGGCGGGGAAGAGGGACCGCTGCGGACCACCGGGGGACTCGAACTCACCGCGCCCTACGGGCTGGAGGCGATCAGCAGGGCCGGCACCGTCGTGGTGCCTGCCTGGCGTTCGATCACCTCCCCGCCGCCCGCGGAGGCACTGGACGCGCTGCGCCGCGCCCATGAAGAGGGGGCCCGCATCGTCGGGCTGTGCACCGGGGCGTTCGTACTCGCCGCCGCCGGTCTGCTGGACGGCCGCCCGGCCACCACGCACTGGATGTACGCACCGACGCTGGCCAAGCGCTATCCGTCGGTCCACGTCGATCCGCGCGAGCTCTTCGTCGACGACGGCGATGTGCTCACCTCCGCCGGAACAGCGGCCGGGATCGACCTCTGTCTGCACATAGTCCGCACGGACCACGGCACGGAGGCCGCCGGGGCACTGGCCCGCCGGCTCGTCGTGCCGCCGCGGCGCAGTGGCGGTCAGGAGCGCTACCTCGACAGGTCTTTACCGGAAGAGATCGGCTCCGACCCGCTCGCCGAGGTCGTGGCCTGGGCGCTGGAGCATCTCCACGAGCAGTTCGACGTGGAGACGCTGGCCGCGCGCGCCTACATGAGCAGGCGGACCTTCGACCGCAGGTTCCGCTCGCTCACCGGCAGCGCACCGCTCCAGTGGCTGATCACCCAGCGCGTGCTGCAGGCGCAGCGGCTGCTGGAGACGTCCGAGTACTCGGTCGACGAGGTCGCGGGCCGCTGCGGCTTCCGCTCGCCGGTCGCGCTGCGCGGGCACTTCCGGCGCCAGCTGGGCTCCTCCCCCGCCGCGTACCGGGCCGCCTACCGGGCCCGTCGCCCGCAGAGCGGCGGCACGGAGGTCCTCGCGCCGGCGATCGAGCCGATCGTGCCCGCCCAGGGCACCTCGGCGGGCCGGCGGGCCACGCCCGCGGCCGCCCAGCCGGGTCCGCACGCCGTCACGTCGGCGACGGTCGGGGCGGGGCAGCCGGAGCACGGGAAACCGGGCCCCGACCTGTACGCCGCCGGGCGCC
Source organism: Streptomyces sp. NPDC058092 (assembly GCF_042884935.1). Classification (NCBI taxonomy): domain Bacteria; kingdom Bacillati; phylum Actinomycetota; class Actinomycetes; order Kitasatosporales; family Streptomycetaceae; genus Streptomyces; species Streptomyces sp. NPDC058092. The sequence goes on from NZ_JBHVSY010000005.1 coordinate 117,118, forward strand.
CGACCCTCCCGGGTCAACGGAGTGCCCCGTAGGCTGGGGACCATGAACGACCGCATGGTGTGGATCGACTGCGAGATGACCGGGCTCTCGTTGACGGAAGACGCACTCATCGAGGTGGCCGCACTGGTCACCGACTCGGAGTTGAACGTGCTCGGCGAAGGGGTGGACATCGTGATCCGCCCGCCGGACGCGGCCCTGGAGACGATGCCCGAGGTGGTGCGCCAGATGCACACCGCCTCGGGCCTCCTCGACGAGCTGGCCGGGGGCACCACCCTGGCCGACGCCGAGGCCCAGGTGCTGGCCTACGTCCGCGAGCACGTGAAGGAGCCCGGCAGGGCCCCGCTCTGCGGAAACTCGGTCTCCACCGACCGCGGCTTCCTGGCGCGGGACATGTCGGCCCTGGAGACCTACCTCCACTACCGGATCGTCGACGTGTCCTCGATCAAGGAGCTGGCGCGCCGCTGGTACCCGAAGGCGTACTTCAACAGTCCGGCCAAGAACGGCAACCACCGGGCGCTCGCGGACATCCGTGACTCCATCACGGAGCTGCGCTACTACCGCGAGGCGATCTTCGTGCCGCAGCCCGGGCCGGACTCGGAGCACGCCAGGACGATCGCGGCACGGGTCGCGCCGCCCACGCCGTAGGAGTCCGCGAAGCCGCTGGTCATAGGCCTTTCGGGCGCTGGGATCAGCGGCTGAACAACTGGGGCGCGAGCACCCGCTCGGACCCTGTACACTTTTTCTCGGCCGGTCGGAAAAAGACCGGGCATGGTGGGTATAGCTCAGATGGTAGAGCACCTGGTTGTGGTCCAGGATGTCGCGGGTTCGAGTCCCGTTACTCACCCTGAAGGGAAAGGCCCCGGTCGATGACCGGGGCCTTTCCCGTATCTGAGCCTCCCTCACCGGGCGGCCGTGTGACGGTCGTCACGAGGAGTCGCGGACGATCAGTTCCGTGGGGAGCACGATCTGCGGATGCTCCTGGTTCTCGCCCGCGATCTCCTGGAGCAGTACGCGGGCCATCGTGCGGCCCATCTCCTCGATCGGCTGGCGCACGCTGGTGAGCGGCGGGTCCATGTGCCGGGCCACGGCCGAGTCGTCGAAGCCGATGAGGGCCACATCGTCCGGGATACGCCGGCCCGCCTCACGGAGCACCTGGCGGGCCCCCGCGGCCATGACGTCGGAGGCGGCGAAGACCGCGTCGACATCGGGGCGGCGGGCGAGCAGATCGCGCATGGCCTGCCCGCCGCCCTCCTCGGTGAAGTCGGCAGGGGCGATCAGCTGCTCGTCCGGTCCCAGGCCGGCCGCGGAGACCGCCTTGCGGTAGCCGTCGAGTCGGCGCCGCGCCCCGTAGACGTCGAGGCGCCCGGTGATCGTCGCGATGGAGCGGCGGCCCCGGGAGATCAGGTGGTCGACGGCGGCACGGGCGCCCTCGAAGTTGTCGGAGTCGACCGAGGCGAGCGGTTCGGCGGCGGACCTGCGGCCGCTCATCACGGCCGGCATGCCGAGCTGCTCCAGCAGGTCGGGCAGCGGATCGTCGGCGTGGACGGAGACCAGCAGCACGCCGTCGACGCGGTGCGCGGTCAGATACTGCGCCAGCCGCCGGCGCTCGCGGTCGCTGCCGACGAGGGTCAGCAGCAGCTGCATGTCGGTGTCGGCGAGCGCCGCGCCGACACCCCGGACGATGTCGGAGAAGTACGGCTCGGCAAAGAAACGGGTCTCCGGCTCGGGCACGACCAGGGCTATGGCGTCGGTACGGTTCCCGGCGAGCGCGCGGGCCGCACGATTGGGCACGTATCCCAGTTCGGCGACGGCCGCCTCCACCGCCTCCCTGGTGTGCGCGCTGACCCGCGGGGATCCGTTGATGACCCGCGAGGCCGTGCCCCGCCCCACCCCCGCCCGTGCCGCGACCTCTTCGAGCGTGGGCCGGCCCCCGCTCCGTACTCGCGCTGCCGTCATGGCTGCCTCCCGTTCGCGGTCAATTTCTCACAGTCGGATAACCGAACCAAGTCCCGGTGGGGGAATCCCTTGCCGCTCGCCCGGGACCGGCGGCCTCGGCACTTCCGTAACATGGGAGCGCTCCCATACTACGTGGGCGCCGGTCCGGGGTTCCGTGGGCCCGGGGACGGGCGGAAAGGACGGAGACCCGGCCGCCGGGCGGCCGGGTCTCCGGGGTCGTACGGTCCGTACGGGGTCGGGCGGGGCGGTACGGAGTCTTACGGGGTCAGGCGAGGTCGGCGGCCGGGGGCAGTGCGTGGCGGCGGATGACGTCGGCGTACCAGCGGGCACTCGCCTTGGGGATGCGGCGCTGGGTGGCGTAGTCGACGTAGACGGCACCGAACCGCTTCGAGTACCCGTACGCCCACTCGAAATTGTCCATCAGGGACCACAGGAAGTAGCCGCGGACGTCCGCGCCGTCGGCCACGGCCCGCTGTACGGCGTCGAGGTGGCCGCGCAGGTACTCGATCCGCTCGGGGTCCTCCACCAGGCCCTCGGGCGAGACGTAGTCGTCGAAGGCCGCGCCGTTCTCGGTGACCATCAGCGGCAGGCCCGGGTGGTCCCGGGAGACGTCGATGAGCAGGTTGTACAGCCCGTCGGGGTCGATCGCCCAGTTCATCGCGGTGCGCTTCCTGCCCTCGGCGAGGTGGAAGGCTACGTGCTCGGAGCCGGGCCACGGGGAGTGGTCGCTGTTGCCGTGGCCGTCGTCGCGCGAGTCGCCGGAACCGTCCGCGGGCGTGGAGACCAGCGTCGGCGTGTAGTAGTTGACGCCCAGGACGTCGACCGGACGGGAAATGGCGGCCAGGTCGCCGTCCTGGACCAGCTTCGACCAGTCCACCAGGTGCGAGGTGTCGGCGATCAGGTCCTCGGGGTACGCGCCGCGCAGCATCGGGCCGGTGAAGACCCGGTTGCCCACCGCGTCGATCCGGCGGGCGGCGTCCGCGTCGGCCGCGCTGCCGGTCAGCGGGCGGACCTGGTGGAGATTGAGGGTGACCGAGGTCTGCGCGGCAGCGGGGAGTTGGCTGCGCAGAACCTCGATCGCCCGGCCATGGGCGAGGTTGAGGTGGTGGGCGGCCCGCAGCGCGGCGGCCGGCTCGGTGCGGCCGGGGGCGTGCACGCCGGAGCCGTAACCGAGGAAGGCCGAGCACCACGGCTCGTTGAAGGTCGTCCAGGTGCTGACCCGGTCGCCGAGGCCGTCGGCCATGATGGCGGCGTAGTCGGCGAAGCGCTCGGCGGTCACCCGCTGGGGCCAGCCGCCGGCGTCCTCCAGCTCCTGGGGCAGGTCCCAGTGGTAGAGGGTGGCGACGGGTGCGATGCCCGCTTCGAGGAGTTCGTCGACGAGCCTGCGGTAGAAGTCCAGTCCGCGTTCGACAGCGGGGCCGCGCCCGGTGGGCTGCACCCGGGACCAGGACACGGAGAAACGGTAGGCCTTCAGGCCGAGCCGCTTCATCAGCGCCACGTCGTCGCGGTAGCGGTGGTAGTGGTCGGCGGCGATGTCCCCGGTGTCACCGTTGCGGACCTTGCCCGGAGTGCGGCTGAAGGTGTCCCAGATGGAAGGGGTGCGGCCGTCCTCGGCCGCGGCTCCCTCGACCTGGTAGGCGGCGGTGGCCGCCCCCCAGACGAAACCGGTGGGAAAGTCCGTTGCCTCGGGCGCCTGCTTCGGGGCGATGTCGGGTCGTACAGCAGTCATGCGGGAGCGCTCCCAGGGGTGGACGAACAGGGGCAGGCAAGGGGTGGGGCTCTGGGGCCCGTACGGCCCGCGGTCAGGGAAGCAGGCCGTACGGGTGCCCGGGGAACGGCGGGTGACGCGCGGTCACCCCTTGACGGCGCCGGACATGATCCCGCCGACGATCTGCTTGCCGAAGATCACGAAGACCACGAGCAGCGGCAGGGTGCTGATCAGCGCACCGGCCATCACGATGCTCTGGTCGGGGGTGTAGGAGGCACTCAGCTGGCCGAGGGCCACCTGGAGCGTGGGGTTCTGCTGGTTGAGGGCGAGGTAGGGCCAGAAGAAGTCGTTCCAGGCCTGTACGAAGGTCAGCATCCCCAGCACCATCATCGCGGGGCGGGCCACCGGGAGCACCACGCTCCGCACGATGCGGAAGTTGTTCGCGCCGTCGATCTTGGCGGCCTCGATGAGTTCGTAGGGCAGCGCCTCGGTGAGGTACTGCCGCATGAAGAACACCCCGAACGCGCTCACCAGGGTCGGGAAGATCACCGACTCCAGCTTTCCGCCCCAGCCGATGTCGGACATCATCATGAACAGCGGGACGACGCTGAGCTGCGGCGGGATCGTGAGCGTGGCGATGACTCCGGTCATCAGCGCGCCGCGGCCGGTGAAGCGCATCTTGGCGAAGGCGTAGCCGGCCAGGGTGCAGAAGAAGAGCGTCGCCGCCGTGATGCAGCAGGAGACGATGACACTGTTGACGATCGCCTTGCCGAGGTGCGCCTGGTTCCAGGCCGCGTCGAGGTTGTGCAGCAGCCGGCCGCCCGGCAGGAACGGCGGCGTGGTGGCGAGCACTTCGTCCTGGGTGTGGGACGCGGCCACGAGCGTCCAGTAGAGCGGCAGGAGCGAGCCGATGCCGACGACGGCCAGGGCGATGTAGGCGAACGGGCCGCCCTGCAACTGCTTGCCCGCGCCCGGCCTGAAGCGGGACGGGCGCCGCGCCGCCCGGTGGGGCGTGCTCGGTCGGCCGAGTTCCGGGGCTTTGATGGGGCTGGTCATGGTCATGGAATTCGCTCCCGGTCAGACCGCGGATGTGCGTACGAAGCGGCCGATGAGCCAGTTGACCGCGGCGATGATCAGCAGGAGGGCGAGCATCGCCCAGGCCACTGCGGCGGCCGGACCGAGGTGCCCCAGATTCCAGCCGTAGTTGTAGAGGTAGACGCTGAGCGTCTCGTACTGATTCTCGTTGCCGCCGGTGGCTCCGAGCGTGCCGCCCTCCAGCAGCAGCGGCTCACCGAACAGCTGCATGGAGCCGATGGTCGAGATGACGATCGTGAAGAGGATCGTGGGCCGCAGCGAGGGGATGGTCACCTTGCGGAACTGCTGCCAGCGCGACGCGCCGTCCAGTGACGCGGCCTCGTACAGATCGGCCGGCACGGCCTGCATGGCGGCCAGGTAGATCAGGGTGTTGTAGCCCGTCCAGCGCCAGATCACGATGACGGAGATCGCGATCTTCGAAGTCCAGTGGCCATTGGCCCAGTTGGTGTCGCCGAGGCCGATGAAGTGCAGCACCCAGTTCAGCAGGCCGCCGTCGGCCCGGAAGACCAGGGCGAAGACGAGGGCCGCGGAGGCCACGGAGGTGGCGTACGGGGTGAGGACGACCGTCCGCCAGAAGGTGCTGGCGCGCAGCCGGTAGTTCAGCAGGTGGGCCAGGCCGAGCGCGACCAGCAGCTGCGGGACGGTCGACATGACCCCGATCAGGAAGGTGTTGCTGAGGGCCGTCCAGAACTCGGAGTCGTGCAGGATCCTGTCGAAGTTGTCCCAGCCGACCCACTCCATCCGGTCCAGGCCGGTCATCTCCACCCGGTGCAGGGCGATCCATCCGGTGTACAGCAGCGGATAGAGCCCGAAGGCGCCGAAGACGAGGAAGAACGGGGCTATGTAGGCGTACGGCGATGCCTTGTCGTCGAACCGCCACAGCCGACTCCGCCAGGTCTGCCGACGGGACCGGGCCGGTGTCTGCGGGGAACCGCCGGGTGGCGGGGCGTATGCGTCCCGGGTGGGATTCGAGGTGGCCACGGGCGGGAGTCCTTCCCTGAGTTGCTGAGTTGCCCTGTACGAGGGGGTGCGCGGGTACGGCGCCGAGGTGGTCGTCCGCGCACTGCCGGTGCGGGCGGCTCCTGGACACGCGTGCCGGTGCGGGCGGCTCCTGGGGCCCGCCCGCACCGGCGACGGTCAGCCGATCGCCTTGTCGATCGCGTTGGTCGCCGCCTTCCACGCGTCGTCAGGGCTCGTGCCGCGCTGCTCCATGTTGGTGATCTGGGTGGAGATGGTGTCCTTGATGACGCCGTCCTTCGCGCCGAGGACCGCCTCGGGGATGGACTTGGCCTCGTCGGCGTAGATCTGGCCGATCGGCGCGTCGTTGAAGTACGGGAGCTTCGCGTTCTTCACGTCCGGCAGGTCGTACGCGCCCTTGTTGGACGGGAAGACACCGATCGCCTTGAACACCGCGGCCTGCTGCTCGGGCGCGGTCAGCCACTTCACCAGCTGGCCGGCTTCCTCCACGTTCTTGCCCGACTTGGGCACGGCGAGGAAGGAGCCGCCCCAGTTGGCGGCGGTCGAACCGGGCGCGGTGGTGATGTCCCACTTGCCCTTGTTGCCCTCACCGGCGTTGGTCGAGATCTGACCGGCCATCCAGGCGGGGCAGGCCACGGTGGCGATGGTGCCCTTGCGCAGCGCGGGAACCCAGGTGTTGGTGTCGAACTGGGCGAGGCCCTGGGAGAGCTTCTTGGACGCGACCTCGGCGGCGAGGTTCCAGCCCTGCTGGACGCTGGGGCTGTCCTTGTAGATCGGCTTGCCGCTCTCGTCGTAGTACTGCTTGGCGTTCGAGCTCACGACGGCGTTGAACATGGCGCTGGCGGAGTCCATGAAGTACGTGCCGTTCGGCGCGTTCTTCTTGTACTCCTCGCCGAGCTTGATGTAGTCCTCCCAGCCGCCCGCGATCTTCTTCGCGACTTCCGCGCGGTCGGTGGGCAGACCGGCCTTCTTGAAGAGGTCGGTGTTGTAACAGAGGGACATCGGGCCGATGTCGGTGCCCGCGCCGATCACCTGACCGCCGGACGTGGTGGCCTGCTTCTCCTTCCAGGACACCCACTCGTTGACGTCGATCACCTTGCCGAGGTCGGCGAACTGGTCCGCCTTGGTGTCGACGATCTCCTTGATCCGGCCGACCTCGATGCCCTGGATGTCGGCGAGGCCGCTGCCCGAGTTCAGCTGCTGGAGCAGCTTGGGGTAGTAGACCTTCTCGTCCGCGGTGGTGTCTTCCTTGACCGTGATGTTCGGGTGCAGCTCGTGGTACTTGGCGAAGAGGCCGGCTTCCTTGTAGCCGAACTGCCCGAAGTCGGCAACGGTCAGCGTGATCTTCCCGTTCGCGTCGGTGCCCGTGCTGTCCGATGAGTCCGAGTCGCTGCTGCAGCCGGTCAGCAACAGGGCCGAGGCTGTCAGGCCCGTGGTGGCCAGAACCACGGCTCTGCGGCTCCGGCCGGCGACGGTGCGGGTGATGCGCATTCCACTACTCCTTGTTCCAGGGTGGGACTGGCGTTCTGACTGCGCGGCATACGCGCTGGTGAGTGCGGGTGCCGGGTGGTTCAGGGGGGAGGACACGGGCAGTGCCGTTCGAGCGGGAAGCCCCCGCACGATGTGGGAGCGCTCCCATGCGTCGATGCCGGAAGGTTCCTGCCTTTGAGGGGTGGGTGTCAAGAGTTGAAGGCGCTTCCGTTGCCCGAGTGTGTCCTGCAAGTCACGAGACCGTGTCCCGCCGAAGTCTTGCCATAACCCGCGGGCGCCGGCCGGGGAATCGGCCGCGGGGTCAGGCCATTTCGGGAATGCGCAGGTCAAGGACGTGTCGAACGAGGGCCGTCGGGGCGGACTTTCGGAACCGCTGCGGCGGGATCCGCATTTCCGCCCGCCTCCGGGCGCGGGCCGCGTGATCCCCGGTTCACGCCCGGCCGCCCGCCGGAAGGTGAACGGGGTGTCGTGCGGTGGGGGTGGCCGGGGGCGTATTCGCGTTCTTTCCCCGAAGCCGGGGCCGGGGCGGGGCAGCGGGGTGGCGGCAGGGAGCGGCGGGGCGGGGGCGGTTCAGACGGTCCCCAGTGGTCGGGACCGGTCTCGCCGGCCGATCCGGACGAGCTGGACCACGTGAAGATCGGCCGCCATCTGCTCCGGCCGGGTGTGGGGGACGTCGGAAAGTGGCCGATCGCTGCCGACTCCGGCGACATCACCAAGGCGTACTTCCAGGATCCGAAGACGCACCGATGTCGTACAGGGCGTCGTGAACCTTCCCGGAGGGTGCTTCAGACTCCCGTCGACACCGGCCTCTCGAAGAACGTCTCCAGGGCCACCGTCGCCTGGGTCCCGCTGACGCCCTCGATCTCGTACAACCGCCTCAGTACGTCCTGGAGTTGCTCGGTCGTCCCGGTCCTGACCTTCACCAGGACCGATGCGCTGCCCGCGATGATGTGGGCCTCCTGCAACTCGGGGATCGCGGCGAAGCACTTGCCGGAGTCGCCCATCCAGGCCGACGAGTCGACCATGACGAAGGCCAGCACCCCGCCGCCGACGGCGGCGGGGTCCACCTCGACCGTCGTGCGGCGGATCACCCCCGACTCGCGCAGCTTGCGCACCCGCTCATGGGCCGCACCCGCGGAGAGCCCGACGGCCTTGCCCAGGGCGGCGTACGCCTGCGTGGCGTCCTCCTGCAGCAGGTTCAGCAACTTCCGGTCCACATCATCCATGACGCCCTCCTCAAAACCAGCTCCACCCAATGTGGGTGATCTACTATATGACATCCTGCAATACTCAACTTCGGCAGGATGTTGTTCAGAACTTGGTACGCAGAACGACTAAAGGAGAACGGACATGGCCACTGGCCGCCCCGCGCTGTGCGAAGTGCTCGACGACAGGTTCCGTACGGAGAAGTGCATCGTGGGTGATCTGCAACTGGAGACGCTCCACGTGGGCTCCCGCTGGGCGGAGGGGCCGCTGTACATCCCGGCCTGGCGCCAGCTGATCTGGAGTGACATCCCGAACGACCGGATGCTGCGCTGGGACGAGACGACCGGGGCGGTCAGCGTCTTCCGCTCGCCCGCGGGGCACTCCAACGGCAACACCCTGGACCGCGAGGGCCGTCTGATCACGTGTGAGCAGGGCAACCGCCGGGTCACCCGGACCGAGCACGACGGCTCGGTCACCGTGCTCGCCGACCGCTACCGGGGCAAGCGGCTCAACAGCCCGAACGACGCGGCCGTGAAGTCCGACGGCTCGATCTGGTTCTCGGACCCGGACTTCGGGATCACCAGCGACTACGAGGGCCACCGCGCCGAGAGCGAGATCGGCGCAAACAACGTCTACCGAATCGCCCCGGACACCGGCGAGGTGCGGCTCGTGGCCGACGGCTTCGGCGCCCCCAACGGCCTGGTCTTCTCAGCTGACGAGAGCGAGTTGTACGTCTCCGACACCCGGGCCAACCGGATCCGTGTCTTCGAGGTACGCGCGGACGGCACCCTCTCCGAGGGCAAGGTTTTCGCCGAAGGGACCGAGGAGGGCCGCTTCGACAACATCCGCTTTGACGACCGGGGCCACCTCTGGGCCGCGGCCATGGACGACGGAGTGCACTGCTACGCCCCGGACGGGACCCTGCTCGGCCGCATCCTGGTGCCCAACACGGTCTCCAATATCCGCTTCGGCGGCCCGAAGAGGAACCGTCTCTTCATCACGGCGAGCGACACGCTCTATTCGCTGGTCATGGGGGTCACGGCGGCACCGACGGCGGTGTGAACCCCTGCCCCCAGCCCTTCCCGAAAGGATCACCATGTGGAGAGTCCCGGCGACACCGGCACAGGGCCGGCCGATGCGGGTCTGGACGAACCCGACGTGGATCCGGGTGAACTTCAGCGACGACGGCCGGGTGGTGCCGGTCTTCTGCACCTGGAACGACCAGCCGCCACGGTCGAGACCGTGTAGCCGGGCTGCTCCAGGAGTGTCCTGTCCGAAGCGGTTCGAAGTTCGGGTGGGGGCACGCCGGCTTCGTACCGGCGACCCCTGGCCGAAGACCGACGGCTCACTCACCCGAAGGCCGACGGCGGTGGTGCCGGGGACGGTCTGGCGTCCGCGTCGCTCACCGGGGTCGCGCCGCCGGTGAAGTCGGCGAGGGCGCGCCCGTGTTCGACGCGTCCGGGGTGCGGGTCGGTCGCGACCCGGCGGGTCAGTTCCGCGACCTTCGGCGGCCGGTCCGAGGCGAGCAGCACCGCGTTGCCGAAGCGGCGGCCGCGCCACACGGTCGGGTCGGCGGCGAGGGCCAGTTCGGGGAAGACCGTGGCCGCGGTGGCTATCTGGCCGCGGAGGTGGGTCAGCGGCGGCCCGTCCGCGAGGTTGGCCACGTAACTCCCGCCGGGCTTCAGGACCCGGCGGACCTCGGCCAGGAACTCGGTGCTGGTGAGGTGTGCGGGGGTACGGGCCCCGCTGAAGACATCGGCGATGACGAGGTCCGCCCAGCCGTCCTGGATCTTGCCGAGCCCGGCGCGGGCATCGGTGGCGCGGACCCGGATCCTGGCCTGTGGATCCAACGGCAGTTCGCGGCGGACCAGTTGGACGAGCGCGGCGTCCACTTCGATGATCTGCTGGGTGGAGCGGGGCCGGGTCGCGGCGATGTAGCGGGCGAGGGTGAACGCGCCGCCGCCGAGGTGCACCACGTGCAGGGGTTGCCCGGCGGGTGCGACGAGGTCGGCGATGTGGCCGATCCTGCGCTGGTACTCGAAGGACAGATACGTGGGGTCGTCGAGATCCACATGGGACTGCGGGGCGCCGTCGAGCGTCAGCGTCCAGGCGTGCGGGCGTTCCCGGTCGGGCACCAGCTCGGCGAGGCCGCCGTCCACCGGTTCGGCGAGGGGCTCCGCCCGGCGCCCGGATCCGCCGCGCCCGGCCGCGCGTTCGACCCTTCCGTCGGCCTTGCGGTCGGACCGCTTACGCGCGCCCGCGCCCGACGCTCCTCGACGTGCCACTGCTGCTCGCGCCTGCTCACTGCTCATCGCTCCGGACCGGTACGGAACCGGCCGCGCCGGGGAATCCCGGCCACCGGCCCATTATGAGCGCGCGGGCGAGGGGGCCGCGGTCAGCTGCAGTTGTCGGCCGCCTCGATCAGCCGGGCCGCCTGGTCGAGAGCGGCCCGTAGCGCGGCCGGGTCGGTGACCGGGGCGTCGTCCTCGGGCGGCAGCAGCCAGCCGCTGCCGCTGACCGGCGGCTCGGCGGGGATGCGGAGCCCGCGGCCGGCGGTCTGCGTACAGGCGCTGCCCGGTACGTCCCAGGCCTCGGCGGTCCCCGGGGGCACCAGGAAGCCGAGGGTGTCGCAGGCGCCGTCGTGCAGAACCGGGCCGACGGCCTCCTGGTCGGCGCCGCGGCGCAGGATGTCCACGGCCTCCAGTCCCTGGCGGGCCGGGACGGTCACCAGGTCGCAGGGTTCGGCGCCGTGGTCCGCCGGGGGCGCGGTGGGCGCGGTGGGTGCCGGGGCACCCGTCGCGGCCTGGGTCGTCGCAGTCGTCCGCGAGCCGGTCTCCGTGCCGAGATGCAACAAGGGACCTCTCCTCTCATCGCCGGGCGGAGCCGGATTCCGTCTCCGCATGGACCAACGCGCCGACTGCGTCAAGGGCTACGGTGCCACGCCGCCGCAAAGGATGGCAGTTCATGGCGGATCGTGGGCGAGATGCCCCCTTATGCCGGGAAACGCTGTGTGTGTGGTCGGTCACAACAGGTACGTTCTTGCTCCGCCGGGACACCGGAAGCAGGAACCCGGCTGCAGAAGAAACCCCGGCTGCAGAAGAGAGGTCCAGGCCCTCTCTTTCGGATCAGGCCGGATCAGGGAGCGGGGTCTGGTGCGTGCAGCTGCAAGGCGGAGGAGGGAGGCAACGCGGAGGGGGTCCCCTCCATGCCTTCAAGGCTATGGGGGAGTTGGTGACCGACGACAACGCCGCAGATGTGCGTGCCAGACCCCGCGAGCCCGGCATGATCCGAAAGAGAGGGCCTATCCCATGGTGTCGACAGGGGCAGTTCCCAACCTCGCCTTCCGGCGGCTGCGCGGACCGCGCTCCGCCGGGGAGTTCGCTGCCGCGGTACGCAGATCCGCCCGCGAGATCGGCGAGCAGGTCGCGTGCGACGCCCGGTACATCGGACGCGTGGAGTCCGGCGAGATCCGCTGCCCCAACTACGCGTACGAGCGGGTCTTCCTGCACATGTTCCCCGGGACGACCCTGGCGGACCTGGGCTTCTCACCGCGCGAAACCGTACGCGGCCGGGCGGCGCGGGCCACTGCCGAACCCCCACCGCCCCCTGCGCTCCACAGCGACACCCACGAGGAGAGCGACGTGCTGCGTCGCGAATTCATGACGAGCGGCACCACCGCGATGGCGGCCGCGACCCTGGGGCTCGGCCTCGGCGGCACATCCGCCGCTGCCGCCACCCGGCCCGACTCACGCAGGGTCGGCGAAGCCGAGGTGAGCGCCGTCGAAAAGGCGGTGCGGCAGATCCGGCTGCTCGACGACCGGCACGGCGGTGACGGCCTGTACCGCAGGGCGTCCCAGCCGCTGCGGGCGGCATACGCCCTGCTCGACTCCGGGACCGCCACCATGCGCTCCACCGCCGACCGGCTGCATGCCGGGGCCGGCGAACTGGCCATCTCCGTGGGCTGGCTGGCCCATGACTCGGGCCGGTTCGAGGACGCCCGCTCGCACTACGCGGAGGCGCTCGCCACGGCGCGCGTGGCGGGTGACGCGGGGCTGGAGGCACACGCGTTCTGCAATACGTCGTTCCTGGCCAGGGACACGGGGCGGCCCCGCGAGTCCGTACGCGCGGCCGAGGCCGGGCAGCGGGCGGCGCAGCCGCTGGGTTCGCCGCGGCTGCTGGCGCTGCTCGCGCTGCGGGAGGCGGGGGGCCGGGCGGGGCTCGGGGACCGTACGGGCTGCGAACGGGCGATCGGCCGGGCGCACACCGCGTTCGGGTGCGGGCCGTCCGATGCCGACCCGGAGTGGATGACGTTCTTCCGGGAGGCGGAGCTGGAGATGCTGGAGGCGCAGTGCTGGTCGGCGCTGGGCGACTGGTCGCGGGCGGCCCGCCACGCGCTGCGGGCGACGCGGCTCCAGGATCCGCACTTCACCCGGAATCTGGCGCTGTACCGGGCCGAGCTGACCTGGGACCTCGCCCGGGCGGGCCGGGCCCCGGAGGCGGCGACGGCGGGCCATCAGGTCCTGGACCTGCTGGACCGGGTCCAGTCGTCCCGTATCCGGGCGATGCTGGCGGGCGCGGCGACGGTGCTGGCGCCGCATCGGGACGTGGCGGAGGTACGGGGGTTCCTGGAGCGGTACGGGGAGGTCGCGGGGGTGTAGCGGGGACCTGGCCGTCGGGCAGCCCGCACGACCGGGTCCGTCCTCGAACGCCGGACAGGCTGGTTCTCGCCGCGCCGGCAGGGTCTACCGGTCCAGGTGGCCCGTGTCGTTCCAGCGTTCTATCGCGGGCGCCCCGTACGCCCACCCCAGCACCGACAGCGACGTGGGGTCGAGCCGGATGCGCGCCGCGAACGACACGTCCTCGCCGAGCCACCGCGCGCCCAGCGCCCGCAGGATGTGGCCGTGGGCGAAGACCAGGACGTCGCGGTCGGCCGAGCGGGCCCAGTCGACGATCTCGTCGGCGCGGGCGGACAGTTCGGCCAGGGTCTCCCCCTGAGGCACCCCGTCACGCCAGATGAACCAGTCGGGGCGGATCGCCTTGATCTCGGCCGGAGTCATGCCCTCGTACGCCCCGTAGTCCCACTCCAGCAGCGCGTCCCACGGCTCGGCCCGGTCCGCGAATCCCGCGATGTCGCAGGTCTCCTTGGCCCGCAGCAGCGGACTGGTGCGGACTTCGAGGCCCGGCAGGTCCGCCCACGGCTTGCGGTGCAGCCGCTCACCGAGGAGCTTGGCGCCCGCCCGGCCGGTGTCGAGCAGCGGGATGTCCGTCCTGCCGGTGTGATTGCCCTTGACGGACCATTCCGTCTGGCCGTGCCGGGCGAGCAGGATACGCGGTGCCATGACGGCTCTCCCTGAACTGAGATCTGAGGGCCGGAGATCGAAACAGGAAACGGATCGTCCGGTTTTCCCATCATCGCGCACGGGTCCGGGAGGCAACCTCCGGGGCCGGACCGGCGTCCCTCCCTGCGCGGAGAAATCCGTACACACACAGGGGATCCGACCGGACCCCCCGGGGGGAATCACGGCCGACCTACACCGTACGGTTGAACGCCCGCCGTCGGTCGCATGAACACATGATGGAGAGCTTCCGGATGCAGCTTGCCAGCACCGCGCCCTTGGCGCGCCCGCGGCCCCGTTGGTGGACCGAGCTGCCGCTGCTGGCGCTGGTGTACGCAGCCTACTCGGCGGGCCGGCTGGTCGTGCGCGGCGACGTGTCCACGGCCGTCGACCACGGTCTGCGCATCCTGCACCTGGAGAAGACACTCCACATCAACTTCGAGCACCCGCTCAACCGGCTGCTGACCGCCCGTTCCTCGATAGGCATACCCGCCGACTTCGCGTACGCCTCCCTGCACTACCTGGTCACCCCGGCCGTCCTGATCTGGCTCTTCCGCCGCCGCCAGGCCCTGTACCGCAGGGCCCGCACCTGGCTGATGACCTCCACGCTGCTCGGCCTGATCGGTTTCACGCTGATGCCGACCTGCCCGCCCCGGCTGCTGCACGCCAGTCACGGCTTCGTCGACACGATGGCGCAGTACAGCTCGTACGGGTGGTGGGGCGCCGAGGCGAGTGCCCCGCGCGGCATGGGCGGAATGACGAACCAGTACGCGGCGATGCCGAGCCTGCACGTCGGCTGGGCGCTCTGGTGCGGAATCCTGCTGTGGCGGCACGGCCGGCACCCGCTCGTCCGGGCCGCGGGCATCGCATACCCCCTGGTCACCACGGTCGTGGTGATGGGCACGGCGAACCACTACTTCCTCGACGCGGTCGCGGGCGCTGCCGTGATGGGCATCGGAGCCCTGCTCACCCGACCGGTGCTGCGTCTCGCCGACCAGGTCAGGGACCGGCTCGGAGCCCGCTTCCCGCGGTTCGCCGCAGGTGCGAAGTCCCCGGTTGTCAGTGCCGGATGCAAGACTTCGGCGGGTGAGCGAATCCCTGGCCAGCGGACCACCTCCGCAGACCCCACCGATGCCCCGGCACCGGTCGACGCAGACGCCCCGGCCGGCCGCGCACCCCGGGCCGAAGCCGCTGCCTCCGCAAGAGCGGGAGGAGCGGGGGACGACGCTCCGGCAGCGGCTCGCTGAGCTGCGCGGCCCGGCCGTTGCCCCGCGTCCGCTCGACGCCCGTGCGCTGGCCGCCCTCGCCGCCAACCCGGGCTGCCGGCGCCGCGCCCTGCTGGACGGCGCCGGGGTGGACAAGGCCGCGCTGGCCACGGCGCTCGGTTCGCCCGCCCCGTTCGGCCAGTCTCAGTTCGCTCTCGTCCGGGGCAACGCCTTCGAGGCCAAGGTCAAGGCCGACGGCGGTACGGAGCTGATGCGGCTGCTGTACGAGCACCTCGGCGATGCCGCCGGGGCGCCGCGCGAGGTCCTGGTGCCCGATCTGACGGCGGCCGGTCCCGAGGGCCGTGCCGCGCGCACGGCGCTCGCGCTGCGGGAGGCGACCGAGGCGGGCGGCTGGGCGCTGCTGGACCACCCGATGCTGGCCCTGGAGGTGGCGGGCTCCCCCGCCTATCTGGAGCCGGATGCGGTGGCGGTGCACCCCGACGGCACGTGGACGGTCGTCGAGATCAAGTCCTTCCCCTTGATCGACGGTTCGGCCGACGCGGCGAAGGTCGGTGCGGCGGCCCGGCAGTCCGCCGTCTACGTACTGGCGCTGGAGCGGATCGCGGAGCTGACGGAGGGTGCGGAGGTCGGACACCGGGTGCTGCTGGTCTGCCCGAAGGACTTCTCCAATCTGCCCGCCGCCTCGGTCGTGGACGTACGGAAGCAGCGTGCGGTCACCCGGCGCCAGCTGACCAGGCTGGCCCGGGTCGAGGACATCGCGGCGGCGCTGCCCGAAGGCACCACCTTCGATCCGGAGTGCCCCCGGGAGCAGCTCGACGCCGCGGTCGAATCGGTCGGCGCGGCGTACGCCCCGGAGTGCCTGGCCGCGTGCGAACTGGCCTTCCACTGCCGGGCGAAGGCCCGTGCGGCGGGTGCGGTGGAGGCGCTGGGGCGGAGTGTGCGCGGTGAGCTCGGCGGGCTGACGACCGTGGGTGCGGTGCTGGCCGCCGCCGCCGGCAAGGAGGGCGATCCCGCGGATCCGACGGTCGCGGCCCTGCGGCGGGCGGCGGCGCTGCGGGCCGAGGCGCTGCGGGCCGAGGCGCTGGCGGGCGGTGCGGAATGTCGCTGATCAGCACCCTGGCCCGGCTGGAGGCCGTGGAGAGCGGCCGGGCGCAGCCGATGGCGACGGTCCTGCACCGCCATCTCACCGACCGGCCGCTCGTCGTCGTGCCGCTGACCACTGCCGGTGAGGCGGGCGCGCCGCTGGGGGCGCTCGTCGGGACGGACCGGGCGGCGCCCCGGCTGCTGGCGGTGTCGCAGCCGCGCGACCGGGATCTGCGGTTCGCGTTCCTCGCGGAGCTGGCCGAGGCGGTGCTGCCGCACATCGAGGCGTACGAGGATGTCGTCGAGCCCGTCGAGCGCAACGAGACCGATCCGGCGACCGGCAAGAAGGTCAAGGTCGAGGTCGAACTGTGCGCGGACGCCCCGCAGTTGATCGTGCCGAGCCGGGCGGGCATCGACTTCGTACGGCTGCTCGGCCGGTCCATGCGGTTCCGTCGCACCACAGAGGACGATCCCGACACCCCGTACCCCGCCCCGGCCCGCGTCCCGCTGCTGGGCCGCTGGCTGACGCACTACGGGGAGCGGGCCAGGGTGCCGGGCTCCTCGTTGCTGCTCGCCGCGACGGATCTGCTGAACCGGCACTGGGCGACCGGGCAGAGCAGCCTGGAGGATCAGCATCTGGGCGCGCTGCTGGCCTGGATCGACGCCCCGGCGGGCGAGTCCGGGGTGTCGGCGGCGCTCCGCGCGGAGCTGGACCGGGACGGCGCGGGCCAGCTGTTGTGCCCGCCGGCCGGTCCGGCGACCGACCCGGCCTTCGACAACCGGCTGCTGGCGCCCGCCATCGAGAAGTACGACCGGGCACGCGCCTCGCTCGCGGCGGCGCAGGACGGTCTGGCGGCCGATGCCCGGCTTGCCGAACTGACCGGCGCCGAGCGGGAGATCAGGGCGCTGCTGGCCACCGTGACGCGGCCGACCTGGGACGCGGTGTGGCGGGGGCTCGATCTGCTGAGGGAGCTGCCCGAGGGGTCCCGGGCCGAGGACCGGTGGACCAGGGACCGCTGGTCGTTCACCGGTCACCGGGACCGGGTGCGCTCCGGTGAGCCGCCGCAGCCGCGCCGGGACGACGCGGTGACGGCGGCGCAGAAGCTGGCCTCGCGCGAGACGGCGCAGGCGCAGTTGGAGGCGCAGGAGGCGTTGGACGATCCGCTGGTGCTGGCCGGGCGGCGGCTGGCAGGTGAGGCGTTCGTCGGCGAGGTGACGGACGTGGTGATGGCGTACAGCGAGTCCAAGCGCCCGTCCCCCCGCCCGCTGGTCACCGTCCGCACGGACGAGCGCCCGCATCTCGGCGAACGTACCAAGGTGTACCGCTCGCTGGACGGCAGGCCGCAGACCGCCGAGTTCGTTCGGTACGCCGAGGAGCCGGCGGACGGCGACGCGCCCGCGCTGGTGCTGCGGATCACCGACCGGATGGGCCGGAGCAAGGAGCCGGCCCCGGGTTCGGTGCCGGAGCCGGGCGACCGGATCCCCTGGACCCTGTTCGAGCACGATCAGCGCGGCGGCCCGAAGCTGCCGGACCCGGAGGAGACGCCGTGGACCCATGGCGGACCGCCGGGCGCAGCCGGTGAGCGCGCCGAGCATCCCGATCCCATGACCGCGGAGGACCTCCTGTGACGGCCGTATTCGACCCGGGCGCCCAGGCCGCGCGGGCGACCAATGCGATCCTCGCCGACACCCTGAGCGGTACGTCGCGCGGCATCGTGGTGGACTCCCCGCCGGGCGCGGGCAAGTCGACGCTCGTGGTGCGCGCGGCGCTCGAACTCGCGGCGGCCGGGCACCCGTTGATGGTGGTGGCGCAGACCAACGCCCAGGTCGACGACCTGGTGGTGCGGCTGGCCGAGAAGGACCCGGGGCTGCCCGTCGGCCGCTTGCACAGCAATGACTCCGACCCGTACGACAAGGTGCTGGACGGCCTGGCCAACGTACGGAAGTCGGCCAAGGCGTCGGATCTCGCCGGACTCGACGTCGTCATCTCGACGGCCGCGAAGTGGGCGCACGTGAAGAACGTCGAGCCGTGGGGCCACGCGATCGTCGACGAGGCGTACCAGATGCGTTCGGACGCGCTGCTGGCCGTCGCGGGCCTCTTCGAGCGGGCGTTGTTCGTCGGTGATCCGGGCCAGTTGGACCCGTTCTCGATCGTCGGCGCGGACCAGTGGGCGGGGCTGTCGTACGACCCGTCCGCGAGCGCGGTCTCCACGCTGCTCGCGCACAATCCCGGGCTGCCGCAGCACCGGCTGCCGGTGTCGTGGCGACTGCCCGCGTCGGCCGCGCCGCTCGTCTCGGACGCGTTCTATCCGTACACCCCGTTCCGCAGCGGTACGGACCACGGCGACCGGCGGCTGTCCTTCGGCGCCCGGTCCGACGGCTCGGCGCCGGACCGGGTGCTGGACGAGGCCGCGGAGTCCGGCTGGGGCCTGCTGGAGCTCCCGGCCCGGCACACCCCGCGCACCGACCCGGAGGCGGTGCGGGCGGTGGCCCTGGTCGTCCGCCGGCTCCTCGACCGGGGCGGCGCCGCGACGAGCGAACGCTCCCCCGATCCGGTCCCGGTGACGGCGGACCGGGTCGCGGTCGGCACCGCCCATCGCGACCAGGCGGCGGCGGTACGGGCGGCGCTCGCCGAGCTGGGTGTGACGGGCGTGGCGGTGGACACGGCGAACCGGCTCCAGGGCCGCGAGTTCGATGTGACGGTGGTCCTGCACCCGCTGTCCGGCCGTCCGGACGCCACGGCGTTCCATCTGGAGACGGGCCGGCTGTGCGTACTGGCCTCGCGCCACCGGCACGCGTGCGTCGTGGTGTGCCGGGCGGGCGTCGCGGAGCTGCTGGACGAGCACCCGTCGACGGAGCCGGTGCAGCTGGGGGTCACGGTCAAGTTCCCGGACGGCTGGGAGGCGAACCACGCGGTGCTGGCACATCTGGCCGAGCGCCGGGTGCGGTGGGAGGTGTGACGGCGCCCGCTCGCGGAACGCCGGACAGCCCCCTTGCGCGGCGTTGGACAATGGAGGGTGGCCGTCGGGCCCACCGAAGGAGGAAACATCACATGGCACAACCCGAGCGGAACGAGCGGCAGTGGCTGCGCCCTGCGCCCCTGCTCTTCGAGCCGTCGGCGGCAGTCGCCGATCCCGAGCACTTCTTCGACCTGGAGTCGATGGACGATCCGCAGGAGCTGCTGGCCCGCGCCACCGAGCTGACCCTGGCGTTCCGTGCCGCGACGGACCGTGCGGTTGAGTTCCAGGCCGTCGCGGCCGCCCAGCTCGCCGATCCGAGCCGGTTCGACCGGCTGACGACCGCGGACATCGCGCAGCGTGCGGAGTGGACCGAGGACTACGCCAAGAAGATGGTCGAGTTCGGCCGGAGTCTGCTGGGCGGGTCCGCGCCCTGACTGCCGTACCGGACTCACCACGACCGCCGTGCCGGCCTCAGCCGTAGCCGCCGTAGGGTCCGTCGTCCCGCCTCCGGGTACCACCTGTTGGCATATGCCCGAGCGCAAGATACTCCTCCCCACCGCGACCTGTCCCGATTTCCGGCAACTCTCGGAATCCACTTGATC
This sequence comes from Streptomyces sp. NPDC058092, assembly GCF_042884935.1. Classification (NCBI taxonomy): domain Bacteria; kingdom Bacillati; phylum Actinomycetota; class Actinomycetes; order Kitasatosporales; family Streptomycetaceae; genus Streptomyces; species Streptomyces sp. NPDC058092. Next base: position 136,759 of record NZ_JBHVSY010000005.1, read on the forward strand.
ACTCCCGGTAGACATGGGCGCATGAGTGCATGGCTGCCAGACGAAACAACCCTGCATCACGGCGACGACCCCCACCACGGCGCCGACCTCTTCACTCTCCTGCGGGACCGGGCCGCGAACCGGACGGCTCAGGTCACGGCGGCCGGTGCCGCCTGGCTCGCCTGCGCCACGGCCTATCCGCGCAGCACGCTGGCGCAGTGGGAGGCCCACCCCTCCTCGCCCGGGGTGCTGCCGTGCGGTTCGGCCTTCGACGTGGTGAACGTTCCCACCCTCTTCGGCCGCCGGATGCTGGAACACCTGTGGGCCGACGGCCCCGGCTCCGGCCCCGTCGCCACGCACCGCGGGCGGATGATGCTCTTCGCCTCCCCCGGCACCGCCCAGCGGCTGCCGTCGCTGCTCGACTGGGAGGAGTGGGGCGGCGGCCTCGAACCGCGGCCCGGCACGGACCCGCGGGGGCGGGACGGCGACGGCGCGAAGGTTCCGCCACTGCTCTGCCACGGCACCGGGGACGCGGTGACCGTCCCCCCGCTGACCTGCACGTCCACCACCCCGGGGCCCCGCTGGGTGGTGGCGCCCGACACCCGTAGCCCCTGGCTGCCGGGCCCGGACGTACTGCTCTGGGCCTGTGTGCGGGTGACCAGGTCGGCGCCCTCGCCGGCGGCCCGGAATTCGATTTTTCCTCCCGCCGATCAGGGTGCTAATGTCTACGACGTCAGCAGGCGCCGCTAGCTCAGTTGGTTAGAGCAGCTGACTCTTAATCAGCGGGTCCGGGGTTCGAGTCCCTGGCGGCGCACAGACGGAAGAAGCCCTCTCGCGAAAGCGAGGGGGCTTTTTCGTGGTCACGTCACGCGTCATCGCGTCGTAGTTGCGGAAGCCTGCGTTCTACGTTCCCGTGGTGATCCGGACCGTCCAGGCGCCGGACGGCGTCCGGTCGGCGACCTCGACCCTGGTGTGCGCGCCGGGGATGCTGAACGTCTCGCCGACCCGCATCGGGGCGTCCGCGAGCGGCGCGTACACGGACCGGTCCCAGCAGGCATCGGTGCGGGGGTGGGTGTCGATGACCTCGACGGGGCCGCCGCCGGACGGGGTTCCATTGCGTACCCGGTAGAGCAGGACGCCCTCGGTGCAGGTCGTCCGGTCGTTGCCGGTGGCGCTGCGGGCCTCGATGGCCACGGCGCTGCCCTCGCCGGTCCTGATCACCGCGAGCCGGGTGCCGATGGAGGCGCCGGGCGCGGGCACGGCGGCCATCGGCTCCAGGGTGATGTCCCGGCTGCCCTGGACGCAGACCACCTGTTTTCGGTCCAGCCAGCCCAGCTTCCACTTGTGCCAGCCGAAGAAGTCCGGCGCGAGGCCGAACTGGCTGCCCATCACGTCCCAGTCGCCGACGTAGGTGTCCCAGTCGCCCTTGCCGTCGGACGGCCGGTGGTAGAGGTCCGGCAGGTCGAAGACGTGCCCGGTCTCGTGGGCCAGCACGTTGTGGTCCGGCGGATGCTGCTCGAAGACGGTGACGACGCGCCGGATGTCCGCGCCGTCGGCCCGCAGCGGCCGGTCGAAGTTGACGACCTTGGTGGCGTCGGAGTCGACCCCCGGGGCGTCCGGGTCGGCGACCAGGTAGACGATGCCGAACCGGGAGAAATCGACCTTCGGGTCGGCCACGGCGATGGCGTCGCGCAGATAGGCGCTGCGCCGCTCGTTGTTCCAGTCCCGCTGTATTCCGTACCAGGCAGAGGCCTTGGGCATCTGGATCCACTGCCGCAGCGGGTGCGGGCGCAGGGTGAATTTTCCGTACGAGGCGCGCTGGAAGAACCGGGTGGTGGCGGGGAAGTAGTCGGCGGCGAGCTCCTTGGGGGTGGCACCGGGGCGGTGGTCCGGGAAGGAGAGGAAGATCATGACCGCGTCGAGGGAGTGGACGGGGCGGGGGTAGGCGTCGTTCCACTCGCCCATCCCGAGCGAGTGGTGGACCTCGGTACGGGGCAGCGCGCACGGACCCGCTTCGCCGGTGGCGGCCACGGCGGGCCCGGCGACGAGGGAGGTGGCGGCGAGCGCCATCAGAGAGGTCGCCGCCGCGGTCACCCTGCGCAGGCTCGGCCTCCCGACCCCCCCGGTTCTGTGCAGACGCGGCACATCTACCTCCGGGTGCGAGCTGCGGTCACCCACTCACCCTGTGATGATTCAAGGCTTTCGTCCTGTTGAGCTGCCCCAGTCGAGTCAGCGGCCCTTCGAGGCGTTCACCCTCACGGTCAGTCACAATCAATCACGTGAAGATCGCGAGAGAGCGGAAGCGCTCAGAAACGATCAGTCACGGGCAAACCGGATCGGCGAGTGACTGGCCCATGCGGGGCGAACGCGGGGCGTGGAGGGGTTGGGCGCTGGAACGGCCGACGCACCAGCCTCTATGCTTCACCCGGCTTTCCCGCGTGGATTCCGCCTCCCACAGTGGCGCTCCGCGCGGCGGGCCAGTCCGGCCACACCTGTTCAGGACAGAACTGCACGGCGGGAGCGAACGGTGAGCGGAACCTCCGAAGGGCCGAGGCCCGCGGCGGTCACATCCCCCCACTCCGCAGGACCGTCGGCCACGGAGTGTCACCCTCCGTGGCCCGCTGCCGGAGTCCGGGGATCCGAGCCGCACGGCTATCGGGCCGCCTTCCGGGCGGCCACGCTCCCGATGGCCGTCGTCGACCACGAGGGACTGGTCCTCGCCGCCAACGACGCGCTCGGCGGGCTCCTCGGCGTCTCCGCCGCTGCGCTGACCACGCAGTCGGCGGCCGATCTCCTCGACCTCGCGGCGGACGGCCGCACCTGGCACGCGTACCGCGAGGTGCTGCACGGCCGGCGCTCACGGTTCCGCTGCACCCGCAGGCTCAAGCACCCCGACGGGCGCGCGCTGTGGGCCGAGATCACCGTCGTGCCGATGCCCGAACCGGAGGCGGGCCGGGCCGACGCCCCGCGGCCCGGTCCCGGCCGGGTGCTGCTCTCCGTCGCGGACGTCAGCGACCGGCGTGAGCTGCAGAAGCGGCTGCGCCACCTCCAGATGCACGATCCGGTGACCCGGCTGCCCAACCGGGCGCTGTTCTTCGAGCGGCTCTCGGCCGTCCTGGAGACCCCGCCGTACCAGGACGGCGGGGTCACCGGACAGGGCCGGATCGGGCTCTGCTATCTCGATCTCGACGGTTTCAAGGCCGTCAACGACACGATGGGCCACCGGATCGGCGACCGGCTGCTCGCCGCCGTCGCCGCACGGCTCACCGACTGCGCGGCCCAGGACCGCCCGCACCGTCCCGGCGCCCATCTCGTGGCGCGCCTGGGCGGCGACGAGTTCGCGATCCTGGTCGAGGACTCCGCCGGTACGCAGCAGCTCACCGACCTCGCCCGCATGGTGCTCGCCGCGCTGCAGAAGCCCTTCGACCTGGACGGGCAGCGGCTCTCCGTCTCGGCCTCGATCGGGGTGGTGGAACGGGCCGTGGCCGACACCTCGGCGACCGGTCTGATGCAGGCCGCCGACACCACGCTGTACTGGGCGAAGGCGGACGGCAAGGCCCGCTGGACGGTCTTCGACCCGGAGCGCAACGCCCACCGGATGACCCGGCAGACGCTCTCCTCCCATCTGCGGCCCGCCGTCGAACGCGGCGAGTTCACCATCGAGTACCAGCCGCTGGTCGGCATGGCCGACGGAGTCGTACGCGGGGTGGAGGCCCTGGTCCGCTGGAACCACCCCCAGTTCGGCCTGCTCTCGCCGAATCGGTTCGTCGCGATCGCCGAGGAGGACGGCTCGATCGTCCAGCTCGGCCGGTGGGTGCTGCGTTCCGCGTGCCGCCAGGCCCGGCGCTGGCAGCTCGACCACCCGGCCGAACCGCCGCTGTTCATCAGCGTCAATGTCGCCGTCCGGCAGGTCTGGGACTCCGACCTGGTCACCGACGTCGCGGAGATCCTCGCCGAGACCGGCCTCGATCCCGCGCTGCTGCAGCTGGAGCTGACCGAGTCGGCGGTGATGGGCTCGGCGGGCCGCCCGCTCCAGGCTCTCCAGTCGCTCAGCGACATGGGCGTACGGATCGCCATCGACGACTTCGGGACCGGCTACTCGAACCTCGCCTATCTCAGCCGGCTGCCCGTCTCCGTGCTGAAGCTGGACGGTTCGTTCGTACGCGGCTTCCGCTACGACGACGGCGACCGCCCGAGCCCCGCCGACGAGACGATCGTCGAGGCGATGGTGCACCTGGCGCACCGGCTGGGCCTGACCGTCACCGCGGAGTGCGTGGAGACGGCGGGCCAGGCCGAACGGCTGCGCAGGATCGGCTGCGACACCGGGCAGGGCTGGCTGTACTCGCGCGCGGTGGCCCCGGAGCGGATCGCCGAACTGATCGGCAGCCGGAAGCTGAACGTCTGAACCCCGGTGTTCCGGTCTCCGCAGGGCCGGAACACCGGGGCCGGTGTCAGGCCGTCGGCAGCCCGTACGCGTCCGCGATCAGCTCGTAGCTGCGCAGCCGGGCCTCGCCGCCGTGGGCGTTGGCGGTGATCATCAGCTCGTCGGCGCCGGTGCGCTTGGCCAGGTCGTCGAGGCCCGTACGGACCTCGTCCGCCGTGCCGTGGACGATGTTGGCCAGCCAGCTGTCGACGAACTCGCGCTCCATGGGGCTGAAGGCGTACGCCTCCGCCTCCTCGGGTGTCGGGACCAGGCCGGGCCGGCCGGTGCGCAGGCGGACCATGGACAGGGCGCCGGAGAGCACCTGGCGGCGGGCCTCGCGCTCGTCGTCGGCGGCCAGGGCCGAGACACCGATCAGGGCGTACGGGGCGTCGAGCACCGCGGACGGCCGGAACGACTCCCGGTACAGGTCGAGGGCCGGCACGGTGTTCTGGGCCGAGAAGTGGTGGGCGAAGGCGAACGGCAGGCCGAGTACGCCGGCCAGCCGGGCGCTGAAGCCGGAGGAGCCGAGCAGCCAGATCGGCGGGCGGGCCGCCGACTGGACGCCGCCCTCGGCGGTGGCCTGGACCGGGCCGGGGACCGCGTGGATACGGGCGTACGGGTGGCCGTCGGGGAAGTCGTCGTCCAGGAACCGGGTCAGCTCGGCGAGCTGCTGCGGGAAATCATCGGCGCCTTCGCCCAGCCGGTCCGTGCGGCGCAGGGCGGCCGCCGTCGCGCCGTCGGTGCCGGGGGCGCGCCCGAGGCCGAGGTCGATGCGGCCGGGGGCCATGGCCTCAAGGGTGCCGAACTGCTCGGCGATGACGAGCGGTGCGTGGTTGGGCAGCATCACGCCGCCGGAGCCGAGCCGGATGCGCTCGGTGTGCGCGGCGAGGTGGGCCAGGATCACGGCCGGTGAGGAGGAGGCGACGCCCGGCATGGAGTGGTGTTCGGCGACCCAGTAGCGGTGGAATCCGCGGTGCTCGGCGAGCCGTGCGATGTCCACGCTCGTGCGCAGCGCCTGGGTGGCGGTGCGGCCCTGGCCCACGGTCACCAGGTCCAGCACGGAGAGCGGAACGGTGGCCGTCCCCTCCGTCTTGCCTCGGATCTCGTCGCCACGGATCTCGTCGGCTCGAATCTCGTCGCCACGGATCTCGTCGGCTCGAATCTCGTCCACGTCCTGGCCCTCTCCGGTGATACGCATGCGTGCGGCTCGTCCGTCCGTCCGCTCGTCGGTCCGCTCGTCCGTCCGGAACAGCTGAACAGGAGGTGGTCTCCGGTTATTCCCCCCACCGGCCGGGCCGTCCCTTCTTTCCGCTCCGTGCCCACGCCCGGCCCTCGCCCCATCGGGCCACCGGGGCCGGGGGTGCCTCGCGCTCGGCGAAGATCTTGCCGAGCCTCGGGGACCAGGCCCGGCGGTCCGCCAGCCGCAGCCCTTCCCGGACCGCCACCTGGTTTCCGGCGAGGACCGGCTTGCCGAGGAGTTCCTCCAGCTCCGCCAGGTGCGTGACGGTGTGCAGGGCCGTGTCGGGCAGCAGCATCACCTCTGCCTCCGGCCGGTCCGCGGCCCGGACGAGTTCCCGCACCTTGTCCGGGCCCCAGGCGGCGGCCTCGGCGGCGGAGCCCAGGTGGGCGGCGTGGGTGGCGACGACCTCGATCCCCGCGGAGTGCAGGAACGCGGTGAACAGTGCGGCGATGTCCTCGGGATAGGTCGCGGCGACCGCGACGCGGGTGGCGTCCAGCTCCCGCACCGCGTGGACGAAGCCGAACGAGGTGCTGGAGGCGGGCACTCCGGCCGCCCGGGCCAGGGCGGCGATCTGTTCGTGGGCGCCCTTCCACCCGTGCAGGAAGCTGCCGCTGCCGCTCGTCCAGACGACGGACTCGACACCGGCGCGCTGCAGCTCCGGCACCCCGGCGGCCAGCCGTTCGGGCACACCGGTGCGCGTCAGCGCGTCGATCTCGTAGACGTCCTCGTCGATGGCGGTGTGGTTCACGACCAGCCTGACGGCGTCGAGCAGGATCTCCATCCGCGGGAAGTCGTCCTCCGCGAAGTGGTGGCCCGGGTAGAGAAAGCCGAGGGTCGTCATGTCCACCCTTCCTGTTCCGGCGGATGCCCTGTTCCTGCGGACGCCCGTTTCACCCCGTCCCTCCCCAGTATTGCCCCATACGTCGCCACCTCCACGGCGACCTGTTGACGAAGGCGGGCGCGGGTGCGAGCGTGGTCGGGCCGCACATCTCAGACGCAGCGGAGCGCCCGTCTCTCATGCCAGAGCCCACCCTGCTCGTCCTGGACACCGACCCGTCGCCGCGCCTCGGCCGGCTGACCGGCCGGGCCACCGTGCGGTACACCGACGAGGCCGGGCTCGCCGCGCGGCTCCCCGAAGCCGACGTACTGCTGGTGTGGGACTTCACCTCCGACGCGGTACGGGCCGCCTGGCCCGGCGCCGGGCCGCGCCCGGCGTGGGTGCATACGGCGAGCGCGGGCGTGGACCGGCTGCTCTGCCCGGAGCTGGCGGCCTCCGACACGGTGGTGACCAACGCGCGGGGCATCTTCGAGCGGCCGATCGCCGAATACGTGACGGGCCTGGTGCTGGCGTTCGCCAAGGATCTCCCCGGCACGCTGGAGCTCCAGCACCGGCGGCTGTGGCGCCACCGGGAGAGCACCCAGGTGGCGGGCAGCCGCGCGGTCGTCGTCGGCGCGGGCCCGATCGGGCGGGAGATCACCCGGCTGCTGATCGCCCTCGGTGTCGAAGTGGCGCTCGTGGGGCGCAGGGCGCGGCGCACCGTCCACGGCGTGGCGGATCTGGACCGGCTGGCCGCCATGGCCGACTGGGTGATCTGCGCGGCGCCGCTGACGGAGTCGACCCGGTCCATGTTCGACGCACGGTTCTTCGGGCTGATGCAGCCGTCGGCCCGCTTCATCAATGTGGGGCGCGGTCCGCTGGTCGTCGAGGACGATCTGGTCGCCGCACTGCGCAAGCGCTGGATCGCGGGCGCGGCACTCGATGTCTTCGAGCAGGAACCACTGGGGCCGCAGAGCCCGCTCTGGGACGTACCGGATCTGATCGTGTCACCGCACATGAGCGGCGACACGGCGGGCTGGCGGGACCGGCTGGGCGAGCAGTTCGTGGAGATGTTCGAACTCTGGGCGGCCGGGGCACCGTTGCCGAACGTGGTGGACAAGCAGAGCGGCTACGCCCCCGTCCGGGAGCCCGGCGAGTGACCTCAACCGACCGGGACCGACGGCTACTTCATCCCTTCATGGCGGACATCTCCGTATAACGGTCGGTCATGGGCCGTTCCGCGCGGGGCAATACGCGCTGCGCACCCGCCGTCGCACTCCGCCCGCCATCGGACACGGAAAGGTCACCTTCCGGCCACCGTTCGATCACAGGGGGCCGCTTCCTGCATAGACGTACGGAATCGGGCAGGCGCACCCCCTGTCCGGACTGTTCGACCCCTCCAGGAGATTGCGAACCATGGCTGACTTCCCGAACCTGTCCCGCCGGGGCTTTCTCAACCGATCGGCGGCCGTGGGTGGCCTGCTCGTCGTTCCCGGGCTGCTCTCCGCGTGCAGCAAGACCGACGCCGGTTCCACGGACGGTGCGGGGGCGCTCGACAAGCTCCGCAAGCAGGGCTTCGTCCGGGTCGCGTACGCCAACGAGGCCCCGTACGGCTACCTGGAGGGCAAGCAGCTCAAGGGCGAGGCGCCCACGCTGCACCGGGAGATCTTCAAGGCGCTCGGCGTCGACGAGCTGAAGCCCACGCTCTCCGAGTGGGACGGCCTGATCCCCGGACTGCAGGCCGGGAAGTACGACGTGGTCAGCGCCGGCATGGCCATCACGCCGGAGCGCTGCGCCAACGCCGTCTTCTCCGAGCCCGAGTTCATCTCGCCCACCGCGCTGATGGTGAAGAAGGGCAACCCGAAGAAGGTCACCGACCTGGCGTCCGCGAAGGCCGCCGGGATCACCGTCGGCGTGATGTCGGGCGCCGTCGAGGGCACGTACGCCGAGGGCGCGGGCATCCCCAAGGACAAGATCAAGACACTGCAGAAGCCGCAGGACGGCGCCGACGCGGTCAAGGGCGGCCGGGTCGACGCGTTCCTGCTCACCGGCATCTCGCTGCGCTGGCTGGCGAAGACGAACCCCGACACCGAGGTCACCGGGGCCTTCCTGCCGGAGCTCGGCGGCGCGAAGCAGTACAGCCCCGGCGGCGCCGTCTTCCGCAAGGGCAACGAGGACCTGCGGGACGCCTTCAACCGCGAGCTGAAGAAGATCGTCTCGGACAGGTCGCGCTATGTGGGCCTGCTCCAGGAGTACGGCTTCGGGGCCACCGAGCTCCCGCCGGCCACCCTGAAGACGGCCGACCTGTGCAAGGGCTGACGGGGACGGAACGCACCGCATGAGTGATTTCTTCTCCGCCTTCTTCGACGATCTGCCGCAGTTGCGCGCGGGGCTGTGGGTGACCCTCCAGGCCACCGTCCTCGGCGCGCTGCTCGCCCTGCTCCTGTCGTTCGTCCTCGGTCTGATGTCGGTCGGCCGGCTGCTGGTGGCGCGCGGTGTGTCCCGCGTGGTCGTGGAGTTCTTCCGCGGTACCTCGCTCTACATCCAGCTGTTCTGGCTCTACTACGCGATGCCGCCGCTGACGGGGTACGAACTGACGCCGCTGCTCTGCGGTGTCGTCGCCTTCGGTCTCAACTACGGTGCGTACGGCGCCGAGGTGGTGCGCGGCGCGATCAACTCCGTACCGCGTGCGCAGTACGAGGCGGCCGTCGCGCTGAACATGACGCCGCTGCACCGGATGCGGAAGGTGATCCTTCCGCAGGCCTGGGTGCAGATGATCCCGTCCTTCACCAATCTTCTGATCCAGTTGCTGAAGTGCACCCCGCTGCTGTGGCTGATCTCCGCGGCCGACCTGATGACCGTGATCCAGCAGTTGCGCGACCGTACCGGTGAGACGCTCACCGCGTACGTGACCCTGCTGGTCATCTACTTCGTCCTGACCTACGCGCTGACCCTGCTGATGAATCTGCTGGAGCGCGGCGCCAAGCGGCGGCTCGGCCTGGCGACCGGTGCGGGCTCGCTGCTGCGCAGCCGCAGCGCCACGGAAGCCGTCGCGTCGGCGGCCGGAGGTGGTGTCCGGTGAACGGCTTCGACTGGAACGCCGCAGGGGACGTGCTGCCCCTGGTGCTCAAGGGCTTCGAGGTCACGCTGCTCGCGACCGTGCTCGGCACGCTCGTCGCCGCGGTGCTCGGGCTCGCCATCGCGGTCGCCGGGCGGGCCCCGAGCAGGTTCGTGACGGTGCCGGTGCGAGCCGTGATGGAGTTCATCCGGTCCACCCCGCTGCTCGTCCAACTGGTCGGCGCGGCCGCCCTGTTCACCTCGGTGGAACCGCTGGTGATCGGCATCGTGGTGCTGGGCGTCCACTACGCCACGTACACCTCCGAGGTGTACCGCGCCGGGATCGGCGGTGTGCCGAAGGGCCAGTGGGAGGCCTGCCGGGCGCTCTCGCTCACCCCGCGGCGGACCTGGCAGGCCGTGATCCTGCCGCAGGCGGTGCGCAATGTGCTGCCCGCCCTCGGCAACTACGCGATCTCGATGTTCAAGGAGACCCCGTTCCTCGCCGTGATCACGGTGCAGGAGATGGTCTTCGAGGCCCGGCAGTACGGCGCCGCCCACTTCGTGTACACCGAGGCATTCACGCTCGCCGGGCTGGTCTTCCTGGTCGCGAGCTACCCCACCTCGCTGCTGATGAGAAAGCTGGAGAAGCGTCTTGGCCACTGAATCCTTCCCCCTGCAGAAGACCGCGCCCACGGCCCCCGAGGACGCCGCGCCGGCCGTCGTCGCGGCGACCGGCCATCCGCTGGTCCGCTTCGACGACGTCGTGAAGCGGTACGGCGACCACGTCGTCCTCGACCGGCTGGACTTCTCCGTGCGGCGCGGCGAGCACGTCACCCTGATCGGGCCCAGCGGCTCGGGCAAGACCACCATCCTGCGGCTGCTGATGACCCTCGAAAGGGTCAGCGACGGGGTCATCTGGGTGGACGGCGGCCCGCTGTCCCACACCAGGGCGCCCGACGGCTCGCTGAGGCCGGCGACCGAGAAGCATCTGCGCGCGGCCCGGAAGAAGATCGGCATGGTCTTCCAGCAGTTCAACCTCTTCCCCAACATGAAGGTGCTGCAGAACATCACCGAGGCCCCGGTCAACGTGCTGGGCATGGACCGCGACGAGGCGGAGAGCCGCGCCCGCGAGCTGCTCGACCTGGTCGGGCTCTCGGGAAAGATCGACGCGCATCCCTCCCAGCTCTCCGGCGGCCAGCAGCAACGGGTGGCGATCGCCCGCGCGCTGGCGATGCAGCCGGAGATCCTGCTGCTGGACGAGGTGACGTCGGCGCTCGACCCGGAGCTGGTGGCGGGCGTGCTGGAGCTGCTGAGCGACATCGCCAGGAACACCGACATCACCATGCTCTGCGTGACCCACGAGATGAACTTCGCCCGCGACGTCTCGGAGACAGTACTGATGTTCGATGCCGGACGCGTGGTCGAGTCGGGATCACCGGAAAAAATCTTCACGGATCCCGCACACGAACGTACGCGCGAGTTCCTCACCGCAGTGCTGTGACCTCGCCACTTCCTCGCGCGCCAGTGACTCTGGCATATGCCGGACGGGTGCGCCCCAGCTTACGGCGTCGGGGCGCCCCATCAAGTCGCCAACAGCCGCCCCTGAAAGGGCTCTTGGCGGCTATCGTGAGGGCAGAGCCTGCGGTCACAACCTGGTGGGGGGAAACCGTGACGTTGAAGCCCGAACCGACCGCACCGTTCCATTCGGTGCAGTACGCCCTTCGTGTTCTCGAAACGGTCTCCAAGCACGGCACCGGCGTGCCGGACACCCAGATCTCCCGGGAGACGGGGCTGCCCGTCGGCCATCTCACCTCCCTGCTGCTGATGCTGCGCCGCGAGGGGTACGTCGAGCAGATCACCGACGGCGCCTATGTCATCGGCTCCTCGCTGCTGCTCCTCGGCTCCGGGGCGGCCCGCAGGCAGGCCCTGGAGACCAGGCTCCAGCAGTCGCTGGCGCAGCTGCGCGATTCGGTCGGCGCGGCGGTCTACATCAGCCGGTACGTCGACGGCGAGATCCGGGTCACGCAGTACGCCGACGGTCCCCGCACCCCCGCGGTGAACGAGTGGGTGGACTTCCGGTCCTCCGCACACGCCTCGGCGGTCGGCAAGTGCCTGCTGGCCCAGCTCGACCAGAACAGCCGCCGCGACCACCTCTCGCGCCACAAGACGGCCCGGCTCACCTCGCGGACGATCACCAACGAGAAGGTCCTCTTCTCCAAGCTGGACAGCCAGCCGGCGACGGTCCCGGTGCTCGACATCCAGGAGTACGCGGTCGGCACGGTGTGTGCGGCGGTGCCGCTGACCGCCGGGGCGTCGGCGGGGTGCCTGGCACTGTCCCTGCCGATCGAGGATGCCCATCGCCTGCGCACGGCGGCGGACACGCTGAACCGGCGGGCGGCGCCCGTGCTCTTGTCGCTGGCGCTCTAGGTGGGGTACCGATCGGCGAGGCTCACCGGGGTGCCCCCGGGACGGCTTTGTCCTCAATCGCCGGACGGGCTTGAGGTTGCCCGATGTGCACCGTTTGTCCGGCTGTCGTCAGCACTCCTCGGGGGCAGGTATTATTTTCGAGTCAGCAGGCGCCGCTAGCTCAGTTGGTTAGAGCAGCTGACTCTTAATCAGCGGGTCCGGGGTTCGAGTCCCTGGCGGCGCACAGACAACGCACTGGGCGGTTCACGTACACACGTGAACCGCCCAGTGCGTTTTTTGCTGCCCATCGAGATGTACGAACGTTTTACACATACGTACTAGACAAGCGTTTTAGACGCTCGTACATTTCCAGGCATGACGAACGCTACGAGCACCACCGCCGAGCGCGGCCCCCTCGCCGGTCGCCGGGAATGGACCGCCTTCGTGGTCCTTCTGCTTCCCCTCCTCCTCGTCTCGATGGACGTCTCCGTCCTCTTCTTCGCGATCCCGGCCATCGACCGGGACCTCGCGCCCAGCGCCACCCAGCAGCTCTGGATCTTCGACGTGTACGCCTTCGCCCTGGCCGGCCTGCTCATCACAATGGGCTCGCTCGGCGACCGGATCGGCCGTCGCAAGCTGCTGCTCCTCGGCGCGTTCGCCTTCAGTGCCGCGTCCGTCGCCGCCGCGTACTCCACCAGCCCCGAGATGCTGATCGCGGCCCGCGCACTGCTCGGGATCGGCGGTGCGACGCTGATGCCGTCGACGATGGGGCTCGTACGCAACATGTTCCGCGACGAGCGGCAGCGCGGCCGGGCCATCGGCATCTGGTCGGGTGCCATGGCCGGCGGGATCGCGCTCGGCTCGGTGCTCAGCGGGGTCATGCTGGAGCACTTCTGGTGGGGCTCGGTCTTTCTGATCAATGTGCCGGCCATGGTGCTGCTGCTGGTCCTGGTGCCGGCGCTGGTACCGGAGTTCAAGGACCCGAGCCCCGGCCGGTTCGACTTCCTGAGCGTGCCGCTGTCGATGGGGGCCGTGCTGCCCGTCGTCTACGGGGTCAAGGAGAGCGCCGCGCACGGGCTCGATGTGCGGAACGCGCTGATCATCGCCGCCGGGCTCGTCGTCGGCCTGTTCTTCGTCCACCGCCAGCGCAGCCACGGCGACGCGATGATCAGCCGGGAGCTCTTCCGCAACAGCGGCTTCGCTGCCGGGATCGGGCTGAACGCGCTGGCCGCGTTCGCCATGATGGGGTCCTCGTTCTTCACCACGCAGTATCTGCAGTCGGTGCTCGGCATGGGCACGATGGAGGCCGCGCTGTGGAGCCTGGCCCCGTCACTGGCCGTGGGCGCCGCCGCCCCGACGGCCACGGCGATCGCCCAGCGGACCGACCGTACGCGCGTCATCTGCGCCGGTTTCGTCATCGCCGCCGCCGGTTTCGCGGTCCTCGCCCTGACGGGTACGGACTCGCTGTGGCTGCTGCTCGGCGGCTGCGCCGTGATGAGCTGCGGCATCGTCACCGTGATGGCACTCGTCTCGGACCTGGCTCTGTCCACCGCCCCGCCGGAGAAGGCGAGTTCGGCGGCCTCGCTGCTGGAGACGGGGCAGGAGTTCGGCGGTGCGACGGGGATGGCCCTGCTCGGTGCGGTGGCCACGGCCGTCTACACCGCCGACATGCCGGGCTCCGCGCCAAAGGACGCCCGTAAGACGCTGGCGGGTGCGGTGGCCACGGGGGACGGGTCGCTGATCTCGATCGGACGGGAGGCCTTCGTGCACAGCATGCAGTACGCCTCGGTGGCGGGGGCCGCGCTGTTGCTGGCGGGCGCGGTACTGGCCGTGACGCTGCTGCGGCGGCGGACCGCAGTATCGGTCCGCGCGGGGCGCCGGCGTGGCCCCGGTCCGGCCCGGTCCGGGCCATCGCGGCCCCGGCAGGACCGGGAGCGGCCGGAAAGCGCTGACGCCCGGCCTCCGATGTGACCGGCCGCGAGCCGGGACCGGCCCGGCGGCACCACGCGTGGTCCGCTGGGCGCAGCGTGCGTCGGCGCCGGGAACGGCGGCCCCGGCCGGGGCCGCCGTCGCTCAACCGGAGTGCACGTGAGGGGCACTGTCTGACGGACTACACGTCAGAACTGCACGTCGGAGCAGGCGTAGAAGGCGTTCGCCGTGTCCGCGATGTTCCAGACGCTCAGGATGATGTGCTTCCCGGTCTTCTGGGTGGGGATGGTGCCCTGCTGGGTCAGGGTCGCCGGGGGCTGCTGGCCGCCGTACGGCACCGTCATGAAGGGCTGCTGCTCCAGGTCGGCCCTGGTGAGCGGCTTGGTGGGGTCCCAGCCGTCCTTGGTGATGTAGTAGCGGAAGTCCGTCGTCGCGTGACGGGCGGTGAACTGCCAGCGGAAGCCGAAGCCCTGGCCCGCCGTCACCTTGGTGGCGGGCCAGTTGCCGCCGCGCGGGTCGTCGAGCTGGGCGAACTCGCCGTGCCCGCCGGAGCAGATCTTGCCGTCGGCCGGACCCGCCGCCGGGAAGCCCTTCGGGCCCTCGACGCTCTGCGGCTCCCACTGGATGTTGCCGCAGTTCGTCACCGTGCCGTTGGCACAGAGCTTCTGGCGGCTGATGGGGTTGTCGGTGTAGCCGTGGCTGTTGGCACTGCTCGTCGCGAACATCGAGGCGCCCGCTATCGCCAGGCCGACTACGGCCGCGCTTGCCCTTTTACGCATTGCTGTCGCTCCTCAAGAACGTGGGGGAGGTTCCATGAGCCCTGCTGCGCGCGCGCCCTGCGGTCTAGACCAAGTCTTAGATTATTGACGGGATATGAACATGTCCAGACCAATGGGAGTTGGATTCCGCTTCGCCGCCGCAGCATCCCCTGCGGGCCCTCAGGCGCCCTCCCCGCCACTGCGTCCGGTGTAGAAGGCCACCGTCAAGTCCTTGACCAGCGACTTCCGTTCGTAGTCGTCCAGGTCCACGAGCCCCCTGGCGGTCAGCCGGTGCACGGTGTCGTCCACCGCGTCGACCACCGAAGTCAGGACACTGTCACGGTGTTTGGCGTCGATGGCGGCGATCCGGCGGCGCTGCATGGCCGCGGCGACCTCCGGCGCGTACTCGATTCCGGTCGGCTGCGCCGAGTACACCTCGATGCCGACGGGTTCGCAGTCCGCCTTCAGCATCCGGGTCAGCGCGTCACCGACCGCTTCCGCGTTGCGCAGGGTGTGCGCGTCCTCGTGGAAGGCGTCGGCGGGCAGTTGCGAGAGGACCCGCGCCATCGCCGCCTCGACCTGCTCGCGCAGATACGTCTCGTGGTCCGCGACCCCGAGCGTCGCCCGTACGGTGTCCTTGATCCGCCACACGACGAGGACGACGACGCGCAGCGCCGTACCGTTGGCATCCACGGCGGGGAGCGGTTCGCTGCGCCAGTGCCGCAGGCGTACGTCGACCCGGCGGCGGAGCAACAGCGGGCTGATCCACATCAGTCCGGTGCGCCGCACACTCCCCCGGTACTCGCCGAAGAGCGTCAGCACCCAGGCGTACCCGACCCGTCCGCGGCTCAGGCCGCCGAGCGCGAGGAGCACCGCCGCCCCCAGCGCGGCGAGCGCCGCCCAGGCGCCGAGACCGATCCCGTCGTACGGACGCGAGCCGATCCCGAGCCGGGTGAGCAGGGCGACGGGCAGCGCGCCGACCGACCAGAGGACGGCGCCACCGGAGGCGATCCCGGCCAGCCCGGCAAGCAGCGCCACCCAGCCGGGCAGCGCCGGCCCCGACCGCTCGGCAAGCCGTGGGTCACCGACGGGCGCCGGCCGCGTCGAAGGCCGCACCTGCGGCCCCCTCGGCGCGGGCGGCCGCCGCAGCCCCGCGGCCGGCTGGTGCCCACCGGCCCCGCGCCGCAGTACACCGGCGGGGAGCGCGGCGGCGTCGGTGGGCTCGGGGTTCTCGCGGAAGAGCAGGTGTACGGGGATGGACGCGGTCCGCTCATGGGCCTTGGCCGCGTGCCGCCGCCCGGCCCCCCGTGCGGCGTCGCCGGACTGCTCGGCCCCGGGAGTGCCGCGGGTGCCGGGGGTGGCGCGCGGCACCGGGTC
>NZ_JBHVSY010000005.1:152843-394101 GCF_042884935.1 Streptomyces sp. NPDC058092
CCTCGGCGGGGGCAGTGGCCGACGGGCGAAGGCCGACCAGGACCGGTACGGGGGTGGCGCTCGGCTCCGGGTCCTCGGCGGGGGCAGTGGCCGACGGGCGAAGGCCGACCAGGACCGGTACGGGGGTGGCGCTCGGCTCCGGGTCCTCGGCGGGGGCAGTGGCCGACGCCATGGCCGGAACGGCTGCGGCGCCCATGGCGGGGACCGATACCGAGGCCGAGGTCGCGCCGAGGGCGGAAACCTCGTCCTCACCGGGGACCAGGTCCAGCACGAGGTCGACCACGGAGTCCGGCCTGCCACCCGACCCCGAGCCATGGGCGGAGTCCGGCCCCGCGTCCGGCCCCGACCCCGGGCCCGAGCCCGGCCCCGGACCCGAAGCCGAAGCCGAAGCCGGACCCGAAGCCGAAGCCGGACCGAAAGCCGTCCGCCCGCCCAAGCCCCTTTCCCGTTCCCGTGCGCTCCCGTTGTCCGGGGTTCCGGAACTGTCCGACACCGTGGATCCCATTCCCGCCTCCGTCATGCATGTCCGTCGTGTCACGCGAAGAGTCGCCGCCAGGTCTCCGGACCGGGATAGCCGTCAGCCGCTCCGCCCCGCCAGCCCTGGGCCTGCTGGAAGGCCTCGACATTGCGCCGGTCCGCCTCGGTCCACCGGGGCCCCGGTCCCGACAGGTAGTACGTGCCGTATCCCTTCTTCACCAACTGCTTGCCGAGCTTGTCGACATGGCTGTTGGACTGACCGGGCCGGAAATATCCCCGGCCGGGGAACTTCGAGCCCGAGTTCGAATCACCCTGCCCGCCCCCGCTCCCGGAGGCAGGGATGTCGCGACCGGCCCCGCCGGCCAGGAGCCGCCAGGTGCCGGGGCCGGGGACGCCGTCGGCCTCCTTGCCCTTCCAGCCCTGGGCCTTCTGGAACGCCTGGGTCGCGCGCCGGTCGGCGTCGCCCCAGCCCGGCCCGGGACCGACCTTGTAGAAGCGCTTGCCACCCCGCTCCACGAGCATCTGCCCGAGCCGGGTGACGTGCGCGTTGCTGGCTCCGGGGCCGAACTTCAAGGCACCCGGGAACGTCGTCGACGAACCGCTGCCGCCGCTTCCACCGCCGAGGACCTTGTAGCGGTACGCGACGTAGCTGCCGGAGTGGGTCCAGTACGCCATGGGCGTCGTCTGCTTGCGGGTGTGCGGCTTCGTCTGCTCGTACGCCGTGTAGTGGGTGTGCGTGTAGTCGGTCCAGCCGCCGAAGATCGTGACGTGCGAGCCCTTCGAGGGGTTGGCCGGGTTGTGGAAGAGCAGGATGTCGCCGGGCTGCAGCTCTGCCCGCGCGATCCGCGTCCCGAACTTGGCGAGGCTGCCGGTCCACTCGTTGGCGGGCAGACCCCAGGCCATCGAGACATAGCCGGAACAGTCCTGCCGGTAACCGTCGGACCAGTACTTGCTCATGCTGTACGGGACCTGCGCGGACACCCACTTCTTCGCTCGGTTGATGATGGCGGCCCGGCTGGTCTTGCGCAGCGTGGCCGGGGTCCCGGACGAGGGCGGGCCCGAGGCCCCCGTGCCCTGCAGTGGGCCCGGGACGCCCTGCGGACTGGCCCAATCCGCGTCGGTCCGGTCAAACGGATCAACGTCCCCGGCAGGGTCCGGGCCCACCGGACCAGCCGGCGTCCCGGACAACGGCGGGACCGAGGCCCCCGTGCCCCGCAATGGGCCCGGGACGCCCTGCGGACTGGCCCAATCCGCGTCGGTCCGGTCAAACGGATCAACGTCCCCGGCGGGATCCGGGCCCACCGGACCGGCCGGGTCCACCACGCCGGCCACCTCCGCCGCACCCGGCGGGGCCACCGGGGTCGGCGACGGCGTCGGCGGCCCGTCCGCCCTGGCCGCTCCGGCCGCTTCCGCCGCCCGGTCGCCCGGCGCGCTCGCCGCCTCGGCCACGCCGGTGCTGAGCACCACTCCGGCCGCGGTGGCCAGCACCAGCGCACGGCGCACGCCGTGTGCGGCCGGATGGCCTCCGTACCGCATGGGCAAGGCACTCGCGGCGGCTCGCCGTTGCTCGGCGCACCCCGCGCAGGTGCAGTCGATGGCGGGTACGTACTCCTCGAAAGCCGGCACAGTCATGCGATTCCCCTCCGCACTCGTCAAGATCTTTGGGCGCATCTGCACGGGCGTCAGTGTCTTAACTCTCCTGACATATCGCATTTTGACGGACAGACCAGAAAAAACGACCATCCGACAGGCCGTGATGGACGGGAAATGGTCAGGAGCACGCCCCACATTCGGGTAGAGTTCTTCAGGTCAGCAGGCGCCGCTAGCTCAGTTGGTTAGAGCAGCTGACTCTTAATCAGCGGGTCCGGGGTTCGAGTCCCTGGCGGCGCACGCAGAGTCAAGACCCCCTCACCACGCGTGAGGGGGTCTTGTTCGTTCTCCGAACCCGATCCCCGCGCCCCCACTTTCACGGGCGCACGGGTGACGCACGACAATCGACACACGGTCACCATTCCGTCACTCAGCGGATCGAAGATCCCTCGCATACGCCCCTGCACGCCCCCTCCACAAGGGCCCAGCAAATCGTACGTATGACTGGTAACCCACCCGTTTCACCCTTGCGAACGGGGCCGCAGTCGGACAACCTGTCTAAGGGCCATCGGCACCAACCAGGCTGATGCGCCTTGCAGTTGGGGGATGAAGAGGGGACGCAGGGGGAAGTTCCGGTTGTCCGCTACGCGGGGTGGGGGCCCCGCTCGGGGACAGATGTCGGGGAGGCATCAGACAGCCGGAAGGGCGCTGTTCCGTGTCTGAGCGGGAGGCCGCGCCCGCCTTTGAGCCGTTCACGGCGACCGACGGGGGAATCGCCGTGGCCGAGACGACGACCAATGACGCGCCGCCCGATCGCGCGCTCGCCGATCACGTACCGACCGTACGCGCACCGACCGATCACGTACCGACCGTACGCGCACCGACCGATGGACGCGCCGACCCTCACGTACCGACCGATCACGCACTCACCATTCACGCACTGACCACGCGTGCAGGGGGATGACCCATGACGTCGACGCCGACAGGCGCCCGGCAGCAGAACGACGACCCGTCCCGGACCGCCCGGCCGCGGATACCGGCGCGGCCGACGGCCGGGGAACAACGGCGGCACCCGGCGAACGCCGTGCCGCGCTACGACTACGAGCACTACAGCCGGCTCGCGGGCCCGCTGACCCGGCCCGGTCCGGACACGCCGTACCGGGTGCGGTACCGCTCGCTGCTCTCCCAGGAGCCGCACAGAATACGCGCGGCGCTCCTGCTGGGCGCCGCGCCTCTCGTCTCGCTCGGGCTGTTCGCCTGGCTGATGCAGCCGGATCACTGGACGCGGCGCGACCCGAACCTCAAGAACGGCACCCTGCTGGTCCTCGACGTCGTGATGCTGGTCTCGATCGGCCTGATCGAGCTCTTCCGCACGCTGAACGTCCTGTCGAACGCACACGCGACGCTGGTCGCGCGCGACCCGGTCCCGGTCGTCCCGGAGACCGGCACCAGGGTCGCCTTCCTCACCTCCTTCGTCCCGGGCAAGGAGCCCCTGGAGATGGTGACGAGGACCCTCGAAGCGGCGGTCCGCGTGCGGCACCGCGGGCTGATGCACGTCTGGCTGCTCGACGAGGGCGACGACCCGGCGGTGAAGGAGGTCTGCGTCCGGCTCGGGGTGCACCACTTCACCCGCAAGGGCGTGGCGCACTGGAACCGGTCCGCGGGCCCCCACCGGGCGAAGACCAAGCACGGCAACTACAACGCCTGGCTGGACGCGCACGGCGACGCGTACGACTTCTTCGCCTCCGTCGACACCGATCACGTACCGCTGCCCAACTACCTGGAGCGGATGCTCGGCTACTTCCGCGACCCGGACGTCGGCTTCGTCATCGGCCCGCAGGTCTACGGCAACTACGACTCGTTCGTCACGAAGGCCGCCGAGTCCCAGCAGTTCCTCTTCCACGCGCTGATCCAGCGCGCGGGCAACCGCTACGGCGCCCCGATGTTCGTCGGCACCAGCAACGCGGTGCGGATCCGTGCCCTCAAACAGATCGGCGGTCTGTACGACTCGATCACCGAGGACATGGCGACCGGCTTCGAGATGCACCGCGCCCGCAATCCGCACACCGGCCGCAAGTGGCGCTCCGTCTACACCCCCGACGTGCTGGCCGTCGGCGAGGGCCCGACCGCGTGGACGGACTTCTTCACCCAGCAGCTGCGCTGGTCGCGGGGGACGTACGAGACGATCCTCAAGCAGTACTGGAAGGGCGTCTTCTCGCTCCCCGCGGGCAAGCTCCTCAACTACACCATGATGATCATCTTCTACCCGATGTCCGCACTGAACTGGATACTCGCGGCGCTGAGTTGTGCGCTGTTCCTGGGGATGGGCGCCTCGGGCGTGCAGATCGACCCGACGGTCTGGATGATGCTGTACGGCAATGCCTCGGCGCTCCAGATCGGCCTGTACGTCTGGAACCGGCGGCACAATGTCTCGCCGCACGAGCCCGAGGGCTCCGGTGGACTGGCCGGCATGATGATGTCCGCGCTCTCCGCGCCGGTCTACGCCCGCTCGCTGCTCGATGCGGTACTGCGCCGCAGGAGCTCGTTCGTGGTGACGCCCAAGGGCGACTCGTCCAGTCCGGACACCCTCTTCGGCACCTTCCGGATCCACCTCTTCTTCATCCTGGTCTTCGGCGGTTCGATCGCCGCCTCCTTCGTTCTCCGGCACAGTCATCCGGCGATGCTCACCTGGGCCGCCATGGCGCTGCTGATCAGCGCGGCGCCGATCCTCTGCTGGCGGTACGCCGTCCGCGACGACAGACGGACCGGCGAACAGACCGATGCCGAACAGACCGACGCGGAACAGGCCGACGCGGAACAGGCCGACGCGGAACAGGCCGATGCCCAGCGGGCAGCCGCCGACCGAGCCATGCAGACCGCTCTTGGGGGACGTGACCGATGAAGACGTACCGTCCGAGCCTCCGTACCCGCCGCCTGGCGATCGGTACGGTGGCGATTCTGGCGCTCTCGGGAGCGAACGGGCCGTGGGTGTACCGCTTCGGCACCGAGCACTACCACACGTACAAGATCAACAAGCCGGACTACAAAGCCGCGAACGGCCACTGGGACTTCCTGGACATCCCTTCCGAGTACCGGATCAATACGATCCACGCGGCACTGCTGCACACCGGCAAGGTGCTGCTCGTCGCGGGCTCCGGCAACAACCGGAAGAACTTCGACGCCAAGAGCTTCCGGTCGGTGCTGTGGGACCCGAGGACCAACCGGTTCACGAACATACCCACGCCCAAGGACATGTTCTGCTCGGGCCATACCCAGCTGCCCGACGGCAAGCTGCTCATAGCCGGCGGCACCAGACGTTACGAGAAGCTCAAGGGCGACGTCACCAAGGCCGGCGGCCTGATGATCGTCCACAACGAGGACCCGGACAAGCCGGTCACCCTGCCCGCGGGCACCCGGTTCAAGGGCCGTGCGAACGGCAGGACGTTCGTCTCGAAGGACCCGGTGCTGATCGAGCGGGCCACCAAGGTCTTCGACCGGAGGACCGGCGCGTTCCTGCGCAACGACGCGGGCCTCGGCCGGATCTACGTCGAGGCGCAGAAATCCGGTACGCAGTACGAGACGGGCTCCGAGGACAACTACCGGATCGCGGGCCTGACCGGCTCCGACAGCCGGAACGTCTACGGAATCGCGCAGAAGCTCGCCCTCGACAAGAAGGACTTCCAGGGCATCCGGGAAGCCTTCGAGTTCGACCCGGTGGCGGAGAAGTACATCACCGTCGACCCGATGAACGAAGCACGCTGGTACCCGACGCTGACCACTCTCGAGGACGGCCGGGTCCTCGCCCTCTCCGGGCTGGACGAGATCGGGCAGATCGTCCCCGGCAAGGACGAGATCTACGACCCGAAGACCAGGAAGTGGCAGTACACCGGCATCATCCGGAAGTTCCCCACGTACCCCGCGGTCTTCCTGCTGAACGACGGCACGCTCTTCTACTCCGGTTCGAACGCCGGATACGGCCCCGCCGATGCCGGCCGCGAGCCCGGCATCTGGGACCTGGCGACGAACAGCTTCCGGAAGATCCCCGGCCTGAGCGACGCCGACGCGATGGAGACCTCGGCGACGGTACGGCTGCCCCCGGCCCAGGACGAGAAGTTCATGGTCATCGGCGGTGGCGGGGTCGGCGAGTCCGACCGGTCGAGTGCGAAGTCGCGCCTGGTCGACCTGAAGGACCCGGCCCCGGGATTCCGCGACGGCGCCGCCCTGGCGGAAGGCACCCGTTACCCGAGCGCCTCCCTGCTCCCCGACGACTCGCTGCTGGTCACCGGAGGCTCCCGCGACTACCGGGGGCGCGGCGGGTCGAATGTGCTCCGGGCCCGGCTGTACGACCCGAGGACCGACACGTACAGGCGGGTCGCCGACCCGTCGGTGGGCCGCAACTACCACTCGGGGTCCGTACTCCTTCCCGACGGCCGGGTCATGATCTTCGGCTCGGACTCGCTCTACGCGGACCGCGCGAACACCCGGCCGGGCGTCTTCGAGCAGCGCATCGAGATCTACAGCCCGCCGTATCTGTACCGCGACGCGCGTCCGGAGCTGACGGGCGGCCCGCAGAGCATCCGGCGCGGCGCTACGGACGTGTTCACGACGGTGCGGGGTTCGAGGATCACCTCGGCGAGGCTGATGCGGCCCAGTGCGGTCACCCATGTCACGGACACCGACCAGCGGTCGGTGGCGCTGGGCCTGAAGCGGACGGCGGGCGGGATCGCGGTGACGGTGCCGGGGAACCGGGCGTTGGTGCCGTCGGGGTGGTACATGCTGTTCGTGACGGACGACAGGGGGACGCCGTCCGAGGGGAAGTGGGTCGAGATTCCGTAGGTACGGGTGCGGGGTGGGGCGGGGCGGGGTTGCGGGCGCGAGGCGGGGGTCCGACGTCATCGGTGCGCCCCGCGCTTGCCTCGCCGCGCTTGCCTCGCCGCGCTCCTCCCGCCGTACTTCCCTTGCCCTACTTCGTCGCCCGCGCCAGGCCCAGCGCGTACTCGGGCCACCAGTCGCCCGCCTTCGGGCCGCCCTTGCAGTTGCCGTCGGATTCGCCGGGACGCTTGACCCAGAGGTACGCGTCGACCCGCGCGTCACCCGTGTCGGTCGTCGGCGTCTCGCCGAGCGCACGGCCGGGCGGGTTGCACCAGTTCTCCTCGGGCGCCCCTCCGCGGTACGGGCCGTTGCCGTTGCGGCTGGTGTCGATGACGAACGGCTTGTCGCCGACCTTCGCCGAGAGTCGCTTGCCGAAGTCCGTACTGACCGCTGTGGTCTGGAAGTTGGAGACATTGACCGCGAAGCCGTCGGCCGCCCCGATGCCCGCCCGCCGGAGCGGCTGGAAGAGCGCGTCGGGGGTGCGCCAGCCGGCGTTCCCCGCGTCCACGTAGACGCGGGTGTCCGGCTGCTGCTTCAGCCGCTCCACCGCCCCCTTCAGCAGGTCGTACCGCTCTTCGTGGAACTCCTGCGGCGTGCACCCGTCGACCATGTGCAGCAGCGCGTCCGGCTCCAGGATCACGGTGGCGCGCCGGTCGCCGATGCCCTTGGCGACGCCCTCCAGCCAGGTCCGGTACGTAGCGCCGTCGGCGGCGCCGCCCTTGGAGAACCGTCCGCAGTCGCGGTGCGGGATGTTGTAGAGGACCAGCAGCGCTTCCCGGTCCGCCTTCGCGGCGGCCTCCGTGAAGCCCTTCGCCTCGGCCTCGGGACGGTCCGGGCCGATCCACTCCCCGACGGGCTGCCGCGCGATCTTCTCGATCAGGCCGGCGGCGTTCCCGTCCCCGTCCGCGGTGTACGCGGCGACCTGACGGGCCGCGTTGCCGTCCGGATTGACCCAGTACGGGGCACTGTCCTCGGGGTGCCGGCCGATGGCGCCGCGCTTTCCCGCACCACCGGAGCCGGATGGGGAGCCGGATGGGGAGGAACATCCCGTGAGCAGCAGCACGGCCACCGCACCCACACCCGCACCCGCCCGCCTCATGCCCGACCGGCCGTTGTAACTGCCGTACATCCACTCCCCCTCGGGTGCGGCGGCGGTGCACTGCCGCGTCCCCTTCATCCTGGCACAGGGCTTCTGTCCACTAGACCGGAAGCCGAGAACGACCGGTTCTGGACGGTACGTCAGAAACCCTCTGGGCCAGGACCGTTCATCGCCCTGGAGTGACGGGCGAGGTCCGCCCCCCTGGCCTCCCGTGTCGTCACCGGGCTGCTCCCGCAGCCCCGCGCACCACGGTCGAGGACCGGCCCGGCCGGCGCCCCGGGGGAAAAGGGTGCCGGCCGGGCCGGATACCGACGGCGTCAGGCCCGGCCGCCGCTCCCGGACTTCTCGCCGGTCAGATAGGCCGAGACGACCACGTTCGCGTCGTACGAGTGCGAGGCCCGGTCGTAGGTGCCGCCGCAGGTGATCAGGCGGAGTTCCGCGCGGCCGTTCTTGCGGGGGCCGTAGGCCTTGTCGGCGTTGAAGCGTTCCCGGGTGAAGACCTGGACGTCGTCGACGGTGAATTCGGCGACCGTGCCGTCCGCGCGGGTCACCTCGATCTTGGCGCCGGGGCGGGCCGCGCTCAGTCCGTAGAAGACGGCCGGCCTGGTCTCGGTGTCGACGTGGCCGACGAAGAGCGCGGGGCCCTTCGCGCCGGGCTCGGTGCCGTTTCCGTACCAGCCGACGGTCTGGGGCGTGTCGAACGGCGGCGGCTCGATCGCGCCGTCCTTGTCCAGGTCACGGGCGACCACCGGTGCCTTGATGCCGATCGACGGGACCTCGACCCGCTCCGGCACCGCGCCCTTGATCGGGTCGTGCGGTGCGGGCAGCGGAACGCCGAGGGGGCGCCCGACCGCGGCGACGTCGCCGGTGGTCGGGGCGGAGCTGGCGCCGGAGCCGTCGGTGATGTCACGGCCCCAGAGCCACAGGCCCATCAGCAGGACGGCCCAGGCCACTCCGGTGAGCAGTCGGCCGTGGCCCTCGGGGCGGTCGGGGGTAGGCATGTCAGTCCGCGGCCGGACGGCGACGGCGCCGGCTGCGGAACGCGACGGCAGCGGCCGCGACGGCGGCCAGGGCCAGACCGATC
Organism: Streptomyces sp. NPDC058092; assembly: GCF_042884935.1. Lineage (NCBI taxonomy): Bacteria > Bacillati > Actinomycetota > Actinomycetes > Kitasatosporales > Streptomycetaceae > Streptomyces > Streptomyces sp. NPDC058092. Next base: position 161,966 of record NZ_JBHVSY010000005.1, read on the forward strand.
ACCGCGTGCACGATGCCGGGGCCCTCCTGACGGGCTTCCCGGTCGGTGTCGGCCGCGGTGCCGCCGCCTCCCGCGCGGACCGGGGCGAGGGGCGAGGACCGGCCGCGGTCGGCGACCGTGACCGTGCCGGAGACCTTGGTGCCCTTGCCGTCCGTGCAGACGACCTGGATCTCGTGGTCGCCCGGGGAGGCGTCCGAGCCGATCCGGGCCTCCGCGAAGAGGCCCCCGTCCGCGGCGGGCGAGAAACGCGCCTCGGAGACGAACGCGTCGGAGCTGCCCTTGGCCTCTTTGCCCCCGCAGCTGTCCAGCCGCAGATCCACCTTGCCGCCCGGGGCGAGGAAGGGCGGCGACACCGAGAGAGCGGTACGGGAGCCCGAGCCCGTCCCCCGGTCGGTCCCGGTATCGGAGTCGGCCAGTGCGGCGGAAGTCGGCACCAGGGTCGCCGCGACGACCGCGGCGGCACAGAACGTGAGGGGTATGGAACGCATCGTGAACCTCCTTAGGGCAGGTTCACGCCTCCTCCGGCTTTTCGCATCCGCAGGAGCGCGGGGGACGGTCCCGCAGGGACCGCCCGGGCCCCCTCCCCCGCCGGGCTCGGCCCACGTCGACGGGGCCGGCCGGGCCGGCGAGGGAAGCGACGGCGGTGGACGGCCGGAAGAGGGACCGCCGGACCGAGCGGGACCGCAGGGCGCTTCCGCGTCGGCTCCCGTCCGGGCCGTCGGCTCCCGTCCGGGCTACGAGACGTTCAGGCCGTAAAAATGATGAGTGAATAGCATGGTCATCCCGTAAGTCCTCGTTCGGCAGGAGCCGCACCCATGACAGATCAGAAGCCCATCGAATCGTGGCTCACCGACATGGACGGCGTGCTGATGCATGAAGGTGTGCCGATCCCCGGCGCGGATGCCTTCATCAAGAAGCTGCGCGATTCGGGCAAGCCGTTCCTGGTGCTGACGAACAACTCGATCTACACGGCCCGGGACCTTCATGTGCGGCTCAACCGGATCGGTCTCGAAGTGCCGGTCGAGAACATCTGGACCTCGGCCCTGGCCACCGCCACGTTCTTGGACAATCAGCACCCCGGTGGCACTGCCTACGTGATCGGTGAGGCGGGGCTGACCACCGCCTTGCACGATGCCGGGTACGTTCTCACCGACCACGAGCCCGATTTCGTGATCCTGGGCGAGACCCGGACCTACTCGTTCGAGGCGCTGACGAAGGCCATCCGGTTGATCAACAACGGTGCCCGCTTCATTGCCACCAACCCCGACAACACCGGGCCCTCCCCCGAGGGGGCATTGCCGGCCACGGGCTCTGTCGCCGCGTTGATCACGAAGGCGACCGGCAAGGAGCCGTACTTCATCGGCAAGCCCAACCCGCTGATGATGCGCAGTGCGCTGAACACCCTGGGCGCGCACTCCGAGACGTCCGCCATGATCGGCGACCGGATGGACACGGATGTGCTGGCCGGGCTGGAGGCCGGGATGGAGACGTTCCTGGTGCTCACCGGGCTGACGAGCAGGGGTGAGATCGAGCGCTACCCGTACCGGCCGACCAACGTCGTGAACTCGATCGCCGACCTCGTCGACCTCGTCTGACGGAAGATCTGGCCGAAGGCCTGATCGCAGACCTGATCGCAGGCCTGGTCACTGGTCCGGGACCGGCAGCCTGACACTCCGCCCCGCAGCGGGGTGTCAGGCTGCCGAAGTGAGCCGTCCGCAGACCCGGAATCGGCGTTTCCGCAGGTCAGCTCGGATTCCGCCGGCTCCGTCAGCTTCCGGTGGCCGACTTCCAGGCTTCGACGTACGTGTTCAGGTTGGTGCCGATGTCCGACCAGTCGGGCTCGAAGACCTCGACGCCGTCCATCAGCCGGGTGAGCGCGAGGGCGTTGGCGTCGGTGGCCTCGATGTCCTTGCGGGCGGAGAAGCCGCCGCCGACCGCGCTGACGTCCTTCTGGGCCTGCTCGGAGAGCATGAAGTCGAGCAGCTTCTTGCCGTTGGCGCTGTGCGGGGCCTTGTCGACCAGGCCGGCCGCGTACGGCAGGGCGAACGTGGTGGGCTTGCCGCCCTGCTTCGCGGGGAACCAGATGCCCAGGTTGGGCATGTCCTTGGACTGCGCGTAGTTCATCTGGACGTCGCCGTTGGCGGCGAGCAGTTCGCCCTTGTCGACCTTGGGGGCGAGCTTGCCGGTGGAGGCGGACGGGCCGACGTTGTTGGCCTGGAGCTTCTTCAGGTACTCCATCGCCGGCTCCTTGCCGCCGAAGTCGTGCATGGCCTTGATGAGAACGGCCGTGCCGTCACCGGCGACTCCGGGGGTGGAGTACTGGATCTTGTTCTTGAACTTTCCGTCGAGCAGCCCTTCCCAGGTGGTGGGCGCCGGCTTCAGCTCCTTCTTGTTGTAGATGAAGCCGAAGTAGTTGTTGACGACCGAGGTCCACTTGGCGTCGGACGCCTTGTCGGCGCCGTCGACCTTGTCGGAGCCGGCCGGTGCGTACGCCGCCAGGAGGCCCTTGCTGTCGGCCTGCTGGATGAACGGGGGCAGGGTGACCAGTACATCGGCCTGGGTGTTGGACTTCTCGCGGACGGCGCGCTGCACCATCTCGCCGGAGCCGCCCTCGACGTACTTGACCTTGATGCCGGTCTTCTTCTCGAAGTCCTTGAACACCTTGTCGTACCAGCCGTCGCCGTTCTCGCCCTTGAGTCCGTCGGCGCTGTAGACGGTGACGACCTTCTCGTCCGAGGCGGCCGACGAGCCGCCGCAGGCGGAGAGGGTGGCGGCGAGGGCGAGGCAGCCGGTGACGGCGGCTATGGGCTTGAGGTGGTTCTTGCGCATGGCAGTCGTATCTCCTGGATGTCGGCCGGAAGCCGGCCGGAGTCAGTACGGGGAGGGGGGCCGGGGTGCCGACGGTTCAGCGGTACGAGGCCCTGGTGCGGATGCGGGACACGCCGAGCAGCACGAGCAGCGTCGTTCCCATCAGGACCGCGGCGACGGCCGCTCCGGTGAACAGTGAGCCGCGGTCGGTGGCCGCGAAGATCTGCACCGGGAGCGGTGTCCAGTCCGGTGGGTAGAGCATCATCGTGGCGCTCAACTCGCCCATGGACAGGGCGAAGCAGAGCCCTGCGGCTGCGGTGAGGGCCGGCAGCAGGAGCGGCAGCTTGATGCGCCACAGGACGTACGAGGGCCGGGCGCCGAGACTGGCCGCCGCCTGTTCGTACATCGGGTCGAGACGTACTGTCGCCGCCGAAACCGACGAATAGGCGAACGCGGTGACAAGAATCGTGTGCGCCAGGATCACGATCCAGCGCGTCCCGTTCAGCAGCATCGGCGGCTTGCTGAACGCGACGAGCACGGCGAGGCCCACGACGACGGACGGCACGGCGACCGGCAGCATGAACAGCGCGTCGAGCAATCGCCTGCCGCGGCTGCGCAGCGAGGCGGCGGCGAGCGCGGCCCAGGAGCCGACGGTGAGGGCGAGCAGGCTGGCGGCGGCGGCGGTGATCAGGCTGGTGGTCAGGGCCTGGAGGGAGTCGCCGCCGGTCGCGGCCGCGTAGTGCTCCGTGGTCGGCCCGGACGGGAAGGCGCCGGACCAGTTGGTGGTGAACGACGCGGCGAGGATGACCAGCAGCGGCACCGCGAACAGCGGGACGAAGAGCACGAAGAACACGGCCCACGTGGCCCACTTCCCCGTACGGCTATGCACCAACACGGCGGCTCACCATCCGATACAGGCTGTAGAGACCGACGGAGATCGCGATGTTGACGACGGCGACGACGCAGGCGGCCGGGTAGTCGGACTCCAGGATCGCCTTGCTGTAGACGAGCATCGGCAGGGTCGTGACCCCTTTCGCGCCGGTGAACAGCACGATGCCGAACTCGTTGAGACACATCACGAGGACGAGGCTGCCGCCCGCGGCGAGCGCGGGAAGCGCCTCGGGGAGGATCACCTGCCGCACGATCCGGGCCGGCTTGGCGCCCAGCGAGGACGCCACCTCCAGCTGCGCGCTGTCGAGTTGTGAGAACGCGGCGAGCAGCGGGCGCATGACGAACGGGGTGAAGTACGTGATCTCGGCGAGCAGTACGCCCCACGGGGTGGTGAGGAAGTCGAAGGGGCCGCTCGACGCTCCGGTGATGTCCGTCCAGAGGCCGTTGGCCAGGCCGGCGTTGCCGTAGATGAACAGCAGGGCGAGCGTGATCAGGAACGACGGGAAGGAGAGGAAGACGTCGATGAACTTGGCGACCGCCCTGCCGCCGGGGAACGGTACGAACGCGATGACCATGGCCAGGACGAAGCCCAGCACCAGGCATCCGGCCGTGGAGCCGACCGCCAGCCACACGGTGGTCGTCAGCGCGGAGCGGAAGGACTCGGAGGCGAACACGTCGCCGTACGGGGCGAGCGAGGTGCCGCCCTCGTCCGGGCTGACGGACTGCTGGACGACGAGGGCCAGCGGGTAGAGGAAGACCAGCGCGAGGAGCGCTACGGGCGGCAGCGCCCAGACGAAGCGGGGGACGCGGCGGCCCGCGCGGACCGGGGCCTGCGGGCCGCCCGCGGGCGGGGTCGTCGCGGAGGGGTCCGGCCCCTCGCCCCCGGTGCGCCGAAGCGGGGCCGTCGCGGTCCTGATGCCCGGGGTGACGGGGTGCGCGGCGCTAGCCATCGGCCCCTCCCCCGGCTCCCGGTGTCGTGCCCGCGGGCAGCAGCACCGCGTCCTCGGCCGCGAAGTGCAGCGTGACCCTGTCACCGAGGGCGGGTGTCTCGCGCAGTTCGCGGAGGTCCGCCTTGACCCGGTGCCCGTCGACGTCGACGTACAGGCGGTGCGTGGAACCCCGCCACTGGACCTCGGCGATGGTGCCGCTCAGCGCGTTGGGGCCGTCGCCGAGCCCGACGAGGTGGGGCCGGACGCAGAGAGTGGCGGTGGCGCCGCCGGCCACGTCGCCGGTCGGTACGTCGAGTGCGCGGCCCGCGAAGTCGACGGTGCCGGTGGTGTCGGCGACGGTGACCGGCAGCAGGTTCGCGTTGCCGACGAACGACGCGGTGAACTCCGTACGTGGACGGCGGTACAGGTCCTGCGGGGTGCCGCAGTCCTGCAGGCGTGCCTTGTCCATGACGGCGATCCGGTCGGCGAGGGTGAGCGCCTCGACCTGGTCGTGGGTGACGTACAGGATGGAGACGTCCGGCAACTCCCGGTGCAGCCGCGCGAGTTCGGCGAGCATTCCGGAGCGCAGCCGGGCGTCGAGCGCGGAGAGCGGTTCGTCGAGCAGGAGGACGCCGGGGCGGATGGCGAGCGCGCGGGCGATGGCGACGCGCTGCTGCTGGCCGCCGGAGAGTTCGCGCGGATAGCGCGTGGCGTAGGCGGCCATGCCGACGAGTTCGAGGGCCTCGGCGACCCGCTCGGGGATCTCCGTCTTGGCCACCTTGCGGGCCTTCAGCCCGAAGGCGACGTTGTCCTGGACCCGCATGTGCGGGAAGAGGGCGTACTGCTGGACGACCATGCCGATGCCGCGCTTGTGCGGCGGCAGCCCGGTGACGTCACGGTCGCCGAGGTGGACCCGGCCCGAGGCGGGCTGCACGAATCCGGCGACGGCGCGCAGGGCGGTGGTCTTGCCGGACCCGGAGGGCCCGAGCAGCGCCATGACCTCGCCGGGTTCGACGGTCAGATCGAGCCGGTCGAGGACGGTGTTCCCGCCGTACGCGACGCTGACCCGGTCGAACCTGATGCCGCTGCGGACGGCCGCGGCCCCGCCCGTCATGCCTCTGCCCGCGCGATCAGATCCGGGAGCTCGGCGACCGAGCCGAGGACGTGCGTGGCGCCGTGGCGGGTCAGCTGGTCCTTGTCGTGGGCGCCGGTGAGGACGCCCGCGACGAGTCCGGCGCCGGAGCGTACGCCGCTGAGCATGTCGTACGAGGTGTCGCCCGCGACGACGGTCTGCTGGACGCCGTCGACGGCGCCGGTGCGCAGGAACGCGGCGAGAACCATGTCGGGGAAGGGGCGGCCGCGGCCGCCCGCGTCGGCCGGGCAGAGAGTCAGGGCGACCAGGTCCTGCCAGCCGAGCGCGGCCAGGATGGCGTCCTGGGTGGTGCGGGCGAAGCCGGTGGACAGGACCACGGTCCGGCCCTCGGCCCTGAGCCGTTCGATGGCCTCGCGGGCGCCGGGGATCGGCGCGATGCGGCCGCCGTCGACCAGTTCTCCGTACGCCTCCTCGAAGGCGGCGTTGGCCTGCTGGGCGCGGTCCTCGTCGCCGAAGAGGTGGCGGAAGACGGAGATCTTGGACTCGCCCATGGTGACGCGTACGTAGTCGAGCTTCTCCGCGTGGTCGGTGGAGCCGGGCTCGACGCCGAGGCGTTCGGCCGCGGCGGAGAAAGCCTGCTCGACGAGGCCGCCGTCGGCGACGGTGGTGCCGGCCATGTCGAGGACGACCAGGTTGAGGGGGGCCTGGGGGGCCTGGGGGGTCTGGGGGGTCTGGGGGGTCTGGGGGGTCAACTTCTTCACCAGTTCAGTTCGTTGGCGGTCGATTCGGCGATGGCGGGCGAGCAGGTCATGCCCCGGCCGCCCGGTCCGGTGACCAGCCAGACGCCGTCTCGCACCTGCTGGCGGTGGACGACCCGGCTGGTGTCGGTGCACTGGGCGTAGACCCCGGCCCAGCGGTGGCGGATCCGTGGCAGCGGTCGGCCCAGGAAGGCTTCGACGACCCCGGTGAGGTGCTCGTACGGCTCCTCGACGGTGTCGAAGGAGAAGGGGTGCTCGTACTCGTGGGTGTCGCCGATGGTCAGTCCGCCGTTGCGGCGCTGCACCATCAGGAGCTGCATCTTGTGCTGTGCGGCGGTGGGCGCCTGCGCCTGCTGGGCGTTGAGCGTGTCCAGCGCCTCGCTCCGGTACGCCGGGTAATAGCGGAAGCTGTCGGCGTCGGCGACGGAGGTGGTGAGCGGTTCACCGAGCGGGTCGGTCTGCATCATCTGGAGGCGGACGCGGCGCACCGGCAGTTCGGGTCCGGCCAGTTCGCGGACGAGTCCGCCGAGCCAGGCACCGGTGGCCAGGATCACGGCGTCGCCGGTGTGCACATCGCCGTGGTCGTCGCGGACGGCGGCGGTGCCCACCACCTCGCGGACCTCGCGCCCACCCAGGTACGTATACCGCCCGGACGTCAACAGCTCCTGTTTCAGCGCGAGTTGGGCGGTGCGCGGCTCGACCGCCGCGTCCCGCTCGCACCACAGGGCGGCGGCGAATTCGCCGCGCAGCGCGGGGTTGACCGCGCGGGCCTCGTCGGCGGTGAGCAGCTTGTAGCCGCGTGCCGCCGCGTCGGGGCGGGCGACGGCCGCCTCGGCGACGGCGGTCTCCAGCTCGGTACGGAGCGGGGTGAGCGAGCCGCAGGCCCGGAACCCGAGGCCGGGGACCCGGGCCCCGATGCCCTCCCACAGCTCACGGGCGCGCAGCGCGGTCTCCAGCTCCTCGCCACCGGCCCGGCCGCTGACCCATATCTGTCCGAAATTGCGGAGCGATGCCCCGCGCGCCTCGCTTTCGCGCTCGATCTGTACGACCTCGTGGCCGCGGTTCACTGCGTGCCAGGCGTGCATGGTTCCCACCACGCCGGCTCCTACGACGATGACTCTCACGACGGACACGCTCCTCGGGGCCGGTGACCCGTACGGATCGATACGGCAACGGGAGGGTGAACTGGACCCCAAACCTGGACTAGACCCGTTATCTTTTCGTTACCGACCTGGGTCGGCCGGCGCTCGCGGTGCCCGCCGGAGGAGTGGTCAGCGTCCGTCCTGCGGGCCCAGGTGTGCGGTGAAGGAGAACCGGTCCCCGCGGTAGAGCGTCCGTACGCGCTCCAGCGGCTTCCCGTCCGTATCGCGCGAGATGCGGTGGATCAGCAACATGGGCAGGGCGGGCGGCGTTCCGATGAGCAGCGCCTCGCGCGGTGTCGCGAGCACGGTCTCGATGCGCTCGTCCGCATCGCCGAAGGGGATCGAGAGCCGGTCGCGCAGGTAGGCGTAGAAGGACGAGTCGGGGTCGAACTCCGTGCCCAGGTCCGGTACGCGGGCGACGGAGACGTACGTGCTCTCCAGGCCGACCCGGTCGTCGTCGGCGAGCAGCACCCGCTCCAGGTGCCAGACCGGTTCGCCGCGCCCCACCCCGACGTCGGCGGCGAGCGCCTCGGGGCAGGGGAACCGTTCCAGTCCGATGAGGTGACGGCCGGGGGTACGGCCCTGGCGGCGTACGCCCTCCGTATAGCTCGCCAGCGAGAGCGGCTGCTCCAGCTTCGGGCCCGCGACGACGGTGCCGCGCCCCTGGCGGGCGAGCCGCCCCTCCAGCAGGAGTTCGCGCAGGGCCTGGCGCACCGTCTCGCGCGAGACTTCGTAGCGCTCGGCGAGATCGCGTTCGGTGGGCAGCATGCCCCCCTCGCCCAACTCCTCTATGAGGAGGGAGACATGAGCCTTGACAGCGTAGTACTTGGGGATGCGGCCGTGCTCCGGGATGCCGGAGCGGATGGGTGCGCCAGGTGTCTGGCCGTGCGGGTAGTCCACGGGCCGATGGTGGCAGACGGACATGAACACGCGTGGACGGGCGGTTCAGCGGTCGGCCCCGGAGCGGGGGCGGCGCATGCGGCGGGACCGGATCACCAGGGCTCCGCCACCGATCAGGAACCCGGCGACGGTGATGCCGGGGTACGGAAGGGTGGCCGGGCCGGTGCGGGCCAGTTCGGGGAGGTCGCCCTCCGCCGGGGTCCGGCCGGGTGCGAACGGGCGGGGGGTGTCGCCGGTGCCGGGGGTGTCGCCGGTGCCGGCGGTGTCGCCCGTCCCGGGGGTGTCTTGGGTCCCGAGGGTGTCGCCGGTCCCGAGGGTGTCGCCGGTCCCGAGGGTGTCGCCGGTCCCCGGGATCTCGTCAGTCCGTGGGATCTCGTCGGTCCCTGGGGTCTCGTCAGTCCGTGGGATCTCGCCAGTCCCGGGAGTCTCGCCCGCCCCTGGAGTCTCGCTGGTCCCGCCAATGACTCCGGTCCCGTCGGTGTCTCTGGTCCCTTCGGTGTCTCCCGTATCGGCCGTATCGGCCGTATCGGCCGTCTCGTCGCTATCGCTGTCGCTGTCGCCGTCGCTGTCCTCGATGACGGCGAACGGGTAGTCGTCCGACTCGCCGACCCAGGACCCGTCGTCCTTCCCCGCCCCGCCGCTCGCCGCGTGCTGGCGCTGGACGATCGCCGCGTTGGCGGTGATCCGGCCCGGGACGGCGTCGGAGGTGAACGCCATCCGGACCTCGACGGTGACGGTACGGCCCGCGGGGACGGTGAAGCCGGCGAAGTCGTCGGCGCCGTCGCCGCCGAAGACGCCGATGTGTTCGTCCTGGTCGGTGGTCTCCCAGCTGACCCGGTGCTCCACATCGGGACGGGAGGGCTCGGCGAACTCCAGCTGGATCTGGCCGGCGGTCAGCTTCCGGTCCTCGTCGGTGAGGACCAGCACCGGGTGGATGGCCCGGCACGACTCGGTGGTGGTGTTGGTCAGGTCCAGGAACCAGGTTCCGTAGCCGCCGCCGGGTGCGTAGGTGTCGGGGCCGCCGCGGATGCGGGTGCTGATCGGGAAGTCGCTCGCCTCCGGATCACCACAGGCGGGCTGCTCGTCGGCGGTGGTGGCGTCCGGCTTCGAGACCGGGGTGACCGAAGGCGCGGCGGAGGCGTGTGCGGCTGAGGCGCCGCCGAGTACCGCGGGAACCACGCTCGCCGCCGCCAGCCCGAGCGCGAACCCGTGCCGCGTCCGGCCGGGAGGCGGGGACGAGGACGGGTCCGGCGAGGGAGGACGGGCGGCGGCGGACACGGGGAGGGAGGCGGCGGTCAGGGGGAGGGAGGCGGCGGTCAGGGGGAGGGACGTGGGACCGGATACGGGACTGGACGTGGGGGTGGATGCGGGGGTGGATCCGAGGGCTGCCGGTGAGTCGTCGGCCGTGGGGGCCTGGCTGGAGTCGGACAGGGACGCGGACGCGGACGGCGTAGCCGACGGGGGTGGTGTCGAAGACATACGGGGTCACCCTTCGCTGCTCGCGAGAACGGTCGTCTGGGAGGGCGTTGAAGACCTTGGCCGGACCGGGGATCGGCAGCCGGCGCGTACAGCCACAAGGCGCAAGGGACGCGCGCGCCGGCCACCACGGGTCCGGCCAAGATCTTCAGCACCCGCCCAGCCCTGTGCGCCGGAGTTCACCGGTTCTGGGCCGCGACGCTGCCACGCACGCGCGTGGCGCCCGGCACCGACATGCCGGAGGGCCGCCCGGCCGGCGGCCGGGAACCGCTCGACCGGCCCAGTCGCGCACCCCGCGACCCGCGCTTCGGCCCCCGCACGACGGACAGCCGGTGGCCGGACCCGCCCGCCCCGCTCACCCTCCGTCCGCACCCGCGACCCGCCCGAACAGCGGGGCCAGGACCAGTTGCGCGGCCCCCTCCGCGACCGGCCGGTCCCCTCCCCCGGCAGCGGTCACCGGAACCGGCGCGTCGACGCCGCCCAGCCGGGCGCGCTCGTCGATCACGGCGCGGACGCCTCGTACGTACGCGTCGGGATCGGCGGCGACGGTACGGCCGCCGAGCACCACCCGGTCGATGTCGAGCAGCCCGACGAGGTTGGCGGCGCCGGTTCCCAGGACCCGGGCGGCCTCCGCGACATCGCCGCGGGCGACGGCGGCGAGACAGAGCGCCTCGATGCAGCCGCGCCCCCCGCAGCCGCACACCGGCCCGTCCAGCTGGACGGTCTGGTGCCCGAACTCACCGGCCCCGGTACGGGACCCGCGGTGCAGACCCCCGCCGAGGACCAGCCCGGCACCGAGCCCCGTCCCGAGGTGCAGATACGCGAAGTCGCCCGCGCCCGCCGCGCGCAGGGCGAGCCCGAGGGCGGTGGCGTTGGTGTCCTTGTCGACGACGACGGGCAACCCGGTCCTCGCGGCGAGCGCGTCCCGCAACGGATAGCCGTCCCACTGCGGGAACCCGGTGACGCGGTGCAGCACCCCGCCCCGGTGGTCGAGCGGCCCCGGCACCGCGACGCCGACCCCGAGCACCGGCCGGTCCACGAGCTGCGCACCGAAGCCCCACGCTGGCGGAACCGCCCCCGCGCCCCCGCCCCGTACAGACGGAACCGCCCCCGCGCCCCCGTCCCATACGGACGGAACCGCCCCTGCACCCCCGCCCCGTACGGACGCGACCGCGTACGCCGCCATCGCGAGCACCTCGTCCGCCGGAGCGCCGAAGTCCAGTGGGGCGGTGCGGCTCGCGGCGACCGTGCCGGCCAGGTCGACCAGGACCACCGTCAGCTCGTCGCGGTCCAGGTGCAGGCCGATCGCGTGACCCGCGTCCGGCACCAGCCGCAGCACCGTGCGCGGCTTGCCTCCGGTGGAGGCGCGGCGGCCCGCCTCGGCCGCCAGGCCCTCGGCCCGCAGCCGGGCGGTGATCTTGCTGACGGCCTGCGGCGTGAGCCCCGTGCGCTCGGCGAGTTCGAGCCTGCTGATGCCGCGCTCGCCCGCCACACGCAGCAGATCCAGCACCAGCGCCGCGTTGTGGCTGCGCAGGGTCGGCAGGTTGGCGCCGCTATTACTCCTGTTCACCGCCTCATTGTCCCTGTTGCTTGCACTTTGGCAACAGCGTTGCTTAAGTGTCGGTCATGACCACGACTGGCAACGCGACCCACGAGACGCACGGACTGTCCGAGGCCCCTCTGTCGTCCGAGACCCCTCTGCTGTCCGAGACCCCCCTGCGCGTCGGACTCGTCGGCTACGGCCTGGCGGGGTCCGTCTTCCACGCCCCGCTGATCGCCGCGACCAAGGGCCTCGTCCTCGACACGGTCGTCACGTCGAGCGAGGAGCGGCGGGCGCAGGCGCGCGCCGAGTTCCCCGACGTACGGTTCGCCGCGTCGCCGAAGGAGCTGTGGGGGCGCGCGGACGAGCTCGATCTGATCGTGATCGCCTCGCCGAACAGGACCCATGTCCCGATCGCGACTGCCGCGATCGAGGCCGGTCTGCCGGTCGTCGTGGACAAGCCGATCGCCGGTACGGCCGCCGAGGCGCGGGAGCTCGCGGCCCTCGCCGAGGAGCGCGGGCTGCTGCTCTCGGTGTTCCAGAACCGCCGCTGGGACAACGACTTCCGCACCCTCGCCCGCCTGGTCGCGGACGGCGAGCTGGGGACCGTACAGCGCTTCGAGTCCCGTTTCGAGCGGTGGCGTCCGCAGCCGAAGGGCGGCTGGCGCGAGTCGGGCGATCCGGGGGAGATCGGCGGGCTGCTGTACGACCTGGGCAGCCACGTCGTCGACCAGGCGCTCGTACTGTTCGGGCCGGCGGTGCGGGTGTACGCGGAGTCCGAGGTACGCCGCCCCGGCGCCGCCGCCGACGACGACACGTTTCTCGCGATCACCCATGCCGGCGGGGTCCGCTCGCATCTGTACGTCAGCGCCACCGCCGCCCAGCTCGGTCCGCGCTTCCGGGTGCTCGGCTCGACCGCCGGCTATGTGAAGTACGGCCTCGATCCGCAGGAGGCCGATCTGCGCGCGGGCGCACGCCCGGCGGCGGGCCGGCCGTGGGGCGAGGAGCCCGAGGAGCTGTGGGGCCGGATCGGTTCGGGCGAGTCCCCGCTGACGGGCGGCGGCGCCCCGGTCCGTACGCTGCCGGGCGACTATCCCGCGTACTACGCGGCGGTCACCGACGCGCTGCGCGGAAGAGGTGACAATCCAGTGACCGCCCTCCAGGCCGCAGCGGCCCTGGACGTATTGGAGGCCGCCCGCCGCTCGGCCCGCGAGGGGGTCACCGTGACCCTGCCCGCCACATCCCCGCCCGCCTCCGCCGACACCGAGGAGCAGCCCGTATGAACCCCACCGCTCCGACCATCTCCGAGCTCATCGCCCAGGAGCGCCGACTGACGCTGCCGCATTTCAGCTACGACGACGCGTACGCGCTCGGCGGCCTGCTCGTCTCGATGGCCCGGGAGAGGCACGCACCGATCGCGATCGACATCCGACGCGGCGCGCAGCAGCTGTTCCATGCCGCGCTGCCGGGATCGAGCGCGGACAACGACGCCTGGATCGACCGGAAGCGCAGGGTCGTGGAACGCTTCGGCGAGAGCTCGTACCTGGTCGGATCCCGATTCCGGGCGAAGGGCACGACGTTCGACGACGCCTCGCGCCTGGACCCGGACACGTACGCCGCGCACGGCGGTTCGTTCCCGATCGCGGTCGAGGGCGCGGGGGTCATCGGCTCGGTGACGGTCTCGGGCCTGCCCCAGGCGGAGGACCACGCCCTGGTGGTCGAGGCACTGGAACAGTTCGCGACGACGATCGGCGCATGACGGCAAGGGGGGGGTGGGGCGCCGGCGACGCGGTACCCCACCCCTCCGATCTGTCAAAGCGGTCATCCCAGAGAAGAAGGACCAGGCCGCCAACCGCAGGAAGAAGGGCTCCGCAGGCGGCCGGCCCCGTCCTCCTCGGCCTCGCCGCCCTGGCCATCCGCGGCCGCGTGAAACGCTGAGCACCGGCACGTCCCGGCAGAAGTCGGGGCATGATGCTGTTGAGCACCACCATCAGAGGCGGGACACATGACGAGCGCACCCGACTACAGCCACGGCATCGACTCCGAACGCGCCCTCAAATACGCCGTCCAGCACATCCGCGGGGACCGTGTTCAGATCATCGAGGGGATCATCGAGCCCGTGTCACCGACCTGGGATCACGAACGCGCCGCCCGAGTAGTACGCCGGCAGCTCGAGGACCGCGTCGACGAACTCGGATGCGTCGAAGGGGCCGGGAACCTGGACCTGCCCGGGTCGTCGAACTGGTACGTCCCAGACATCGCAGTCGTCCCCGAGGAGCTCGCCAAAGGCGGCGGAGCACTGCTCCCCGACCAGACGCTCCTCGTCGTCGAGGTCACCTCGGAATCGAACGCGGAAACCGACCGGATCGTGAAACGCCGCCGGTACGCCGAGTACCGCGCCCCGCTCTACCTCCTCGTCGACCGGATCGAGGGCAGCATCACTCTGTTCTCCGAACCCGGCCACCTCGGCTACACCCGCGTCGACGGCCCCCACCCGTTCGGGACCGTGCTGCACCTGCCGGACCCGTTCAACCTGAACCTCGACACGGGCGGACTGTCGCCCGCCTGAGCGCCGCACGAAGCGGAGGGTGCGCGGGGGATACAGCGCTCCGGCCCCGGCGGGCCTTCTGCCAGACCCGCTTCGGGATCCCCTTGACCAGGGCGTCAGCGCCGATCTTTCCGGCGGGTGGCTCCAGCTGCGCCGACTCGGCCTCAGCAAGGAGGCCGTTGACAGCTCTCGCACCGTGCTCAACCTCGCGTCGGCCGAGGCCGAGCGGCGTTTTCCGGGGTTGTGCTGACGGCCGGTCAGCACGGGCCTCGGGTGACCGGTCGCCAAGTGGCGATGGCGGCGGCGACGTTCATCGTGCCTTTCACCCGGCCCGCCGCCCTTCGAAGCGCTGTTCCAGCCCTGCGATGACGACCTCCGACCCGACGCCGTAGGAGTCGAGGTGGTGCAGCCGGGCGAGCCGATCGTGCTGGTGCGGAGCGGCCCGCTCGGCCGAGGCGGCGGTCGGCCGGTTCCGGACGGCGATAACGAGGAACCCGGACGCGTAGGCGTCGATCACACTCAGCGCGATCAGGGCGTCCTCTTCGGTCAGCCCCGCCGTGACGAGCAGGTCGACCAGCCGCTCCATGTTCGGGGCAACCGGCCGCTGGTCGGCGCCGGCCAGAGCCAGCAGCTCGAACGAGCGGGGGAACGAGGCGGCCAGGTCCGCGTAGGTGCTCAGCATCCGGCGCGTCGCGTCCTGCCAGGATTCCCCTTCGCGCGGGCGCAGGTCCATGCGGTCGATGAGCTGCCCGACGACGACGCCGCGCAGGTCGTCGGCATCGGTCAGGTGGGAGTAGAGGCTCATCACCCCGCAGGAGAGCTCACTCGCGACTCGGCGCATGGTCAGGGAGTCAAGTCCGTCGCGCTCGATCACGCGCAGCGCCGCGGCGCCGATGCTCTGCCGGGACAGCGATCCGCGCGGCCGCCGCTGGGTCTCTTGACTTGCAGTCATCCGGCCAGAATACTCCGTACACCATACCGTACTAAGTACGTCAGTGTCCTTCAGGAGCCGCTCATGGCTGTGCCAATCACGGACGACCGCCCCGTTCCCGACGTCCCCGCGGGGCGGCTCGCCAGCGGGAAGCTCCGCACCTTCGACATCGTCTTCTTCGTCGTCGGCGCCGCCGCGCCGTTGACCGTGGTTGCCGGCAGCGCACCCCTGGCGTTTCGACTGGGCGGCATCGGCGCGCCCGCGGCCTACCTGTTCGCCGGCGTCGTCTACATCGTGTTCGCGGTCGGATTCACCGCCATGTCCGAGCGCATGGCGAACGCCGGAGCGTTCTATGCCTACATCTCCCGCGGCCTGGCCAAGCCCGTCGGCGTCGGCGGAGCGCTGGTTGCGCTGCTGTCGTACTGCGCGATCTGCACCGGGTTCTACGGGGCGTTCGGCTACTTCGCGCGAAACACCCTGGCCGACCTCACCGGTGTGACAGTTCCCTGGCCGCTGTGGGCGCTGGCCGCGGTGGCCGTCGTCGGGTGCCTCGGCTACCGCCAGATCGACGTGGGCGCCCGGGTGCTCGGGGTGTTCATGGCGGCCGAGGTCCTCATCCTGGTCGTCGTGGCCGTGGCCGTGCTGGTGACCGGAGGCCCGGAGGGCATGTCGGTCCGCTCCTTCCAGCCCGGCCAGGTGTTCGGCGCCGGCGCCGGCGGGATGTTCGTGCTCGTCCTCGGCGCGTTCATCGGCTTCGAGAGCACCGCGATCTACTCGGAGGAGACGCGGGAGCCGAAGCGGACGATCCCTCGCGCGACCTACCTGGCCGTCGCCTTCCTGGCCCTGTTCTACACGTTCGCCACCTGGGCCGCGACCGTCGGTTTCGGAGCCGACGGCCTTATGAAGCTGGCGCAGTCCGACGACTTCGGGAACATGTACTTCAACCTCGCCGACAAGTTCGTCGGACACGCGGCGAAGTCCGTGATGGAAGTCCTCATCGTCACGAGCATCTTCGCGGCGCTCATCGCGTTCCACAACGCCAGCACCCGCTATCTGTTCGCCCTGGGCCGGGAGCGGCTCCTGCCACGTCGGCTCGCCCGCACCCATACGAAGCACAGCTCGCCGCACGTGGCCAGCGTCGTCATGACCGCGGTCTCGGTGGTCGTCGTGGTGTTCGCGACGTTCGTCCACGCCGACCCCTACATGCAGCTGCTGTTGTGGACGAACGGCGTCGGGATCACCGGGATCGTCGCCCTCCAGGTGCTGTGCGCGCTCGCGGTCATCCGGTTCTTCTGGAAGGACAACTGCGGGCACCACTTCGCACGGGTCAAGGCCGCTCCGGCGCTCGCCGCCGTCGGCCTCACCGTCGGCCTGTACCTGATGCTCACCAATTTCGAGCTGCTCACCGGCCGCACCGGCTGGATCAACGGTGCGCTGCTCAGCCCGGTGGTGTTGCTCGGCCTCGGCGGGGCCGGGTACGCGCTCCGCCTCCGGGCCCGTCGGCCCGACCTCTACGCCGTGCTCGCCGGCACGGATGCGACACAGAACACGAAGGAAAGTTCATGACAGATCTGCACTACCTCAGCGCGCACGAGCTGCTGGAGGCCTACCGGACCAGGGCGCTGTCGCCCGTCGAGGTCCTCGACGCGGTCGAGGCCCGGGCGGACGCCGTCGAGCCGGCCGTCAACGCCCTGAGCGACCGGCTCCAGGAGCGGGCCCGCGCCGCCGCGGTCGAGGCCGAGGCCCGCTACGCCGGCCGGGGCGGCGGCGAGCCGCGTCCGCTGGAGGGGATTCCCGTCGCGGTCAAGGAGGAGCAGCCCATCGCCGGGCTTCCGCTCCGCCTCGGATCCCTGCTCACGGACGACACTCCCTCGCCGGTCACCCACCCGGTGGTGGAGCGCGTCCTCGCGGCCGGCGGCGTGGTCCACGCCCGGGCGACGACACCGGAGTACTCGTGTGCGGCGTTCACCCAGTCCGAGCTGTGGGGAGTCACGCGGAACCCGTGGAACCTCGGCTACGGACCGGGCGGTTCGTCCGGCGGCTCCGGCGCCGCGCTCGCGGCGGGCACCACGATCCTGGCCACCGGATCCGACATCGGAGGCTCCATCCGGCTGCCCGCCTCGCTGTGCGGAGTGGTGGGGTTCAAGCCCCCTTACGCCCGGGTCCCGGGTGTGCCTCCGTTCAACCTGGACACCTACTGCCACGACGGACCGATGGCCCGCACCGTCGCCGACACCGCGCTGCTGCAGAACCTGATCGCCGGCGCGCACCCGGTGGATCCCGTGTCACTCCCGGCGACCCGGCCGGTGGTTCCGGACGCGACGAAGGCCCGCGGCTTGAAGGTCGCCTTCGCGGCCACCATCGGCGACTTCCCCATCGACCCCGACGTCGCCGCGAACACACGCACCCTGGCCGACTCCCTGCGGGACGCAGGGATCAAGGTCGAGGAAGTCGCCATACCCATCACCCACGAGACCGTGTTCACCGCGGCCCTGATCCACTACGGCGCCATCTTCGGGCCGATGATCACCGAGCTCGGCGACGACGACCGGCTGAGCCGCTACGCCCGCCGCTTCGCCGACCGGGCGGGACAAGCCCTCGCCGCCCACGGCTTCTTCAAGGGCCTGTGCCTGGAGGCCGATGTCCAACAGGCTCTGGCCGACGTGTTCGCGGACTACGACGCCATCATCTGCCCCACCCTCGGCAGCACCGGCTTCCTCGCCGGCGACGACCACGTCGACCACGGCGTCACCGTCGACGGAACCTACCTCGACTTCTACCTCGGCGCCGCCCTCACGCCGGTCTTCAACGTCGCAAGCCGCCACCCCGTCCTGAACATCCCCACCGGCCGCGCCACCAACGGCGTCCCCACCGGCGCGCAGATCGTCGGCCGCGCCTACGACGACGCCACCGCCTTCCACATCGGCGCCGCCGCGGAAGAGATCCACCGCTGGTGGGCCGATCCCGCCTGGCGTCCGGATCTGGCCGAGGGGTCCATCAGGAATCAGGTGTGACTGGGCTGTTTGGCCAGAAGCCGTATTCATACCGATTATGGAGCTTGGGGATCGAACAGGGTTCTGGATCGGATGATCTCGGTGCGGCCGGTGCATGAAGGCAGGGCCTCTTGGCGATTCGGAGGGTGTCCACTCCCACCGAGCGCGAGAAGGCCCTGCTGCCGCAGTTGCAGACGGTTGAGACCGGCATTCAACTCGCCTGTTTTGTCATGCGATTGACCCGCGCGCCCCAGGCGCACCGTCTTCCTGCTACGCGTCCTTCAGTTCCTGCCGCTGCCGCCCCAGCCCCACGACCTCCAGCTCCACGACGTCCCCCGCCCTCAGGTACGGCTTGGGCTCGGGCCGCCCCAGGGCGACCCCGGCCGGCGTCCCGGTGTTGATCACATCGCCCGGGTACAGCGTCATGAAGTGGCTGAGGTACCGGACCACCTCGCCCACCGGGAAGATCTGGTCGGCCGTCGTGCCGTCCTGCTTCAGCTCACCGTTGACCCAGAGCTTCAGCGGCAGCGCCTGCGGATCGGCGATCTCGTCCGCCGTCACCAGCCACGGCCCCAGCGGGTTGAACGTCTCGCAGTTCTTCCCCTTGTCCCAGGTGCCGCCGCGCTCGATCTGGAACTCGCGCTCGGAGACGTCGTGCGCCGTCGCGTAGCCGGCGACATGTGCGAGCCCCTCCTCGGCGGACTCCAGGTACCGGGCGGTGCGCCCGATGACGACCGCGAGCTCGACCTCCCAGTCGGTCTTGACGCTGCCGCGCGGCACCAGCACCGTGTCGTCGGGCCCGATGACGGTGTCCGGCGCCTTGAAGAACAGGATCGGCTCGGTGGGGATCTCCGCACCGGTCTCGGCGGCATGGTCGTGGTAGTTCAGCCCGATGCACACGATCTTGCCGATCCGGGCGAGCGGCGGACCGACCCGCAACCCGTCGGCGTCGAGCTCGGGCAGCCCGCCGGGCGCGGCCGCGGCGGCCCGTACCCGGGCGAGCGCGGACCCGTCGGCGAGCAGCGCGCCATCGATGTCGGTGACGATCCCCGACAGGTCACGCAGGGTTCCGTCCTCGTCCAGCAGCGCCGGTCGTTCCGCGCCGGCCGTACCCACACGAAGCAGCTTCAACGGTCTTTCTCCCCTTGGTCGAGATCGGGCCCGTCGGATGGGTGGCGGCCATCGCAGGCTCGTCCGATCGTCCAAGACATCCGATCACTCCGCAAGACCCTGTTCACACACTGGACCGGCGCTCTCGCCGCCCCGATTACGCCGCGGCGGCCATGGCGGTGCCTGCGGCCGGCATGTCGCGGTAGAGGACGGCCCGCTCGATCGCGGTCCAGGTCGTGCTCGTGACGACGTACAGCGCGGCGGCGAGCGGTACGACGGACACGGTGAAGAGGGTGGCGAAGGACATCAGGGGCATCAGCTTCGTCATCGCGCCCATGCCCGGGACCGGCTGCCCGTCGGGGCCGGTCGTCGGGGTGACGGGGTTGGCGGCCATCTGCCGCTTCGTGCGCCGGAAGTTGAAGGTGACCACGACGGCGACGATCGCGAACAGGCCGAGGTAGACCATGCCCTGCGCCCCGAACAGCCCGCCGTGCGCGAGCGCGTCGTGCCAGCGCTCGCCGAGCGGGGCGTCGAAGAGCTGGTGGCCGAGGAGCGCGTTGGGGTCGCCGCCGATCTTCTGGCTGGAGAAGAGGTGGTAGAGGAGGAAGAAGGCGGGCATCTGCAGCAGGCTGGGCAGGCAGCCGGACAGCGGTGAGACCTTCTCCTCCTTGTGCAGTTCCATGAGCGCCTTCTGCATGCGCTCGGGGTTCTTGCCGTGCTTCTTGCGCAGCTCGGCGATCTGCGGCTGGAGCCGGGTGCGGGCCTTCTGCCCGCGCGCCGCGGCCCGCGACAGGGGGTGCACGGCGAGCCGCACGAGCGCCGTGAACAGGACGATGGCGGCGGCGGTCGACGCGGTCTGGAAGAGCGGGTGCAGTACATCGGCCAGCGCGCCGACCAGGCCGGCGAATGCGGACATGAAGACGGACATGGGTGAGCCCTCCGGGGGTCTCGTCGTGCCGGGAAGTGAGGACGAACTCGGCATGACGAACCGCGAGGGGGTGCCTACGGGCAGGGGTGCCTACGGGTACTGCGGTGAGCCCGGGTACTGCGGTGAGCCGGGTACTCCTCTGAACCCCGGTACTGCATGCACTCCGGTACTGCCGTGCACTCCGGTACTGCTGTGAACCCCTACGCGGCCGTCGGAAGGGCGCGGCCGGGGGCTCGGGGGCGTCTGCGGCCCTTGGCGTCCGGGTCTCGCTGTGACAGGAACGCGGTGCGTTTCTCCCGGTCGCGCATGGCCGTACGGACCCGCGTGCGGGGTACGGGGACGGCGCAGCGGGCGCTGATGACCGAGGCGGCGACGAGCGCCGAGCCGGCGGCCGCGGTGGCGGCGAGCGCGACGGCGGCGGAGAGGCTGCCGCCTTCGGCGAGGAGGACTTCGGTCACGAGGAAGAACAGCAGTCCGGCGGGGCGGAGCAACCGGGCGAGGCCATCGCGCAGACGCGTCGTGTCACCGCTCATCGGCCCCTCCCTCTCCCATGCGTTCGCGCGTTCGGCTCTTCAGCCGTTATACACGATGGGTCCGACACCGCCATCAGCCCTGAGGGGCGTTCGGTCTCCGGCGGACGCGGCAGTCGCGCGGCGGCGACTGACGGCAACGGTCAGCGTCCTGCCCCTGCGGGAGCGCCGCTGAGCTCCATGCCCTCCTCGTCCACCCCGGCGTCCTCCTCCAGAGGCCCGATCTCGTCCCGCGCGAGCACCTCGCTGTCCGGCCGTTCGTCGCGCTCGCGCGGCCCGGCGTACGTCACGGCGAGCGCGACGACGAGGTTGGCGCCGAGCGCCACGATGCCCGCGTTCACGCCCCACACCGGATCGTTCTCCGTAAACACGAACCCGCACACCACGCCCACGCCGACGACCAGCCCGCTCATCGCCCCGAGCAGCGTCAGCCGCCGCCACATCAGCCCCAGCAGCACCATGGGGAGCAGCTGCGCCATCCCCTCGTACGAGATGAGGGAGAGCCGTACGAGGGTGTTCGGCGCGGTGTACGTGAGCACCAGCGCGATCACGCCCGCGGCCACCACGACGGTCTGCGCGGCGCCCTTCTGCCGCCGCTCCCACCGCGGTACGAGCGACAGCACACTGCGCCCCCACATCGTGCCGATGACCAGCATGAAGACGGCCATCGGCACGATCGACGAGAGCGCCGCCGCGACGCCGATGACGCCGACCGCCCAGGCGGGCAGCGAGTCCACGACGAGCTTGAAGAGCGCCAGGTTGGACTCGGCGCCGACGAGCCCGGGCACGACGAAGAGCGCCGCCATGCCGAGCACCATCGGCACGAAGAGCAGCACGTTGTAGGCGGGCAGCCACATCGCGTTGCGGCGCAGTACGTCGGCGTTCCTCGCGCCGAGGTAGCCGGCGACGGTGGTCGGGAAGATCACCACGGTGAGGGAGTTGAGGAACGAGGTGGTGATGAACCACGCCTGCCCGAGCCCGCTGTCCCCGTGCCCGGGGAAGGTCAGCCAGTCGCTCTTCTCGGTGACGAGCCGGTCGAGGAAGGGCCCGTACCCGTCGAAGTAGTGCAGCGGTACGTAGAAGGCGAGGAACCCGAGTGTGGCGATGACGAGGACGTCCTTGAGGACGGACACCCACGCGCTGCCGCGCAGCCCGCTCACCACGACGAAGCCGGTGGTGACGGCGAACGCTATGAAGTAGGCCCAGTCCAGGCTGATGGCACCGTAGGAGATCGTCGAGACGACCACACCCATGCCGGTGATCTGGAGCTGGATGTACGGCAGCAGGAAGACGGTCGCGAGGACGGCGACCAGCGCACCGAGCCAGGGCCGCCCGAAACGGTGCGCCACCATGTCGGTGATCCCGACGAGCCCGTGCTTGCGTGCGTACGCCCAGAGCATCGGCCCGACGACGTAACCGAGGGCGTACCCGCAGGACATGTACGCCACCACGTACAGCACCGGCGCCCCGTAGTTGTAGCCCCATCCCGCGGCGCCCAGGTAGCTGAAGCTGGTGTAGCCCTCGCCGGCCATCAGCACCCAGATGAACACGGTCCCGAGGCTCCGCCCGCCCACGGACCACTCCGCGAGCCCGCCGCCCTCGCCGCTCCCTCGCCGCCGCCCGCGCATCGCGAGCAGCCCGAGGGCGACGGTGGCGACCATGAAGACCCCGAAGACGGAGGTCGCGACTGCGGCGTTCACCGGCGGTCCCCCCGCCGGGTCAGCCATACGGCGACGGGTGTCAGCAGGGTCGCCCCGAGCAGCCACACGAAGAGGAACGGCAGTCCGAGAACAACGGGATGGACCCGGTTCACGAACGGCAGCACCCCCAGATACAGCACGTAGGGGACCAGCAACCACAACAACTGCGGACGTCGTCTGAGCACGTCGGAGAACCTTAGTGCGACACGGCTACCGTGCCCGGACATCCGTCAGCCGCCCCCATACGACAAGCCGGTACCGGGAGGTGAATTCGGGCGTGCACGTAGTGAGCGTCACATAGGAACCGGGGGTTCCGTACCCCGCGTACGGCTTCACATTGCTGCGCGGGACGGCTGCGATGACACCGCTGTCGCGGGCGCTGGTCTGCCCGAGCGTCCGGTCGACGGTGTACGTGTAGACGGCGTCCCTGGTCTCGACGTCGATCCGGTCGCCGCGCCGCAGCCGGTTGATGTACCGGAAGGGCTCGCCGTGCGTGTTGCGGTGCCCGGCGAGCGCGAAGTTGCCCGGCCGGCCGGGCTGCGCGGTGCGCGGGTAGTGCCCGACGTACCCCTTGTCGAGGACGCCGCGCTTGCTGATGCCCTGGGCGACGGGGGCGGTGAGCCCGAGCCGTGGGATACGGATGACGGCGTACGCCTGATCCCAGCGCGGCGCGGGGGACGGCGCGGTGCGGCCCGCGGCCTGGCCACGGCCGCCGGAGGCCCGGCTGCCCGCCGTACGCCCGTTCCCGGTCCGGTCTCCGCCTCCGCTTTCCCCGTCCTTGAGTCCTTGTGGCTCGCTCCACTCCCTCTCAAGGGCCTGAACCCGGTGCTCGGCGTCGGCGCGGGCCTGCCGGTTGGTCCACCACAGCTGATGAACAACGAGCAGCAACAGGACGACCCCGAGGGTCACCACCGCCTCCGCGCCCGTCCAGAGCCCGCGCGCGGCGATCCGCCGCCCCCGCGAGTTCCGCTGCACCACGACCGGTATCCGCTCCCGCACGGCCCGCACGATAGGGCCATGTCCCGTAACTCTCCAGGGCCGGAACAAGCCTCCGTCCAGTTGCCGTACAGCAGTACGGTGTGGTTCATGCGCCCCGACACGCCTGCTGATCACACCACCGAAGCCGAGCGCCTGCTGCGCACCGCGGCGCAGTACCCCGAGGACCGTGAGCCGCTGCTCCTCCAGGCCGCGGCCCATCTGGAGCTCGCCGGTGACCGCGCCCGCGCCACCACCCTCTACGACGAGCTGCTCGGCTCCCCCGACCTCGACCACCCGCACCTGGTCAAGGCCCTGAACGCGGCCAACCTGTGGGAGTACGGCCACGAGGCCGAGGCCCGCGCGATCCTCGACGGCATCCGGGCCGCGGGTCCGCTCGACCCGGCACCCTGGGAGATCGCGGCCGAGACCTTCGAATCGCACGACGAGCTGGAAGCGGCGCACGACTGCTTCACGACCGCGCTGACGCTCCTCCTGACGCCGGGCGAGGAGGTCCCGTACGCCGTGCAGTCGCTGCTGATCGGCCGCCACCGTGTGCGCAGACTGATGGGCGCCGGCCACGATGTCTGGGACGAGCTGGCCGACGCCGTCCACACGGCCGCCGTCCCGCTGGACGAGCTGCACGACCCGAAACGCCTGTGGGCGCTGGGCTCCTCGGACCCGGGCGAGCTCCGGGCCGAGATCACCCGCCTCCGCGCCGAACTGGGCACGTACCGCACCGCGCTGTCCCGCCCGTTCCCGGTGGCGGTGCTGCACTGGCCGGCCGCCGAGTTCGACGAACTCCTCACCGCGTACCCGAACCTGCGCAGCGAGTACTCCTCCCGCCCCGACCACCTGGCCCGCCTGGAGGCCGCCCTCCGGGACCTCCACCAGGCCGGCACCCCGAACCTCGGCATCGTGACCGGCACGGTCCCGTCGTACGAGGCCTTCGCCGCCTCGGAGGCCACGTCCCCCGCCGACCCGGACCTCCTCCCCCAGTACGCCACCACCCTCGCCGCCCGCGGCCGCGCCGTCCCCTGGCCCCCGGCCCGGACCGCCGCCTGCTGGTGCGGCTCGGGACGGACGTACCAGGAGTGCCACGGCGCGGCGTGACCGCCGGTACGGAGACGTCCCCGGTCCGGCCGGGGCCGTCTCCGTACCGCAGGACGTGACCGCACAGCCACGACGAAGGGGCAGGAGCGGGACGGTCACCGGGCGGCCGGTGGGGTGGGGGGTGATTGCGAACGTGACACATCGGCCCCTGAGTGTCACGTTGTCGCGACCGCGGTATCCCCACGCCCGGCCCCCAGAGGCGGCGCACCGCCGTACCCGCCCTCCACTCACACCGGGCCGACTCCGAACACACACGTGCGTGCCCCGGCCCTCACCGCACCACACCGCACACCGCACCGCTCCTCACCGTCCTCCGCCCCACCCCCGGAGTCCATAAGGTTCTGCCATGCCCGAACTCCAACGCCTCCGCGCCGACCACGCCCCGGCCCTGCTCGCGTTCGAGCAGGAGAACCGCGCCTTCTTCGCCGCCTCGGTACCGGACCGTGGCGACGACTACTTCGCCCATTTCGCCGCCCGCCACGCCGCCCTGCTCGCCGAACAGGCCGCGGGAACCTGCCACTTCCACGTACTGGTGGACACCGGTCCCAACGGCGACGGCGCGATCCTGGGCCGGTTCAACCTGTTCGACGTGGCGGACGGCTCCGCCGAACTCGGCTTCCGCATGGCCGAAAGGGCCACCCACCGCGGCCTGGCCACGGCCGCCGTCCGCCGACTCTGCACCCTGGCGGCCACGGAGTACGGCCTGACCACCCTGCGCGCGGCAGCCGCCCTCGACAACACGGCCTCCCGCACGGTCCTGACCCGCGCAGGCTTCGTCCCCACAGGCCAAGAACTCCTGCTGGGCGACCGCCCGGGGCTCGGCTACGTACGGAGCACGGCGGGCGAGGCCTGAGAGAGCGCCGAGATCCGAGGGACGCGGTCCGCCAGAGGCGCGCCGGGCGACGGCTCGGGTGCCCGGAGCACCGATCCCCGCCGCGCCGCCCCACACCGACCGCGGCCCCTCCCCCGTCGCCTCCTTCATCCAGCATGCCTACCGTCTGACCCCCTGACCGCGGCAAACCGCCCCGGGCAACACACCTTCCGCCCTCCGAGCCGCCCCGGC
Organism: Streptomyces sp. NPDC058092; assembly: GCF_042884935.1. NCBI lineage: Bacteria > Bacillati > Actinomycetota > Actinomycetes > Kitasatosporales > Streptomycetaceae > Streptomyces > Streptomyces sp. NPDC058092. The sequence goes on from NZ_JBHVSY010000005.1 coordinate 187,394, forward strand.
AGACTCTGACGCTGTTGGCGAATTCAGATGTGGGGCCCGGCGCGAGCTGAAGCTCGCACCGGGCCCTCCTGTCCGGGCCGGTACTCGTGCGAGGATGCGTGAATGGTGACGGAGGCCGAGTGGGAGCGGGTTCAAGGTGATCTGCGCTTCGGTCAGGTCTTCACGGGCACAGTCGTCCGGGTGCCCAAGCCCGGGGTGATCGGTGTCTTCGTGGACATCGGCCTCAGTGTCGAAGGGTTCGTCGACGTCACGCTTCTGCCTCGCAGGCGAAGCGAAAACTGGCCTGTCGAGGGGACTGTGACCGACTTCGAGGTCTGGTGGGTGCACACAGGTCACCAGCAGATACGGCTGAAGCCGTGTGATCCGCAGTACCTGTGCGAGGACTTCGCCGATTACGTTGCCCGATACAGGCCCACTTGGCCATCCGAAATCGGCGAAGCCGTAAGGGGCCCGAAGCCATCAACTCCGTAGGAACTGCTCAGGCTTCGCTCCGCTGAAGAGCCGCAAAGTGTGAGACACGCGTGCGGGCAGCTCAAGAAACGCATGGCCCGCAAGCTGCGGACCGAGCCCGGCAAGGCGGTTGCCCGTTACCGACCCCCGCTCCTAGCTTTCGGGTCCCTCGGCCGGACGGACCGCAACCGCGTCGATCTCGAAGAGCATCCCGGGCAGCGCGAGCGAAGCGACCCCGCTGAGCGTCTGGGCGGGCAGCCGGTCGGCCCAGGCGCCGTGCAGCGCCTTGCCGAGGATCTCCAGCTTCTCCAGGTCATGGTCGACGATGTACGTGCCGAGCCGTACGACATGTTCGAAGCCAAGACCGACACCGGCGAGCGCGATGCGCAGGTTGCCGAAGGACCGCTCGACCTGTGCGGCGAAGTCACCGGGCACGACCTGCCCGGTGTCGTCGGAGGCGTACTGCCCACCGATGAACACCAGCTCGCCGGGTGCGGAAGCGGCGTGGCTGTAACCGAACGGGGTGGGGTCGTGCAGCCCGGCAGCGTTGGTGATGGTGCGGTTGTCGCTCATGTGCGGTGGTTCCTTCAAGTGTGGTGTTTCCACCAGGTGAAGCTCCCCCAGCGGAGTGGACACTCGATCCCTACGCTGCGAGGGCGATGTCGTGACTCTACTTGAGGCGCTTCGTGCGGGTTTCGGCAGCCGAGCGTGGGGTGCGGCCGTCGACGGTTGCAGTGCACTGCCAGGAAGCGGAAGACGTCGGACCGGGCCGCTTCCCGATTGGGCAGAGGATGGCGCCGATCCCAGATTTGAGGGCGGCGAAGAAGCACACCCTTCCAGGCCGGAGCGGGGGCAGCCGGGCGAGGACGCTTCGGTGGCATCGGGAACGACCGCCTCGGCTGCATCCTCGACGCCGATGGAAGTTACCTTGAGTTGATCACGACGCCCTTCTGAAGACCCTCCCCCCCAACACGGGCAGGCGTATGCGAGAGCGGCTCTGTCAGCCCCGCTTGATAGAACTGCATGCATAGCTGACGAGATGAGGGGGACTCGGCGATGCCCAACGACTTTGCAGGCGAAGCAGCTCCGGTTGCCGGGCTCTACGAGACACTGATCACCCATCGTCTCGAAGAGCGTATGAAGCAACTCGACTCCACGGGCTGGCGCTCCATCGATGAAATGGTCGGCCCTGAATCTGCACCTCACGTGCTGTCACGCCACATCGGGAGCGTCGTACGGCGGGTCCTCGAGGGCCTCTCACCTGCAGAGCAGGTGGTCGCCGCCAACCACATCCTGGATTCACTCAACACCATCGAAGGTGCGACCGAGTGGGTCGATCTCGTCATCGAGGGCCCTCGACAGTTGCTGGCAGTCGCGGAGCAAGAAGCTCCTGGCGTCTACGCAATTCGCCCAGCCACACCCCTCTCCGAGACAGCATTGATAACCAACTCGCCCGACGACCCGAGCCTGGGCTTTGAGCTGCGCGCCGAGTTGGCCACGGCGGACCGTGTTGATCTCCTCTGTGCCTTTGTGAAGTGGCACGGACTCCGAGTCCTTGAGCAGTCGCTCTCCTCCGCACGCGATCGCGGCGTACCCATCCGCGTGTTGACAACGACCTACATCGGAGCCACGGAGCGTCGCGCGCTGGATCGCCTCGTCCGCGAGTTCGGTGCCGAGGTGAAGGTCAATTACGAACTCCGCTCAACACGCCTTCACGCCAAGGCCTGGCTCTTCCGTCGCGAGAGCGGCTTCGACACGGCGTACGTCGGCAGCTCGAACCTGTCCAAGGCCGCGCTTCTTGACGGGCTCGAATGGAACGTTCGGCTGTCGTCGGTCGCCACACCATCCGTCCTCCGCAAGTTCGAGGCAACGTTCGACGCGTATTGGAGTGAGCGCTCCTTCGAGCCATACGACCCCGACATCGACGCGCAACGACTGGACGATGCGCTGTCTCACGCTGGCGGATCCAGCAAAAACGGCAGCACCACCATCACGCTCTCCGGACTTGAAGTCCGCCCCTATCCACACCAGCGCGACATGCTGGAACGTCTCGAAGTGGAGCGCACCGTCCACGATCGGCACCGCAACCTCCTCGTCGCCGCGACTGGCACAGGTAAGACCGTGATGGCAGCTCTGGACTTCAAGCGCCTGCGGCGGACGCTGGGCCATGACCCGCGGCTGCTCTTCGTCGCCCATCGCAAGGAGATCCTGGAACAGTCTCTGCGCGTCTACCAGAACGTGCTGACTGACGCGAACTTCGGCGAGCTCTGCGTCGGTGGGGATATCCCTGACAACTGGACGCATGTGTTCGCCAGCGTCCAGTCGCTCAACTCCCGTGCACTGGACCGCTTTACTCCCGACCACTTTGACGTCATCGTGATCGACGAGTTCCATCACGGCACGTCCCCCACGTACCGCCGGATTCTGGATCACTTCGAGCCAAAGGAACTGCTGGGACTCACTGCTACCCCAGAACGCATGGATGGACTGAACATCCAGGACGAGTTCTTTGAGGGCCGGATCGCTGCAGAAATGCGTCTCTGGGAAGCCCTGGAGAACGACCTGCTCAGTCCATTCCACTACTTCGGCGTCACCGACAACACCGACATGAGCGCCATCTCCTGGAAGCGGGGGTCGTACGACGCCACGGCCCTCAGTAATCTCTTCACTGGCAATGACGCTCGGGCCAGGCTCGTCGTGCAAGCCGTGAAGGACAAGATTGCCGACCCGGGCTCGATGCGCGCTTTGGGCTTCTGCGTCTCAGTCGCGCACGCCATCTTCATGGCCGACTTCTTCCGTCGAGCCGGCCTCAACGCGGTCGCCCTGTCCGGCGAGACCTCACGCCATGAGCGCAAGGATGCCCTGGATCAGCTCAAGGCAGGCGCGCTCCAGATCATCTTCTCTGTCGACCTGTTCAACGAGGGTCTCGACATCCCTGACGTCGACACCCTGCTCCTCCTGCGCCCTACCTCCAGCGCCACAGTTTTCCTCCAGCAGCTGGGACGAGGCCTGCGTCGGACCGAGGACAAAGCCGTCCTCACTGTCCTGGACTTCATCGGTCAGCACCGCAAGGAGTTCCGCTTCGAGGAGCAGTTCCGCGCACTGACCAACCTCACTCGCAATCGCCTACTGGCCAACATCGAGCATGACTTCCCACAGTTGCCTTCTGGCTGTCAGATCATCCTTGAGTCGAAGGCCAAGGACCTGATCATTGACAACATCCGCAGCCAGATCAGCGTCAACGTCACCCAGCTTGCACGCGAGGTCGCCGACTACGCCGAACCTCGGCTCGCCCTTTACCTCAAGGAGAGCGGTCGCGAGCTCAAGGAGCTCTACCGGGGCAACGGGAACTCATGGACGGGGCTACTCCGCCGGGCCAAGCTCCTCCCCGAGACCGGGCCGGAGGGAGAAGCTTCGCTGCTAAAGCGCGTATCGGCGTTCCTTCACGTCGATGACCCGCTCCGAGTCGCCGCGTACAGAAAGCTCCTCGCTGACGACGCCCCTACGTACGACGATCTCAGCGAGCAGGAACAGGCATTCGCCCGCATGTTCTTCTTCTCACTGTGGCCATTGGGCGGCGACTTCAACAGCTACCAGGAGGGCTTCGACACCCTTCGCCCTCAGCACGCCTTCCGCGACGAGGTCCGCCAGGTCCTCGCTCACGTACTGGGCCAGGCCGACCACGTACCCGTCCCGCTGCTCGGTGGGCATGCAAACCTGCCGCTGACCGTCCACGCCTCGTACAGCCGCGAAGAGATCCTCCCCGCCCTGGGGCAGTCCTACGTGGGCGGCTTCATGCCGGGACACTTCCGCGAAGGTGTGAAGTGGTGCGAAAACATCCAGACTGACGCACTACTCATCACCCTCGAAAAGGACGAGAAGGACTTCTCGCCAGAGACTCGCTACAAGGACTACGCCCTGAACGAGTCCCTGTTCCACTGGGAATCCCAGAACCAGACTGCGGAGACATCCCCCACCGGCATCCGGTACCAGACCCACAAGGAGAAGGGCAGCCACGTCCTACTCTTCGTCCGCCGCTACAAGAAGACGGACATCGGCGGGCCGCAGCCTTGGATGCTTCTTGGCCCCGCCGAGTACGTCGAACACAAGGGCAGTAAGCCCATGGGCATCTTGTGGAAGCTCCGCCATGAGATTCCGGCTGATGTATGGACCTACTCAACAATTGCTGCGGGTTAGTGATTCGGATCGCTTATACGCCAGAAGCGACGATGTGCTCGCAGGAATCGTTCCCCCACACGGTGTCGCTCTACGGTCCGCAATGGAACAGGTAGCGAGGTCAAACCTTCCGCGTAGCGATCCACAACGTGGAGATTGTCGGTCAGATAGAGAGCGCCACGATCAAGCCGCACATGGCAGTTGGGGCACAGACACAAGACATTTCCTTCGACATCGGGGCCCCCAGCTGAACCCCCGAGCGCTTGTATGTGTGCTCCTTCGGCATAGCTCTTGCCCTCTGGTCCGACTGTCAGCGCGAGACCACAGACCTGGCACGTGTATTCGTGCCACTCTTTGACTCGACGAACAACCGCAGTGTCGCGGACGATGCGTTCAACCGTAGATGCACGCCGCCGTGTGGCCAACTCGGGACCATCAGCACCGCCTTCACCGACCGCGGCTTGCTCTTGACGATCGAGACTTTCACGGACCTGTTGCTCAACGGGTGTGAGCTCTTGCGTCTCAACAGGGAGTCGGCGCAGCTTAAACCGACAGATGCGAAAGCCGGCCTTGCCTACTTCAGTCCACTCATTAACGATCTGATAGAGGCCGTCATACCGATAGCCGCTGACGGGCGAATAATCTCGCTCTCCCTCACTGCCACGGATAACGCGCACCGGGTTGCCCGATATTCGACTTCTCCTCAGACCTTCGTTTCCCCGATTCTCCCAGGTCTGATCCTCTATCTGCCGACCAGTGTTGCGGTCCCGACCGCCAGCACCTGTATAGGTGACCTCGTCCCAATTGTCGAGATCGTCTTCATATCCCTTGTTCAGCACGATCGCATCCGCGGCTCGCTCGCCATCGCCATCAAGACCCCAAGAGATACCGGCCTCACGCTCTTTATGGAGCTTGGCATCCTTGACAGCTAGCCTTGATTCAAAATGGACGCCCGGAAGATACTCGTCCACATGCCCGAAGAAGGCTCTGTACGCAACCATGCGAACATACTTCCGACTATCGGATCATTTTCGATTACCCGTGTCGCTTTACAAGAATAAGTGACTTGTTTTCCATCATACTTGGCCTAAAAGTGACCACAGATCGTTAAGTAGTGGCTCGTATCGCATCGCTGGCCGACTATTGAACGCACTGCGCGGTGGCCACAGGCTGCCTCTTGGGCCTGATCTCGCAGGTGGTCGCGGGGCGTCGACCGGGTGTGTTCGTCCGGCCGTGTCCCAACTGGTCACCACCGGCCGCCGCCGCTACCTCCGCCTCGCGGCGCACTGGCCCTGGACCGACGCGATCACCGCAGCAGTCGAACGGCCCCAAGCCCTGCCTAACCCTGGCTGGCCAGCGTCTTCTAGTCCCTACGAACAGAACTACTCCACCGGAGCAGTAGAACCCGGCGCCCACCCGACGCGACAGCCGGGCCGCCAGCATTCCCACCATCAGCCCGCAACAGCGAAACGGCCCGCCGGAAGAACCGACGGACCGTCATGCAAGATCGAGGCTAGCGCTTCGGATCCTCGTCGACGTGATGCACCACGTATCCATAATTGCGGGTCGTATCAAAGCGACCTCCGGCAAGCCATCCCCAGAAACGCCGGGCGATATCGGAATTGCAATAGTGCCTTTTTTGCGCAAAGATCCAGTGACCAACGAGCCATGAAAGGATGCCAATGGAGAGGAATGCCCCAGGATATCCATATGCGGCAACGCTGTTGTAATCTTCTATGAAAAACAAGCTGACCCCGCCAAGAAAGAGGAAGAACCAGCCGATGCCCCGCAAGATTATTGACCCAATAAGCCATACCGCGATGGCTATGCCGATCAGAACAAGCACAATGATCACCGGAAGGTCTACTCATCCGCGGAAGGTCTTCAGATAATGCAACTTCTCTAACTTGTAAGCCAGTTACCCGACGGTACAGGTGGGGTGCGGGAGAGCCCCTTGCCGACGGCGTGGCGTCACCAGAGGCTGAGCGGTCTGCCCTCCGCAACGGCGGCTTGAATGCGGGCCGCGGTCTCCCGCTCGGACTCACGGTTCGCCCGGCCAGCGCGTATCGCGGCACCGATCGCGCGGGAGCGGCCAGCGGGGCCGCGGAGGCCGGCCTGTCGATGACACTGCGGCCAGCCGAGGCCGAGTGCATCCGCCTGCGGGATCTACTCTGGGCCGTAGCCATCCCACGCATCGAGTACAAGCCTTGATCCATCGGTGAGCACCAACAGGTGGGCAGCACGCAGGGCGCTGGGTGTCCAGGTTCGTGCAGCCCGCAAAGATGCAGGGGCTGCAGCGGTCGGGCAATCGCGTTCTGGCCCATTAACTCATCGGACCAGAACGTGCTGCAGCTCCTGTCAACTCGCTTCAAAATGCGCCTGAGCGCTCTCCAAAGCGTCGTCCGGGTCGTACCCATGGGCGCGGAGCCAGTGGAGTAGGTCAGCGATGAGGCCGATCGCCATGTCCTTGCCCACGGCCAGACTCAGTCGCCCCTGCCGCGAGTTCGCCGGGATAGCAGCCAACCCGCAGAGACCCAACAGCGCTGCCGCTTTCGCAACTTGGGTCGTTTGATGACCTGGGGCCGGTGGCCAGCTCGCACCAGGTGACCTTGGAGTCACCGCGCAGGATGACGCCCCAGCGATCTGCAACATTGTCCACAAGAGCCATACCTCGCCCCGCCTCACGTTTCTCGTCCTCGGCGGCCCCGCGCCCGAACTCGACGCGCCCCGAGTTGCCGTCCAGAGAAGCACCTGGACCGAGTTCGTGCGGAGCCTGCGACAGCCCACGCCCCGGGGACACACTGGGCGCTCGTGATCAGACTCGGCGCCCTCTGCGCTGGGCAATGTTTCGCTGTTCATGCCACGCGTCCCTGTTGTTGTCGGAGACGACGGTCTGCTCGACCGCGCTCCGCTGATCGGCCCGCCGGAGGATCCGTCGATCGGGTTCTTGCACGAGGCACTGCAGTCGTGACCGCACGATCATCCGGCCAGGCCGAGCTCGGCCTCGAAGTGCGTCTGGGCCCGGTCCAGCGCCTCGTCGGGGTCGCGGCCGTGCGCGCGCAACCAGTGGAGGAGATCGGCGATCAGTTCGATCGCCGCCTCCTCCTGGAACGCGACGCCCGCTCGGCCTGCACCAAGGTTCTCCGCCGCCGCACCACCCGCGTAGAGCGTCAGGCACGCTTCGCTCCTGGCGATCCTCGGGTCATCGACATGGCCGCCGGACGAAGTCAGGGGCGTGGCCAGATCGCACCAGACGAGCTTGGACTCCGCGCCGAGAATCACGCCCCACCGTTCTGACACGGCGTCCAGCATCGCCAGCCCACGCCCCGACTCGTCGTCGGGGCCGGCGGACAGAAGTGTGGGAAGGGCCCGGGTGTCCGGGTCGCGGAGTGCGACCCGTAGATGCGTGCCGTTCATCGCGACCACAAGCGTGCTTGGCGTCCCCGCACCAACGTGTCTGATCACATTCGCCACCAGTTCGCTCACGCAGGTCTCGGCGGCATCTGCCACGTCCGAGAGGCCCCATAGTCGCAGGTGCAGCCGCATGATGCGTCTCAGTGCGGCAACCTCCTCGGGCTCCGCCAGAAAGGGCAACTCCCAGGGCTTCCGCGTCATGCAGCCGTCGTTTCCATTCACCACGAGCACACGCCTTTCGCATGGCGATGCCTCCGCATCTTCACCTTCTGTGAAGCACAGTGACTCTCGGTTGTCTCCGGTCAGAGAATGCCAACATCTTGTCCCGACATGCAATGTGCACGGCGAGATTCCCTCCTTAGGGTGATTGTCGATCGCCGTCGCTTCCGATGGGATGTAACTCCCGTTACTCGAAGAGGTGTTGAAGTGGCCGGTTCGCCCACTGCCCGCCGCCGACGTCTGGCGATCGAGCTGAAGAAGCTGCGCGAAGAGAGTGGCCTGACCTGCAACCAGGTCGGAAAGGAACTCGACTGGAGCGGCTCCAAGATCAATCGCTTGGAGACCGGCCAAGGGCGTGTACAGCCTTCGGATGTGGACGCGCTCTGCCGCTTCTACGACACGTCCGCCGAGCTGCGGGACCTGTTGCGGTCCTTCGCGAAGGAGTCCAAGACCAAGGGCTGGTGGCACGCGCACGGTAACGCCATTCCCTCGTGGTTCTCGGTCTACGTAGGCCTCGAACAGGCCGCCTCCGGCCTACGCAGCTATCAGGGAGAGTTCATCCCCGGACTACTCCAGACACCGGAGTACGCGGCGGAGCTGAGCCGTGCGTCCGCCGACCGGTCCCACGAAGAGATCCAGCAGCTGGTCGAAGTGCGCATGCGCAGGCAGCGACTGCTCACGGCCGAGGCTCCACCGGATTTCTGGACCGTGATCCACGAGAGCACTCTCAGGCACATCGTCGGTAGCCGATCGGTCATGGCCGAACAGCTTGAACGCATCGTGGATCTCGCAGGTCTGCGGAACGTGACCGTGCAGGTCCTGCCGTACGATTCCGGCGCCTACCCGGCGACAGGCCCATTCACCATCCTGGGCTTCCCCGAGCAGGAGGACCCGGACGTCGTCTACCGCGAAGGGCTGACCGACTCGGTCTACCTCGAAAGCGCCGAGGATGTCAGCCTGTACACGAAGGCGTTCGACCATCTCAGGGCGCTGGCCCTCGGCCCCGAGCGTTCGAGCTCATTGATCCACGAAATCCTCAAGGAGCACTACTGATGACCCAACCTCCCACTTCCCCGCAGTGGCGGAAGAGCAGTTACAGCAATGGCACGGGCGGCGAATGCATCGAGATCGCCGACTTGCACGCCACCGTAGGCATACGCGACTCGAAGCGGCCGAACGGTCGCCACATCGCCGTACAGCGAGACGCATGGGCCGGGTTCATCGAGTCGGTTCGTCTGCAACAGCTCTGATCCGATCGGTGAGAGCGAAGGCCGCCACCACCGCGGCGGGTCACGCCATCCGGAGCGAGCTGTGCCGGTGTTGCGGCGAGGGAGCGTCCACGGGTGTCCGCGACTTCGGGTGCGAGCTCGCCGGAGGCCGCGTTCACCAGCCGACGGATGGGCGTTGTCTGCCTGCGGAACCGTTGCCGGACCCGCTCACCCTGCCCCGCTCCCGTCAGCCAAGCACCCGAGCAACGCCCTCCACCGACTCCACGAACCGGATCATCTCCAGGTAGTACGTGGCCTTGCTCGGGTCCGGGAAGCGCACGTGGTGCCGGTAGTAGCGGTGAAAGGCGATGATGAGCGCCGCGTGGATGATCTCCCCGGGGAGCGCGGCCACGTCCTCCTCCGACAGGGGGGCGATCTGCTCGTAGCCGGAGACCAGGGCCTTCACGCGCTCCGGTGACAGTGCGCCGTGTTCCTGGGCCAAGCCCACCGCCGCCATGCCGAGATCGAGCAGCGGGTCGTCGAGGGAGATGGTCTCCCAGTCGAGGACGGTGAGGCTGCCGTCAATCCGCACGATGATGTTGTCGTCGAAGAGGTCCCCGTGCGTGACAGTGCGCGGGCGGCTGCTCGCTGCTTCGGCCCGGTGGATGCGGCTGAGCTGATCGGTGAGCCAGGCGGCGAATTTCCTGTCGGGGAGGTCCGGGATGAGGGCCTCGTGGTCGGACGAGAGGCGGCGGGTCCCGACGGGGATGTCGGTGAGGCCAGCTGACTGGGCAGGGAGCGCGTGCAGTTGGGCAAGGATGCGTCCCGCTTCGGGCAGAAGGGTGACCGGCAAAGGCTGCACCACCCTTCCGTCGGCCCACGCCTTGAGAATCACCGGGCGGTCGTCGAAGTGCGTGATCAGTGAGCCGTCGGGGGCCTGCACGACCGCACTTGTTGGGACACCCAGGAGGAACAGGGCCTGGGTGTGAGCCGCCAGGCTCTCGGCGCTCGCCGTGTCGTGGTTGTCGAGGATGGTAAGGACGAATTCACCAGTGGCGCTGGAGAGGCGGAAACTGGAGTTGGCCGCGCCGCCCGCCAGCGGCGCGAGCCGCGATTCCTTGAGCCCATAGCGGTCTGCCACGGCCGGCAGGTCGATCTGTTCCAGCGTGGTGTATTTCGCCACCTGTTCATTCTCCTCTGATCGCGGCAGCCTCCCGGCGCCGGTCTTCGACGATCGCCACCCAGCGTGCCTGCACGGCAGCCTGCCCGTCCAGCCACTGCGCGCAGGGTAGATCGGCCGACGGCACCTCGTCGGCCATCAGGTAGGAGAGTTCCGCAAGATAGGCGAACTCTTCTCCCCGTACGCACTCTCGCAACCGCTCCCTCGCCTCATCCAGCAGGTCGAGGCGCCCGAGGACCAGGAAGTGGAGGCAGACCGCGAGGCGGATGTAGGCGATGGAGGAGGTGAGTCCCGCTTCCCGAGCGCGAGAGGCGGTGTCCTCGGCGCGCTGCGGGAGATCCGCGGCGACACCGGCGTCCCGTACGAGTGTGGCGATGGACGTCTGGATCTCCGCCCAACGGATCGAGACACCGCCGAGCATGTCCTCAGCACGGGCGATCTGCTCAGCTGCGCGGGGGCGATCCTGGAAGGCCGCGGCGAAGGCCAGGCATGCCTGGGCGAGCGCTGCTTCGCCCGGTTGGTCGAGGTGGAGTGCTTCGTCTCGTCCAGCGGCGTAGGCGGAGCATGCGGGTCCGATGTTGCCCTGCGTCCACCAGAGGTCACCACGGGCCCGGTCGGCTCGGCCTTCCGGTCCCAGGGCCTCGACTGCGACACGTACGCGCTCGAAGCGGCCGACCCGGCGGGCAAGGTGCACCAGACCTCGTGCCGCCGTGGGTGCGAGGCGGCCTCCGTCGTCGGCGACCTGACGCATCCCGTCCAGCGACGCGTCGAAGTTCCCCAGATCACGATCGCATTCCGCGAGGAAGTATCGCGGCAGCTCCAGCAGCCGGTCGGGGAGCTGCCCGGAGTCGAGAACCGAGCGCAGGCGCTCCGCCGTGCGACCACGGTGTTCGCGCTGCCGTTGGGCGATGGCCGACAGCGACACGGCCAGGGCCTCGGCCGGCGTACTGATCGCGTCGCCGCCGCCGTCATCCTGCGCCGGCAGCTCGATGGGTTCCCAGACGAAGTCGTCCACGTAGCGGAAGGCCGCATCGGCCAGCCAGTCCAGGTCCAACTGGTAGTCGCGGGCCAGACGCAGCCCCTGACGCAGGGCAGCCACGAGGCGAGCCCGGTCGTCATTCGCCGCTTCGCGGCCGAGGGCGGCGAACGTACGGCGGGCCGCTCGTTTCCAGTCCGCCTCGCTCCACCGGTCCTCACTCGTGTCGTCGGCCTCGCGGACTGCCTCCCGCACGAGATCGTGCAGCCGGTGCCGCCACGGCGCACCAGGGTCCATGTCGACGAACGGGCGCTCGACGAGGTCGAGGGCAGGGGCGTCGCGATCGAGACCGGCCGCGGCGGTGGCCAGTTCGACCGAGAAGGAATCCAGCAGACTCACCGCGCGCAGCACACGGCGTACATCCGGAGTGAGGTCACGGAACGTACGTGCGACGAGGGCGGAGAAGTCGAGATTGAACTCACCGGGCACCGGGGCACGGTCGTTACGGCGGTAAAGATCCAGGAACCGCATCACCGCAAGGTCCAGATAGAGCGGCAGGCCGTGGGAGTTCGCCGTGATCATGTGGCGGGTCCGGTCGTCGATCAACGGTCGGCTGGCAATGGTCAGCCGCTCGCGCAGGTAGATCTCACAGTCCTCCGCCGAGAGGTAGCCGACCGTGTGCTGACGCGGTTCCTCGGTGGCGCCGCCCACCAGCAGCGGCCAGCACTCCGGACCCGCCCAGTCGAGCTGACCTTCGAGCTTGAGGTCGTCCCACTGGAGGCGATTGCGACCGGTGATGACGAACAGGACATTCGGCATGAGCCACACCATGCGCTGGATCAACCGTTCCAGATCACGGTGGACTCGGTCGCCGACATCCTCGAAGGTGTCCAGCAGGACGACGAGCGTGGCCCGCTTTTTCTCCGGCACCCGGCTGAGGTCCCAGGCGAGCAAGTGTGAGTAGTAGCTCAGGGCCTCGAGGTCGGGGTCGGCCTCCAGCAGGTCGGCCAGGCGACGGCATTCCGCGAGTGCGCGTACCTGCTGCCGGTGTTCGCGCAGGGCCCGGACGACGGCGCCGACACTCTGCCCGATGACTGCGCCCGCAGTACCCGGCAGGGCCACCGCTTGCGCGATATCGGACAGTGCCGACTGCATCTGGCCCGACAGCGACCGCGTGCCGGGAAACCGGCTGAACCAGGTACGCCGCCGCAGATACTCCTCGAGCGGCTCCCCCGGGTGGTTGCGCTCCCAGTACCGTTGGAAGGCGATATCGAAGGCTGGCATGGGTTCGCCGAGTTCTGAGGCCGCCAGCCGAAGGGCCAGCGTCAACGACTCGAAGTCCCCTCCCGATTCATTGGACAGGTCGACACGTACGGGCACGACCCGGCCGATCCCGGCGTCCAGCGACGGCCAGTCACCGCCGTGTGCCGAACCGTCCACCAGGTGCTCCGCGACACCTCGCGAGAAGGTGGACTTGCCGATACCGCCGACCCCGTAGAAGACGAGGGCGTTACGCCTGGCGGACTCCAGGTCCTCCACGTCGAACCCGGGCAGTTTCACCCGTTGGGTATGCCGGGCGAGGGCTGTGGCCACCGTCTCCCACTCGTCCCGACGGTCTGCGAAGAAATCGACCGCTCTCAGTTCGCGATCGTTGGATCGGAACAGCGCTCGCAGATCGGACCGGGACACGCGGCACCCCCTGGTTGGCGACTCAACCTACCAAGAGCAGCAGGCATTTTGATGGCTGGTCAATAGCAGGCCACCTTCGGGTGAGGCCATGCGTCTATTTCGCGTCGCCGACGGGGGCGGGAATTCTCGATCTGCGCCAAGGCACCTGCCACGAACTCAACGACCGGCCACCGGAACTTTCCACCGAGGTCAGCTTCGGCTGCCACGCCCGTCGGTGATGACGTGCACATCCGCGACGGCGTGTACGCCCGCCTCGACTGCCGCCTCCGATGACGTCAGCAGGGTGCGCAGGCGCCCAGGAGGGAGCCCCGCCGTCCGGCGGACCGCACGGGTCATGTGGGACTGGTCGGTGTAACCAAGTTCCCGCGCCAGCCCCGCCAGGTCGCGTTCGCCCTCGCTGAGGCGGTCCAGGACCCGGGCGAGGCGCAGTCGGCCGCGATGGGCGGAGAGCGTGATCCCGGTGACGGCCGTGAAGACGCGGCTCAGATGGTGCGGTGACGCGCCCACGGTCCGGGCCAGCGCCTCCAGCCCGATCGTCGGTTCGGCGGCCAGCACGGCGCGCGCGTCGTCGGTGAGACGCCGACGGGCGGCGGCGGAGGCGGGGCGCCCCGAGGCGGCGCGGGCCGGGGCGAGCCGCGCGAAGACCGCGGCCGACAACCGGGCCGTGTACTCGCCGAGTTCGAAGGAATCAGCGCCCTGGCGGGCGCTGGAGAGCAGCATCCGGTGGGCGAGGGCCAGCTCCGGCGTCACCATGACCAGGCCCTCCGGAACGGTGGGGTCGCCGCCCAGCAGGTCCGCGACCCGGGGCTCGGACAGGACGATCTCGGTGAACGTGTCGGGCCCCTGCGGATGCGCGAACTGCTGCTCGGTGCCGGGGCGTTCGACGTACACGCTGGCGGCGTCCACCACGTGCTCGACGCCGTCGGCCCGGCCGCGCAGCACCCCGTCCCGCAGGAGCACCAGGCCGAACACCGGAGCGGGCCGCAGCAGCGACCAGCCGCGCGTCGTGCTGCCGCAGCGCACATCGGTGAGGTGGACGTCGTCCTCGCGCAGGTACACCCGTCGATCCCCGGCCATTCGTCCATCGTAGGGCGCGGCCCCCTTGCCCAGGCCCCTGTGAACCGGACACGAATGTACAAGCTCCGGCGTGCCCGGCCCCCACACGATGGTGGACACCACCAAAAACCGACTGCGCAGGGGGAGCCCATGACCCACCGTCCCGTTCCGTCCGACGCGCCGACGACGGACAACTCCACGAGCCGCCGCAGAGTCCTGCTGGGCGCCGCCACCGTGGGCATCGGCGCACTCACCGCGTGGGCCGGCACGGGCGGCACCCACACGGCGGCCGCATCCCAGCGCCGCACCGGCACCGCGCACATCGTCTCCCGCCGCACAGGCCCCTACGAGGTACTGGCGCTGTTGGACGCCCACGGGACCTTCCCCGGCAAGCGGCAGGACTGGTTCCCCGGCGCCAGCGACACGGACTGGGCGCGCGCGGAGCGGCTCGACCCCGCCGCCTTCGGCCCGGGCGACACGTGGGAACTCGACTTCCGCTGCTACGCCGTCCGCAGGCCCGGCGGCCGCGTCACCCTCGTCGACACCGGCATCGGTCCGGTCGGCAGCCCGGCATCGGGCTGGGCCCCGGTGCCGGGCCACCTGCCGGCGGTCCTCCGGCTCGCCGGCATCGAGCGGGACGATGTCGACACCGTCGTCCTGACCCACCTCCACGAGGACCACTACGGCTGGACGGTCGACACCACCGGCACTCCCTTGTTCCCCAACGCCCGACATGTGGTCCAGCGGGCGGAGATCGCGGCCCTTGCCGCCGACGACAGCGCCATGACCTACGTGGTCGAGCCCCTGCGCCGGGCCGGACTGCTGCACCGTATCGACGGGCGAGTCAGAGTGCAGGGCGGCCCGGGCCGCTCGTCACTGACCGCGGTGCCGACGCCCGGCCACACCGCCGGACACCAGTCCGTGCTCGTCGACGGCGGCCGGGGGCGCATCATGATCACCGGCGACGTTTTCGTGCACGCTGTCCAGCTGGCCGCGCCGAGCGTCGCGTACCGGCTGGAGAGCGACCAGGCCACGGCCCGCCGCACCCGGCAGAATCTCCTCGCCGACGCCCGCGATCGCGGCCACCTCCTGGCCACCGTCCACCTGAACCACCCGTTCCTCCGCCCCTGAGGCCGAGTGTCTTTGGTGCGGCTGGGCCGCGGAGCCTTCCATGGACTCCGCGAGCGTTGACGTGGAGTGCATGAGCCACGCCGGGCGCAGCGGACACAAGAGCTTCCGGCGTGTCCGTACGTCGTTTGCCCTGGTCGTGCCGTGCGGTTGAGCCCTCGGGTCGCACTCCCGGTCGCTTGCGGGATCAGCCTTCGCTCGGCGGAGCCGCAGGCGTCCCGTTGATCTCCGTCGTCCCTGGCGACACGCCCGGCATGAGGCAACGGCGGTCCCTGTTACCGGATGTCGTGGTCGGGGTGGGTCCGGTCGTACTGGTGCCGTGCCTCGGCAATGGCCGCGCGATGGATGAGAGACCAGTCGGCGAGTGATTTGACCAGGTGGGTCAGGCCGGCCCCGGTCTCCGTCAGGCGGTAGTCGACCTGGGCCGGGACGGTCGGGTACACGGTGCGGAGAACGAGTCCGTCACGCTCCAGCCTGCGCACGGTGAGGGTGAGCATGCGCTGGGAGATGCCGTCTATTGCGCGTTGCAGTTCGCGGAACCGGCGCGGCCCGCCGGCGAGCTCGACGATCACGAGTACCGACCACTTGTCCCCGATGCGGTCCAGGACATCGCGGATCCCGCAGTCCGGATGTTCCTCGTGCCCGCAGGGGGCGAGGTCGGCGGGTGCGGCGGGTGCGGCGGTTACCTCGGTGTGCGTGGGTGACATCAAACTGCCTTCTTGTGACCGGTATGTGGGCGGGTCAGGATCAAGCGTAGTTACTTCAGAGAACCACGACGGAAGACTGTGACGGACATGATCTTGGTGACCGGAGCGAACGGGAACCTCGGCTCGGCCACTCTCGCGGCGCTGCACGCCCGCGGGGTGATCGCGACAGGCGGCAGCCGTACGCCGAGTGGCGGGATGCGGCAGCTCGATTTCGACGACCACTCCGGCATCGACCTTGCGGGTGTATCGACCCTGGTGCTGATCTCTGCCGGGTATGGCGAGGACGACCAGGTCATCGGGCGGCACGCGGCCGTCCTGGACGCTGCCGTCCGGGACGGCGTCCGGCATGTCGTCTACACGAGCCTGACCGGCGCCGGCGACCACCTCGGTTTCGCACTGGCGCACCGTGCGACCGAACGGCTCGTGCGCGCTTGCGGCGTGCCGTGGACAATCCTGCGCAACGGCCTCTACGCCGAACTCTTCGGCGGTCTCCTCATGTGGGCCGACGACGGTGTGGAGTCCGCATTCGGCGACGGCGCCCTGGCCGCGGTCGCTCGTGCGGACCTCGCCGAGGCCGCGGCGATCACCGCAGCGGATCCGGTACCACACACCGGGCGCACCTACGACCTCGTCGGCACGCCGATCACGGCAGCGCAGGTAGCCGACCGGCTCGGAGTCCCGCACCGCACCATCGGCCTGGGTGAGTACCGGCGCAGGCTCCTCGACGAGATGCCGGAATTGCTGCCGTTCCAGCCGCCCATGCTCGCCTCGATGGCCACCGGTATCCGGCACGGCTTCCTGGACAACACCGGCCCCGACCTCGCCGACATCCTCGACCGCCCGGTCCTCGACCCACTGACTGCGGCTGTCGCAGCCGCGTCCGCCGCGAGACCGGGGGCAGCCGGATAGCGGCGGGCAGCACGCACCGTCCGTCCGATCCGAGGCGCTCTGCGGCCGGGGCCCGCCGGTCACCCGGCCCCTTCACCGGCCGTTCGGCGAAAGTCCCCGGTCCGCCCGCATGACACGTGGCCTGTCATAACAGCCGGTTCAGGCCGTTGTCTTCGCGGGCTCCGACTCCGTCGGCTCGGTCGTCGCGGACTCGTTCAGGCGTTTGCCGAGCAGGACGAACAGCAGGATGAGCCCGACCGTGAGAAGGGTGTGGCCCAGGCCTGCAGTCAACGGCACGGCCTCGGGGACCTTGCTTCCGAGCACGGTCTCGGTACCGTGAACGAACATCATGCCGACGGTGATCGCGATGCCCGCGTTGTAGAACCAGAAGAAGTAGGTGAAGAGTTTCGACCCGGACAGGTGGAACTGCTTGTCGAGGGCGAGAACGATGAGGAAGCCCAACATACCCAGAGCCAGCAAGTGGGTGTGGATGACCGCCAGTTGGGTCTCACCGTCGAAATGATGGGCCTTGGTGAACTCCCGGTAGTACAGCCCGGAGATCACTCCCAGGATCATGTAGACATGTGCCGCGTAGTACGACTTCTTCAACCTCGTTCGCCCCCTGCTGAACGAATACCGTCCTGTCGCGGGCCATTGAAGCACTCCGAACCTGTGTGCGGCAGGAGCTTTCTGCCAGAGCCACAACGGGCGCGGCGGGTACAGGAGATTTCGACGTGTTTGTACGTCGCTTGCCCTGACTGTCGGGGCCACCACCCCCTGCGATCAAGGGGTGGCTTGCGTCGGCCCGCCCCAGGGGCGTTCTCGCGTATGCGAGCCATCGGCCATCCGAGTAGATTCGGGCGGGGAGCCCGTGTGATGTGAATCGGGAGTGATCCTTCATGAACGCCACGATGCATGCCGTACGTGCCCACGAGCGGGGCGGACCCGAACGCTATGCGTACGAGTCCGCACCGCGCCCCGAGCCGGCGGCGGGCGAGGCGCTCGTCGCCGTGTGCGCCGCCTCCATCACAGCTGGTGAACTCGACTGGGACGCCACCTGGACCGACAGCTTCGACGGAACGGGCAGGGACCGTACGCCGACCGTCCCCTCGCACGAGGTCTCGGGCATCGTCGCCGCCTTGGGCAGCGGAGTGACCGACCTCGGGACCGGCGACGAGGTCTACGGGCTGATCCCGTTCACGCGCGACGGCGCGGCCGCCGAGTACGTCACCGTCCCCGCCGACATGCTCGCCACCAAGCCGGCCACGCTGAACCACGACCAGGCAGCGGCCGTCCCGCTCGCCGCGCTCACCGTGTGGCAGGCGCTCGTCGACCATGCCGCGCTGCAACGGGGACAGCACATCCTGATCCAGGGCGGCGCCGGGGGCGTCGGCACCTTCGCCGTGCAGATCGCCGCGGCGCTCGGGGCGCGGGTGACCGCCACCGCGTCGGCAAGGGACAAGGACTTCGTCACCGGCCTCGGCGCACAGCGGGTCATCGATTACCGGAACGAACACTTCGAGGACCTGGTGCACGACGTCGATGTCGTGCTCGATCTGGTCGGCGGCGAGACGCTGGACCGCTCCTGGGCAGTCGTGCGCCCTGGCGGGATCGTGGTCAGCATCGTGCAGCCGCCGGACCAGGAGAAGGCCGCCGCCCGTGGCGCACGCGGCCTGTTTTTCATCGTCGAACCCGACCGGCCCGGGCTCATGGCCATCAGCGAACTGATCGACGCCGGCAAGCTCAAGCCGGTGGTGGACCGCGTCGTACCGTTCACCGAGACGCGAGCGGCCTACGAGGCCCTCGCGACGGAGCACCCACGCGGCAAGGTCGTCCTGCATGTCGAGCACGGGGGCGAGGAAGCCGGGTAGACGACGCATCCGCCCTGCCACGTGGCTATCGGGTGACTACCAGGTGGTGACGAAGCCGCCGTCGATCGTGATGTCGGATCCGGAAGGCTCCTCAACCAACTCGTCGAACAGGTCCGCAGCGCCGTGATCGAGCGCCGCGCACGGGAGAAGCATCACCAGCGTCCCCGGGGGCCGCAGCCACTCGACGCGGTCACCGGGGACCGAGATGGGCTCAGCACATCCAACTGAGCATCACCGCTACTGCTCGATCCCACAGCCCGCCGAAAGCCGCTGAAGGGATCCGCCCGGCTGCAGGCGCATGCCCGCTGGTGACCGGTCCGTCAGCGCAGGAAGCGGGAGAACATCCGGTACATGAACGCGGTCCCTTGCCGTAGCGCCTCGACGTAGATCCGTTCGTCGTTTCCGTGCATCGTGATGAGCTGGTCGTTGTCGAGTACGTACGGGTAGACCCCGTATCCGGGGATGCCGCGCTCGCGCCACGGCGCCAGGCTGGTGCCTGCTTCGAACAGGGCCGGCGCGAACACCGCGTTGGGGTAGGTGTCGCTCGCGGCGCCGGCCAGAGCGCGGAACAGCGGAGTGTCGATGTCGGCGGGCGCCGTCGCCCACCTCTCGTCGAGCTCGTCGAGGTACTGCGCCTCGGTCTTGCCCTCCGGGGCAGCGAGCGTCACCTGGATGCCGCGGCGGGCCGTCATCTCGCGGACCTGGGCGAGGAACTCGCGGGGCTTCTGACCACCGGGGATGCCACGGCAGTTGAGCCGGACATGCGCCGAGGACGGAATCACGTTCTCCTTGTAGCCGGAGTCCTCGATGACGAACGCATGCGTGGTCCGGAGCAGGGCACGGTGCAGCCACGGGTAGGAGGACTTCGACACAACGACATCCGCGGCCCGTTCCCGTGCGTTCTGGCTGCGTGCGGAGAGCATGAGCCTGACGGCGCGGGCGAACTCCGCGTCGTCGGTTGCCGTTGCCAGCGCCGCGAAGTACTCGCGCGTCACCTCAGTGAGGTGCACCGGCGCGAGCCAACTGCCGAGTTCGGCGACCGCCCGGGACAAAGTCACGATCGCGGAATCGGGGTTGGGCTTGGAGGAGTGCGTGGCGGTGCCGCCGGCGGTCAGGTCCAGGTTGAAGTAGACCTTGTCCTGCCGGGTGGCAGTGATCAGCATCGGGGTGGTCTTGTCCTTCTGCGCCAGGAACCAGCCCCCCTCGGTGAGGACCATGCCCGCGTCCACCTTGTTCCAGTGGTTGGCCGCCAGCCAACCCGACCCGAACGAGCCGGCCTCCTCGTCACAGTCGGTGAGCACGATGATGTCGCGCTCGAACCGGGACCCCTCGGAGATGTGCCGCAGCAGAGCACTGATCGTCGCCGAGTTCGCACCCTTCATATCGAGAGCGCCGCGGCCGTACACCTCCCCGTTGCGCACCGTGCCGGAGAACGGATCGACGGACCATGCCTCCCGTTCGACCGGCACCACGTCGGAGTGGCCGAGCATCAGCAGCGGTGCAGCGGAACTTGTCCCGGGGATCCGCGCGATCAGGTGCACGTTGTCCGGCTGAGGAGTGTCGATGATCTCCGTGGGCACCCCGGCGTTCTCCCACACCGCCTTGAGCATCTCCGCGTGCGGGCGGGTGTTCGCGCCCTTGCCGTAGTTTTGTGTGTCGTAGGACAGCATTCGCTGGAGCAGGTTGAGCGGGTCCTTGTCCGCCTCCGGCACCGCGGTGGCGGCCGCCGCCGGACTCAGGGTGGCACCGGTGAACAGGCTGATGCCCCCGAGGCCTGTGGCGCCGAGGGCGGCGACGCCGACTCCGCCAAGGAAGGTTCGTCGACCGAGCGGCGCTCGGTTCACGGCGGTCACGTCACGTGAGTCGTCCATGTTCTCCTCCTTATTGCGGGGGGTGGCTGGTGTTCGAGGTTCGCGATCAACCTGGTTCAGGGGCAATGAGCGAGGGGCGTCGCAGTCGATGAGCGGTCTTTAATCTGCGACGAACGGCGTCCGCCCTGCCTTCCTGTCGCGGTGCTTGCGGTGGTCGACCTCGCGCGGCCCGCAGGAATGTGATGGATCACGAACACGTGCACTGGTTCAAGTCGTCTTACAGCGGCGGCAGCGGGACCGAGTGCGTCGTGGTGGCCGACCTGGTCTCCGCCACCGGCGTACGCGACTCGAAGCGGCCCGAAGAGCCCCGAGTAGCCGTCCGGCCAAGCACCTGGGACGAGTTCGTACAGGGCCTGCGACAAACGCCGAAGAGGGGACATGCTGGTTGCCCGTAAGGCATTCCGGAGTCGACGAGGGGTGGCGGTGGAGCGCGGGAAGCTGCACCGGGCGGTGGCCCCGCCGCGAGGGTCAGCCCACCGTGGTACGGGCCGACGGGCTGCCGTACACGGCGTAGGCGAGTCGCGTCGGGTCTCCGCTTTCCTCGCGGATGGCGCGGCGAGCGGCCAGGGAGGCTTCGCCGAGCGGCTGTTGGTCGATGACGAGATGCCGGTAGAACGCCTTCGCGAAGGCGAGCGCGGAGTCGGAGCGTACGGGCCAAAGAGTGCCGACGAAGGCTCCGGCACCGGCCCGCAGGAACTGCGGGGCCCAGCCGAGTGTGGAGCCGAACCAGGGGATTTCCCCCGCGCTGCGGCAGGCGTTGAAGAACACCAGAGGCTGGCCGTCGCGCAGCGATCCGGATTCGGCGGCCTTGCTCAGGTCAATGGGGTCGAACGGGGCGTCCGCCATGGTGACGCTGGAGCCCTTGTCCGTGAAGGAGTTGTGGCAGGCGAAGTGAAGCAGGCCGGTGTGTCCCAGGTCGATCAGCGCGGAGAGCTGTTGAAGTGTCGTGAGCGGTGCGCTGGTGTCCGCGGTGCCGATACAGGCGCGTACGGCAGCGACCTCGGAGAGGGCGTCCGGTGGGGAGCCCGGTGGAACGATGAAGGCGGGCCGGTTCAGGGAGAGCCGTCGGGCGGGTACGTGGTCGTAGACGAGGCGGACCAGCGGCACTTGTTCGGAGAGGAAGCCGTCCCCACGCTCCCGGCCGTTGACGGGGTACAGCAACTCCCAGGGTACGGCGTCGTGTTCACCGATGACGGTGAAGGAGCCCAGGCGCGGGCCCTGGTCCCAGAACTGGCGCTGCACTGCCTGGGGTACGGCCGACTGCCACAGCTGGACGCCCAGGTTCTCCAGGCGTTGGTAGCGGAGCTGGGCTGCTTGCTTGCCGTCCCGGCCGTTGGCCGAGCGGGCCATCGCGCGCAGCTCCTCGTAGATTCGCTCGCCGGCCTGGTGGGGTTCCCGGTCGCGGAAGCGGAAGATCTCTGCCTCGTGCCAGGTCCGGCCGACAAGCCGGAAGCTGTAGGTGCCGACGGTGTCGTCCCGGTCGACCAGGAGCGTGGTCCCCTCCGGGTCGAACGCCATGCTGTGCAGCGGGGTGTGCTGAGGCAGCCCGTCGCGGGTGGGGCTGCCGGGCGCCACAGTGATGGCGCAGCGCACTTCGCCCAGGAACGTGGCGCCGCGGAATGCACGGACGACGACGATGTGCGTCCCGGGAACTGCGGTGCGCAGCCCGAAGCGCACGACGGCCGAGCTCTTGCGGGGGAAGACGGTCAGTTCCTGCTGGAGGTCGTCGAGTGCCTCAAGGCCGGGGGCGTGCACGGTGATGACGACGCGTGCGCCCTCGGGCGGCGGTGCGAGAGGAGCGAGCAGCCCGCCGCGTTGGGCTCCGCAGACGATCTGGACCTGGAGCGGAACGATCCGCCCGGAGGACGCCTGCTGTGCCAGTTCCGCGACCAGACGGCGCGGCTCGTCGCCCTCGGACGGAATGTCCTCGGGCGGGATGTCCTCGGGCGGGATGTCCTCGGGCGGGCCGGTTGTCGGGGGCCGCGTGTCGCCGGGCGTGGGCGTGGGTGCCTGCCCACCCGGCAGCCAGAGCTGATTGTCCGCCGAGAAATCCACCTTGTGCCCGGGGTCACCCGTGCGGAGGGCGGGTGCTCGGACAGCCGGGTCGGGGCCGGTGACCCAGGACAGGATGCGGAACAGAGCGCCCGACGCGTCAACGGGCGACGCGTCACCCTCTACGACCACCGTGGCCCCCGGAATGCGCTCGGCGAGCCAGCGGCTGTGTCCGACGGGCGAGAACGCGTCGTTCCCGCCGTGCCACAGGAGCACCGGCGTCTTGATGTCCTGCGGGGTGAACCCCCATGGGGAGGAGAGCGCCAGGGCGTCGTCGATCCACCCGTAGGCGGAGGTCCGCAGGGTTTCCTTGAAGTCACGGAGGAACATGTCACGGACCTCCGCGTCGGCCACGGCCGGGTGGTCGGGGTCGGCGAGCGCGCGCCTGAGCTCGGTCAGGAGACCGACGGTGTCGCCCTCGTGCGCGTGCAGCACGCGGCGGCCCGCGGCAAAGTGCCCGGGCTGATCCTCGGCTCCGCGCGGATCCGGTCCTGCCCGGGCGTACTCACGGACCACGCTGGGGGACATTCCGGCGAACCAGTCCACACCGTCCGCACCCCAGGGAGCCACGGGGACCAGCACGGCGACCTTGGTGACCCGGTCAGGGAGCAGTGCCGCGCAGGCCAGGGCATGTGGCGCGCCGCCCGAACGTCCGACCACAGCGAACCGTTCGAAGCCCAGGTGGTCCGCGATCGCGCGGACGTCCTGGACCGCCGCCGCCACGTTTCGGCCCGGCAGCCGGTCCGATCCGCCGTACCCGGGCCGGTCGTAGCTGATGAGCTGCACTTTGCGCTGGTAGAGGACCATGCCGCGCGGCGCGGGACCGAGCCGGCTGCCGGGGGTGCCGTGCAGCAGGAAGACCGCGCGGCCCCTCGGATCCCCGAGCCGCTCGACGAGGAGGTGGCGGCCGTCGTCCGCCCGTACACGAGTGCGCACACCGCCCCCTTTCTATTGCCGTGTCATGACCGCCGCGATCTCGGCCGCGACGGAAGGCATCTCCCAGTAGGCCGAATGCGTCCACAAACCGGTGCTCGCGGCATGCGGTACGGGTGTGTCCACGGGGTAGCGCCCGTCGTGATGCCGGAACACCCGGGCCGCCGCAAAGGCCAGCAGGTCGAGCGGCTCCCACAGGTTCACCCAGTGGTGCAGCGACGGCGGCAGTTCGACGTGCTTGTCGCCCGTGTAGTGGGCCAGTTGGCCACCCCGCGGGTCGCAGACGTGGAAGAACGCGGCCTGGGACCCGAACGTGACAAGTTCGGACGTCCACAGCGGATCGGCGGCCGTCGCCATGTCCACGCAGATCACCCCGCCGAGGCTGTGCGCGACCATTCGGACCGGGTGGTCCGAGGAACGCCCGAGCCTGGGATCGACCCGGTCGACGGTCTCGCGCACCCGCGCGTGGATCGCGGCCTGGTGCCGTTGGTAGACGAGGACGTCCCCCAGGAAGCGGGTGGCCCCCGGCCCGATCCGGGTGCGCAACGCGTGGTTGGCACGTCCGGCGACAGCTTGGACGGCCGCGCCCGTCACACGGTCCAAGTCGGCCAGCCTGCGCCGCAGTACCGCACGCATGCGCCGCCGACCGTCATCGTCCGGCTCGCTCCCGCCGGTCCGTAGGCCGTCCTCCCGTGGACCGCCCGTCCGTAGACCGTCCTCCCATAGACCGTCCTCCCATAGACCGCCCGTCCGCAGACCGTCCGCCCGTGGACCGCCCGTTCGCAGACCGTCCGCCTCGTGCCCCGGGGCGCCGTACGTCAGATCCTCCAGGGAGTGTGCGAGGGCGCGCGCTGCCTCCCGAAGCAGCTCGGCGTCGTCCGTGCGCTGCAACCAGAGAGTTTCCATCCACGCGTCCGCCAGGAAGGCCAGCCCATCCCTAACACGGGAATCGGTGCCCGGCCCGGACCCGTCGCGCATTCCGTCATCGGGTTCGGTCCCCAGGGTGTGGAGGACCTCCTGTTCCACCTGGGGCCAGCGGCTGATTCCCTCGCCGTCGACCGTCAGGGTTTGGGCGAGCGCTCCGACATCGGGATGCTCCAGGTCCGTTGGCTGCCGCCACGGCTCTTCCCTGAGCCCCGAATCCGCTGCACCGTCCCCCTGCGCGGACCGGAGCGGCAGCGTCATGGTGATGAACTCGTCGTGCGCGCCGAGGTCGCCCCAGTAGACAGGCACCATCTCGACTCCGGAGGCCTTTTGCAGCGAGGCAACGGCCGCCTCGAAGCCCTCCGGATCGCCGGCCGCCACACCGTGAACCACGAAGACCGGATCGCCCACGTTTTGCCCCCTCAATCCGTCGGCCGAAGACAGAGCCGCACAGACTGTCATGCCCGATTGCGCTGCTCCTACCCGGAGCCCCGGTGGCCGCTCCGGCTCGGTCACAGGCCCTCCTGCGTTGCTGCTGGACCGGAGCTCGGTTCGGGCTTGAAGAATACGCGGCATCAGCCTCCGTCACCCGTGCTTGCGGCAAGAAGCGACCACGCGGTTCATGCCTGGGCCGGTAGGGGTGTTGGTGTGCCGTTGATTCTGGCGATGCGGTCGCGCCAGGAGATGGGGTCGGTTTCGGGGTGGGCGGCGTCGCGGCGGCAGGCGGGGCATTCGGATTCGCCGTACAGGGGGCGGAAGACGTGTGGGTCGCCGGGGCCGGTGCATTCGGTCAGTTCGGGCAGGGGTGGGCGTTCGCAGGGCTGGTGCTGGACGGGGGGCTCGGGAAGTTTCTGGATGAGGCGGTAGCGCAGGAAGCCGACTGCTGAGCGGACGCCGTTGTCGGGGCGTTCGGCGAGCAGGGCGTGGCGCAGGTCGGATTCGCTCACGCCGCGCTCCAGCCATTTGACGGCCTCCACGGCGAGGGCGCGGGCTTCGCGTAGACCCAGGTGGAGTTCGCGGCGGGAGTGGCGCAGGGAGAGCAGGACCCGTTCCGCTGCGGCGAGTTGGGAGGGGGGTGGTGTCGGAATCGGTGCGGTCGGATTCGGTGGGGCTGGTTCGGGTGCCGGTTCCGGGGTGGGCTTGAGCGTCGGCTCGGGTTCGGGGGGTGGGTGGGGAGTGGTTTTATCACTGTGGTCTTCTGCGGGTTTATAGCCACCGACCGTCCGAGGAGCCGGTTCGCCGACCGTCGGGAAGTGCGTACTCGGTGGCCGGATCGTAGGCGCGGGCGCGGGTGCGGGCGCGAGTGCGGGCGTGGGTGGGGTGCCTCGCAGGTGTCGTGCCTGGTCACTCGTCAGGGGGTTGTTCGCGACGAGTTGCTCGGTCAGCCAGCGCCCGCCCTCGCCCTGGCTCCGCCACTCGTGGACGTACCCGTGCTCGACGAGCTGCCCCTTCGCCTTCTGGTACGCACGGCCCTTGATGCCCAGCTTGCGGGCGAGTTCGCTCAACGGTTTGTACGTGGCATCGTCGGGCAGGCCCTGGACGTACAGGAGCAGGATCTTGGCGTCACTGCTCAGACGTGAGTGGCGTACGACATCGTGCGATGCCTTCGTGAAGCGCGCAGACGGCGCGATAGCATGACGCAGCATTTCCGGTGGCCTCTGGTTCCACTGGTGGTGTAGGCCCTCGGATGGTGTTTGGCGCACCGCCGGGGGCCGCTCTGTGTGCACGGTGACACACAGAGTGTGATGATTTCGTCACCGTACCGCACCTTCTCGATCTCCCGCCATGTGAACGGGACTTCGCATCGGGACCGGCTTGGGCCGCGCAGCCCGGGCCCGTGTGGGCATCGAGAACAAAACACATTGCTCGAAGACCGCGCCGCCCTACATGCTCGCCCGACGGGCCGCCCTCACCGGCGTCGTCCTGCGTCCTCCGCGGGGCGAACCTCACCAACTCCTGCTGGTATACGGCGAGTTCGTGCCCACACCCCCGTTCAGCCGCCAGGAAGGACAGCACAGCATGCTCCGCGCCATCGACCTCGCCGCCCTCAACACCGCGACCAAGTACCCGTCGATCCCCACCTACCACGCGCTCGACCCGAAGAACGGCAGCCTCATCGAGGACGCGGCCGACTTCGACGGCGACGTGTACCTCACCGAGAAGGTCGACGGCACCAACGGCCGCATCGTCAGCTTTCCCAGCGGTGACTACGTCCTCGGCAGCCGCGAGGAACTCCTGTACGCCCGCGGCGACCTGATCGGGAACCCCGCCCTCGGTATCGCCGACGCGCTGCGTCCCCTCGCCGACCGCGTCACCCCGCCCACCAGCGGTATCCGGGTCCTGTACCTGGAGGTGTACGGCGGCAAGGTCACCGCGGCCGGCCGCGAATACACCGGTGGCCGCGCCGTCGGCCACCGTCTGTTCGACGCGGCCGACATCCCGCTCGACGTCCTGGAGCGGCCACGGGCCCGGATCTCCAGCTGGCGCGAGGACGGCGGGCAGCGGTTCCTCTCCGAGGGCGAACTGACCCGGTCCGCCACAGCGGAGAGCATCGAGCTGGTCCCGCGGCTGGCCACGGTGGACGCGGGTGACCTGCCGACCGGCATCGCCGAGATGCAGACGTTCCTCGCCGGTCACCTGCCGGCGAGCCGCGTGGCCCTGGACGAGGGCGCGGGCGGCCGGCCCGAGGGCATCGTGCTCCGTAACAGCGACCGTTCGCTGATCGCCAAGGCCCGGTTCCAGGACTACCGACGCACTCTCGAACGCCGCACCCAACCCGCACGTAGCCGCTGATCACTTCTGCGGCGCCCGGCCGCCCCGAGAACCTCAAAACCCGTGACCGGCCAAGGGGCTGACCACGGGCAGAGGTCAAACAACGAGCTCACCGACTACGGAGCACGGGGGCTCCGATGCGGATCAGTGCTGCTGAGCCTTGCGGCGGCGGATCACCAGGAAGCCGCCGGCCGCGACGAGCGCGGCGGCCGCTGCGGACAGCAGGCCGACGGGCGCGCCACTACCGGTCTCGGCGAGGTCGCCCTCACTGTGTGCGGACGGTGACGACGAGGAGGGGGCGGAGGCCGAAGCCGCTGCCGAGGGCGTCTCTGTGGTGCCCTCGGGGGCGGACGAGGCGGGCGCCTCGCTCGGCGGCGTCGAGGTGGACGGGTTGGGCGGGGTGACGGAGCCCGGCTCGCCGGCGGACTCCGACGGGGTGACCTCACCAGGCTTGCCACCGCCCGGCTTTTCACCACCCGGCTTGCCACCGCCCGGCTTTTCACCACCCGGCTTGTCACCACCCGGCTTCTTGTCGTCGTTGCAGTCGACCCAGAAGACCTTGTGCTTGGCCTTGCCGTGCTCGCCGTCGAAGTTCCAGAACAGCTTGTAGTGGCCGTCGGGCAGGGACTGGTCCTCCGAACGGAGGTGTCCCTGGCCGTCGAGCTTCAGCGAACCGGTTTTCACGGTCTCGCCCTTGACGTGGGCGGTCGGGGCCCAGGCTTCGATGCGCCAATCGACGTTCTGGCCGGCATCGAAACCGAAGGCGTCGAGATAGAAGGTGCACACGTGAGGCTCGTTCTTACGAAGCTCCTCACCGGTCGAGGCATCGTGGATCTTCACGGTGCCGTTGTCGCCGGGTGCGGTGGCGTACGCCGTAGGGGCAAGCAGCAGGGCCGCGGTGACGGCGGCCGCGAGCATGCCTGCGGAAGCAACTGTGCGCATGGGCAATCCAACGGTTGATTGAAAGGGCTTGCCGTGGGGGGCGGATCGCTCAGCTTCCTGCGACTGCGCGCGCCCCGTCAATGCACCTCTGACCACTTGTGTCACATGGTGCATCTCTTGCCCCATTAGTCCCGCATAACGATTGGGATCGGCACCCCCGGCCGGCTGCGGTGCAAGGGTGCCTGGCAGCCCCGGTCTTGGGGTCGTGGCGGCGGCAAAGGTGGACGGCGTCCTGGCGGCCCGATGACCAACCCAACAAGCACCCCATCACGGAAAGTGGGACAGAGCCGGTTTTCGGCACCCGCAAGGCGAGGCCGCGTTTCTCGAGGGCGACGAGGGCTTTGAAGGTGCTGAAGCGGGCGGTTGCGGCGGCAGTGGCAATGTCGTCGACGGCCCTTTTGTGTAATCAGCCGTCTCCATGTGCTGACTTGACGGGGCGCCAGGGGCAGGCCGCCATGGCGGCCCGCTCGGTGTGGCCTACTCGTCGCCCTCGTCCTCGTCAGGGGTTCAGCCAAAGGGTGTCAGCCGTCTCCCGTTCCAGAAACGTTCAACCAGCTGCCCCTGCCTGCATCGTGTGGCGTCCCTAAGGTCCTTGAAGGTTTCGAAAGAAGGGTCTCATGGACACACTCCTCGCAATCCGGGCTCGCGGGATCACCAAGTGCTTCGGCGACGTCGTCGCACTCGACGGCATCGATCTGGATGTGGCGCAGGGACAGATCCACGGCTTGGTCGGGCCGAACGGCGCCGGCAAGACGACATTGCTCGGCCTCCTGCTGGGCCTGGCCGTCGCCGACAGCGGCCGCCTCGAGATCCTGGGTACGCCGGTCGGGCGGGCGCTCGCCGCTCCAGACGGTGTCGCGGGCTTCGTGGACGGGCCCGGTCTCTACCCCTCGCTCACCGCCAGGCAGAACCTCGCCGCGCTGGCCGCTCTCCGCGGCCACGACGCGCGGACAACGGGGGTCGACGACGTGCTCGACCAGGTCGGGCTCACCGATGTCGCCGACGAACGGGCACGCGGCTTCTCCCTCGGCATGCGTCAGCGGCTCGGGCTCGCCGCCGCCCTGCTCACCAAGCCTCGGCTGCTCGTGCTCGACGAACCTTCCAACGGCCTCGACCCGGCCGGCAAAAGACACGTACACGGTGTCCTCACCCGGCTCGCGACGGAGGGAACCAGCGTCGTGCTCTCGAGCCACCGCATGGACGACCTCGAGGCAATGTGCTCCGAGGTCACCATCGTCGCCGCCGGACGGGTCGTCTTCTCCGGCCCGCTGAGCAAGCTGGCCGCCGAGAACCGTGAACTCGACTACCGGCTGCTGACCTCCGACCCGCAGGCCGCCCGCCGACTGGCTGTCGACACGGCCGGGATCCGGGTCGTCGACGACGCCGGGGCACGGCACGACGTTGAAGTGCTCGTCGTGCGCGCGCTGGTGCCCGCCCTCGATGAACTGGTGGTGAGGGTCGTGCACGCGGGCATCGCGGTGCGCGAGCTCGCACCCGTGGTGTCGCCGCTCGAAGCCGCGTTCCTCGCCCTCACCGAGCAGCAGGAGGCCGGCCGATGACCGCGACCATCGCCGACGACAACGTTGGCAGTGCCCGCCGCGTCTCGGTTTCGCGCGCCTACCGCTTCGAACTGGTCAAGTTGGTCTCGCAATGGCGGATCCGCTTGCTGGTCCTCGCCTGCTGGATCACGCCGGCGCTCTTCGTCGCCGCGGTGAGCCAGCAGAGCACGCTCCCCACCGACACCCTCTTCGGTCGCTGGATGCACGCCACGGGGTGGGCCGGACCACTGGTGATGCTCGGTTTCGCGGGCACCTTGGCGCTCCCGCTGCTGACTTCGGTGGTCGCCGGCGACGTGTTCGCCTCCGAGGACCGGCTCGGCACCTGGCGCCACCTGCTCGTGGCGGTCCGGTCGCCCAGTCGGATCTTCGCAGCGAAGGCACTGGCCAGCCTCACCGTCATCCTGCTGCTCGTGGCCGGGCTGGCCTGTTCCAGCGCGGCCGGCGGGGTCGTGGCGGTCGGCAACCACCCGCTGGTCGGCCTCGACGGCCACCTGCTGGCGCCGGCGGACGCCGCCGGTAAGGTCCTGCTCGCCTGGGTCTGCGTGCTCGCCCCGACCCTGGCCCTCGCCGCGATCGGACTACTCGGGTCCGTCATGCTGGGGCGGTCACCGATGGGACTGCTGCTGCCCGCGCTCGTCGCGCTCGCGATGCAGCTCGCCCAGATGCTGCCGCTGCCCGTTGCCGTACGCCTCGCCCTGCCCGGCTACGCCTTCATCGCCTGGAACGGTCTGTTCACCAGCCCGGCACAGCTCGGCCCGCTCCTGATCGGCATCGTGGTCAGCCTGGTGTGGGCGGTGACCGCGACCGCGCTGGCCTACCTGCTTTTCCTGCGGCGCGACTTCACCAACCTGACCTACGACGGCTCCGGGCGCCGCGCGATCACCACCGGACTCATGCCACTGGTCGGACTGGTCGCCGCCACGGTCACGGTCGTCGCCGTGGCGACCCCGTCCCTGGGTTCCGGAATCGAGCAGGACAAGGTGCAGCGGTCGGTCGCCACGGCATTCGCCCACCTCTACCGCATACAGACCAAACAGCTCAACCGCCCCGCCGTCACCGAGGCGCAGCTGCGGGCCACGGCGGCGTGCAACAAGGGCGGCGGCCAGGTCGCCCCCCAGGGGGCGGGCAACGACTGGCGTTGCGTCGTCACCTGGCATCTCCCCGGCGTCGAGGCCGCAGGGACGGCCATCTACCAGCTCGACGTCGCCGCAGACGGGCGGTTCGTCGCCGATGGCGACGGACCAAAGGAAGTCAACGGCTACTTCCTGGTGCGGACCCCGATCGGGGACGCACCCAACCCGCTTTGGCAGTTCGACGGCAATGTCGAACTGCTCGACACCACCCCGAAGGGATAATTCCATGCAGGTAACACGGCAGCGTCGGATCAACGAGAAGGAACAGATCAGCCTTTTCGGTAGGCGCGTCGGCCGCCGGACCACTCTGGTAACGGCGGGCATCGCTGTCGCCCTCGCCGTCACGGGCACCGCTGTTGCCCAGACGCACCAGTTCGGCACCCAGCAGGTCGGCCAGGTCACCGCTAACGGTCAGGTCGTCTCCGCCGACCAGTACATCGCCCCGTACGGCAGCCGCACCGTCATCAACGACGGCAAGATCATGTCGTCCTCGGTCAGCCCGGACGGCACCCACCTCGCGGCCTCGGTCACCGACGGTGGGATGGCGCTGGTCGTCATGGACCTCAAGACCGGGCAGGTGAAGCAGCGCGTCGGCAACAACGCGGCGGCGGACCTGCGCATCAGCGGCAACGACGTGGGCCAGGAAGGCCCCACGTACTCGCCCGACGGTTCGCAGCTGTGGCTGGGCCAGACCGACGGCTACACCAAGTTCACCGTGAACCCGGACGGCAGCGTCGCCAACCCGGCGACCATCAAGATCCCGGCCGACGGCTCCAAGCACGCACTGGTGGGTGCGGCGGTGTTCTCGGCCGACGGCTCCACCGTGTACTCCGCGGTCAACGGCCAGAACCGGGTGGTCGCCATCGACGCGGCGACCGGGACCATCAAGCAGAGCTGGACCGTGGGCAACGCCCCCCGTGGCATCGCCATGGTCGGCAACAAGCTCTACGTCAGCAACGAGGGCGGGCGTCCGGCCAAGGCCGGCGACACCACGATCAACTCCTACGGCACCCAGGTGCCGGCCGACCCGGACACCGGTGCCACCACCACCGGCACGGTCAGCGTCATCACCCTGGCGGACCCGTCCGCCGCCGTCGGGAGCATCGACGTCGGTCTGCACCCGACCGCGGTGTACGCCAAGAACGGGGCGGTGTTCGTTACCAACACCGCCGACAACGACGTGTCAGTCATCAACACCGCCAACGACAAGGTCGTGCAGACCATCGCCACCCAGCCGTGGCCGGAGGCGTCGGTCGGCTACGAGCCCAACGCGGTGACGCTCACCGACGACGGTCGCCTGCTGGTGACGCTCGGCCGCGCCAACGCGGTCGCCGTCTACCGGTACACCTCCCCGCAGGAGCCGGCCGGCTACGTCGGCCTGCTTCCGACGGACTACTTCCCCGCGGAGATCACCACCGTCGGCAAGAACGTGGTCGTCTCCAACACCCGTGGTATCGACGCCCGCCGCCCCACCAACAAGGCCGGGCACGGCACCCACGACACGACGTCGAGCCTGACGCAGTTCACGCTGCCGGACGACGGCGTCATCAAGTCCGAAACGGCCAAGGTCTTCAAGCAGAACGGCTGGAACGGCAGCTCGGTCAGCCAGGGCACGGGCGACGCGAAGCCGGTGCCGGTCCCGGTGAAGCTCGGCGACCCCTCGACGATCAAGCACGTCTTCCTGCTCGTCAAGGAGAACCGGACCTACGACCAGGTCTTCGGTGACATGCCGCAGGGCAACGGCGACCCGTCGCTTACGCAGTTCGGCGACAACGTGACGCCGAACCAGCACGCGCTGGCTCGGCAGTTCGGGCTGTACGACAACACGTACGACATCGGCACGAACTCCGCCGAGGGTCACAACTGGCTGATGCAGGCCGACAACCCGGAGTACACCGAGTCCTCGGCCGGTGAGTACAAGCGCAGCTACGACACCCAGGACGACGCTCTCGGCCACCAGAAGTCCGGCTTCATCTGGACCGGTGCGCAGGCGGCCGGGAAGACCGTGCGGGACTTCGGCCAGTTCCAGTCGTTCGAGAGCAAGCCGGCCGGCGCGAGCTGGCAGAACCTGTACTGCGACGCCAAGAACATGGACGCGACCGGACAGAAGACCGCCTACCCCATACAAACGGGCTCGGCGATCCCGTCGCTCAACAAGGTGTCGGTGCCCGGCTTCCCCAAGTTCGACATGGACGTCCCGGACGTCTACAAGCAAGAGATCTGGAAGCAGGACTTCGAGAAGAACGGTCCGGCGAACCTGAACATGTTCTGGTTCTCCAACGACCACACCGGTGGTCCGACGAACTCGGCCGCCGCGGTCGCGGACAACGACCTCGCGGTCGGCAAGATGGTTGACCAGATCTCGCACAGCAAGTACTGGAAGGACTCGGCGATCTTCGTCGTCGAGGACGACTCCCAGAACGGCCTCGACCACGTCGACGGCCACCGTGCCCCGGTCCAGATCATCAGCCCCTGGGCGCGGCACGGCAAGGTCGACAGCCACTACTACTCGCAGATCACGATGATCCGGACCATCGAGCAGATCCTCGGGATCCACCCGATGAACCAGAAGGACAGCGCGGCCAGCCCGATGCGTGGGGCGTTCACCCAGCACGCGGACTTCACACCGTTCACCGCTCTGCCCAACCGGACCTCGCTGACCGATGGTCTGAAGACCCCGCCTGCCTGCGGCGTGGACACCCCGGCGCGGCAGAACCCGAGCGCGGCACCCGCCCCGTCGGCGAAGGTGCCGGCGGCCAAGCAGGCGCTCGCGGCGAAGTGGGACAACTGGAAGTCGCACCAGCGGCTGACCGGGCCCCACGCGGTGCCCGACTTCGCGAACCCCGCGCAGATGAACCACCTCACGTGGTACCAGACGCACGAGTGGTCGAAGCCGTACCCCGGCGAGGACAAGATCTTCGCGCCGGAGGACGTGCCGGGCGCCTACATCCCGTCGGCGGAGAACGACGGCTGACGTAGGCTGCTCGCATCAAGAGGCCCCTGGCCGGCGTCACCGCCGGCCAGGGGCCTCTTCCGTCCCCGGTCGTGGTGTAGGGGATCAACGTGGAAATCTGCAGGTCACGCATACGATTCGCCGACCGGCGACGCCCAGAACCCTGACGTTCCCTCAGGTCTGACGTACCGCGCGCGGCCATCGACGTGATGCCCGTTGGCGTGGCCTTCGGTGCGCGAGTCGCGCAGGGACTTGCCGTCCACGGCCAGGGCCCGTAGCCCGTCGGTGGGTTCGAGGTGAGCGACGAGCCAGGCCCCGACGGCCCGGTCCAGGGCGTCGGCGTCAATCCGGGCCAACAGGACGCCGAGCCGGTAGCTGCAGCCCCGTTGTCGGCGCAGGCCGGGAGAGTCCTCCAACACCTCGACGGATACGCCAGTTCCTCCGTGCGACATCCAGCGGGTCCGTCATGCGGTCACGGTGGCAGGACAGGACTTCGATCGTGGAAACTGGCATACGGACGCGAATCCTGGACGATCAACGGCTTCAGGCGCCTTGATCATCAGAGGTCGCGTCCGTCGCATACCCGCCAGGCTCATCAGACCGAACCATCTTGGTCGCGGCCAATCGCCCATCTCGACAACCGAGAACGCTTCAGCCCTGGGGACCGTACCCCGCCTACAATCCGGTCCACGAAGACGGTTGCAACGACCTCGGCGAACGGGTCGAGTCCTCCTGTGTTGCGAGGTAGCTTTGCCGGAATGCGAATTCTGCAGCATCGGAGCAGGGGAAGCCCCGGCAGAATCGGTCTACTGCGGACATCATTCGCGAGGCTCTGGACGGTGCCGGCACGACAGCGCGTATGGCGGAGGCCGCCTCGCGTGGCGGTGACGGGGACGGTGACGGTGACGGGGACGGGGACGGGGAGAACGGCGGCTGACCACGGCTGACGGCGGCGACGGACAGCAGGGGCCGAACGAGTGCATCGCGACCGGTCTCCGGGACGGCGGCGGGATGTTTCAGGAGACTGGCCGTCCATGCGAAAAGCGGCTCCTTGCCGGTCGTGCCGACGCGTCGATTTCCGGCCACAACACAACACCCCTTACGCTGCAACACATCGGTCACCAACGGTCGGCCGGAAGAGAAGGACGACAACATGACCTCCGAGACCAAGACACTCGACACCATCGATGCCACAACTTCCGTACTGCAAGCGGAACTTCCGCTTCTGGAGCAGCACCAGCAGAGCCTCGAAAAGGAACTCGCGACAGTCACCGAGCGCCTGGAGTCGGTGCGTACCGCGCTGACGGCTCTGCGCGTGCTGTCCGCTGCTCCTGTTCCCTCCTCGAACACGGAGGCGGAGGACGTCCGGGCCGAGGGCACCAAGGTTGCGGACGTCCCGGCAGGGGACGTCAAGGCTGAGGACGCCACGGCTGAGGACATCACGGCAGAAGCCGAGGCCGGGGCGAAGAGCGTTCCCGCTCCCCGGATTCCGAAGCAGGCGCAGAAGTCCATCGGCGCCGCAGTCCAGGCAGAAGCTCCGCAGGAGCAGGCAGCGACGGCGGCCCCTGCGCGCCGCACCGCCCGTAAGGCGTCCGCGCCCAAGGCTCACAAGGAGGCTCCGGCCAAGCCGAAGAGCACGCGTGGCCAGACCAAGAAGGCCGTCGCCGTCAAGGACGCCAAGGACACCAAGGCCGCCGCCAAGCCCGCCGCGGCCACCAAGGCCACCAAGGCCGCCACCAAGCCCGCCAAGGCCAAGGCGCCGAAGAAGGCGGCGCCCGCCGCACCGGCCGTCGACGACAGCGGCAGCCTCACCGAGATGGCCATGAAGGTGCTGTCGACGTTCGGCGACACCCCCGTCCGCGCCCGCGAAGTCACGAAGGCGCTGGGGCGTGAGCTCACCCCCAACAGCATCAACACGGTACGCAGCACCCTCGACCGGCTCGTCGCCACCTCCCGGGCCCACCGCGCCGGCCGGGGCCTCTACCAGGCACCCGCCAACTGACGCCTCCCGCAAGGGCATCAGAAGGAATCGCTCGGAACCGCCCCCGTAACGGCCCGCAGGCCGTCACGGGGGCGAAGGCCGTCACGGACGGGGCGAAGGCCGTCACGGACGGGGCGAAGGCCGTCACGGACGGGGCGAAGGCCGTCACGGGCAGGGCGAAGGCCGTCACGGGCAGGGCGCCGTGACGGGCAGGGCGAAGGCGCTTCTGAACCGTGCATCGGCGGTCGTCGGTGAGCTGGAGCCCTGCGAACTGCAGTGCTGTGGCCGGAAATAGTCACTGGGGTGGTGGGCTGCGCCCGGTCACTCGATGTGGGCGGCGATGATCCGCGCGCACTCCATGGACTCGCTCCGCGTCGTGTCCACCTCCAGGTCGTAGGTCACGCCCCGGTGAACCACGTCCGCCTGTGAGGCCGCCATGCCGGGGACCCGGTCACCCCGCGCGATCTCCCGGGCCGCGGCGACGGCGCTCTCGCACCGGACGCCGACCCACAGCACCCGCAGCCCGCCGAGCGCCTCCTGCCATCGTTACTGGGAGGCCGCGCCGCCGAGGAACACCTCGTCGACGATGACTCCGGCTCCCATCCGCGCCATCGTGGCGACGCCCTCGATCCACGCCGTCTCCAACGTACGGAACTCGGGGCCGACGATCACCTCTCCGTCGGGAGCGAACTCGATGCCCGCGTCCGACGCACGCATGGCCGCGGGCATCGCCTCGACCAGGGTGTCGACCCCGAAGGTCAGCCACGAGTCCGGCAACACCGTCTGCAGACACCGGGCGATCCCGGACTTCCCCGAGCTGGAGCCGCCGTTGAGCACAATCATCTGCGTCTTCATCGGGCCACACTAGGACGTGACCCACCGGGCCACATCACGACGTGACACTCGACTACCGGTGTGTCACGTCGCAACTCATGGGTCAGGTCCGGCGGGGCACTGTGCCCATGCTCGATGCCTGGCCGGTCCACGCCTTACGGAGTCGGGCGATGAAGCCGTCGAGGTCGCGGGTGAACAGATCCGGGCGGACGAAGTGTCCGCCGGGCACCTCGTGCGGGATGCCCGCCTCCCCGAGCCGGTACCGGAACTCCCGCTGCCTGGCGAGGACTTGGGTCTCGTCGACCGTGTCGAACCAGTTGACCGGATCAGGACCGGTGCCGGCAACCAGGAAGATCCGCTTGTTCCGGTAGCTCTCGATGCGCTGGACCGGGTTGTCGGCGGTGACCCCGGCCTCGTCCCACAGCGGCGCGCCGTAGACCGTGCCGCCGCCCAGGTCCCGGGCCGCGCAGGACGCGTTGGCCCAGTGCGACCGGGCCGAAGTCGCGGCGCAGGCCGGCCGGGCCGGAACGGGCGCTCACCGAGGCGAAGTGACCGTAGTACCTGGCCGCGTACTTCAGCGCGCCGAAGCCGCCCATCGAGAACCCGGCGCCGAAACGTGATCACTGCTCAAGGACCGTGGTCAACTCTGCGGGCCCCGCACATGACCCACATGGCCGTCGGCAGAACCGATTCAGCAGCTCCCGTCCGGGTGACGGCATTCCGCATTCGGCGGTATCCGCAGGTCAGCGGCTCACACTTGGGCCGTTTCCGCTTCCCCCGCACAAGGAGTGCCCTCATGCGTCTTCGTTCCACCGTGGCTGCCGCCTTCGGCGCGCTCGCGCTCGTCGTGGCCGTGCCGACCTCGGCCGGTGCGGCCTCCGGCGACTTCACGTACACGTACAGCGGCCTCGACGGCTCGCCGCAGCTCGGCTTCCTCATCGACCCGCCGAGCCGGATGTGCATCACCCTGCCCGAGGTCGCCGACCCCGCTTCGTCGAACCCGGCCCACACCCCGTGGAACTTCACCGACTCCAGCGCGACGGTCTTCACCGGCGCCGACTGCCAGGGCGCCTACTTCACGCTCCGGCCCGACGGCGGCCACGCCACCAGCCGGCTGAAGCTCCGCTCGGTCGTCTTCAGCTGATCCCCTCCCCGACCCGCCCGCCCCGGCACGAGCCGGCCGCGCTGGTGCCGGGGTGGTGCCGTTACGGGAATGAGCGCCCCCGGCCGTGGCCAGGGCGCGGAGGCCACGCTGCGGACGGTGCTGCGCCACACGGGCGCCGACATCGTGGAGCCGGCCTGCGTACGGATCGCCGTGGACCGGAACGCGGTGGACGCGGACGGGATCATCACCGATCCGGACGCCCGTGAGCGGCTGGGCAAGGTGATCGGGCTGCTGACGGGGCGGGCCGCGGAGGCCGAGCAGGAGTAGGTTCCTGGCTCCGCGTGCGCGCCCCTCGCCCCGTCGGCGCTCGACCGGTCGTCCGTCCGGCGGGCGTCAGCGGTAGTCCTCCGGGTGGCCCTGCATCCAGGTGTTGATGCGGTCGCGGGTGCCGAGCAGTTCGGAGCGGTGCTTCTCCAGGTTGGCCGTGGAGGTGTCACCGTTCAGCGTCTTGCGCAGGTCGCTGATCCGGGCCAGCGGCTCCTTGAAGTGGGCGGGGCCCTGACCGTCCGCCTTCATCGCCTTCTCCAGGCGCACCAGTTCGTCGTGGACCCGGCCCAGGAAGTAGGCGCAGTTCGCCGATCCCGGGGTGCAGGTGTCGTTCAGCGTGGCCTGGAGGCCCGCGAAGGCATCGCGTAGGGCCTCCGGTCTGTTGGCAGCCTCCTCGGCCGCCGCATTCGCCTCCGCGTCCGCGCTCGCCGCGTCCGAGGCGCTCTGCTCGGCGGCGGCGACCTCGGCCGCCTTGGCCGCGACCGAAGCGTTCACGGAAGGCGCCACGTACGGAACGTCGTCACCCGGCCCCTGCGACGTGGTCGCGCCGGTGCAGCCCACCAGGGCCGCCCCGAGAACTGCTGCCGCGGCCATGGCCGTTGCGGTGGCGCGCACATTGGTACGGATGAACATGAGGCCCCCCTCGTCCGGATGGCCCAGACCATACATGCCCGGCCCGACGGCGCCGGTCCCTCACCCCGTGATCAGGGTCTGCAGCGCGGGCGCGTACAGGTCCGCGATGTGTTCGGGGGTGGCGTCCGCGCCGGCGCCCTCGCGATGGAGGCTGAGGGTGGCGCCGAGGCCGAGGAGGTGTCCGGCGATCAGTTCGGCGCGCAGGGCGGGTTCGGGGCCGGGGAGGCGGGCGGCCAGGGAGTCGGTGACCTGTTCGTGGAAACGATCGCGCAGCAGGGAGCGTTCGTCGCGGTTGCCCAGCGAGAAGACGACCCGCAGCAGTGGGTCGGACTGCAGTTCGCGACGGCGGCGCACCAGCGTCACCACCATGTGGCGGCCCAGCATGTCGAGCGGGGCGTCGAAGAGTTCGGTGGCGGCCGGGCCGAAGTCGGCGACGGTGT
Source organism: Streptomyces sp. NPDC058092 (assembly GCF_042884935.1). NCBI lineage: Bacteria > Bacillati > Actinomycetota > Actinomycetes > Kitasatosporales > Streptomycetaceae > Streptomyces > Streptomyces sp. NPDC058092. Next base: position 226,815 of record NZ_JBHVSY010000005.1, read on the forward strand.
TGAAGAGTTCTTCCTTGCGGCCGAAATGCTTCACGACCAGGGACGGGCTCACTCCGGCGTCGGCCGCTATCCCCCTGATGGTCACGTCGGCGTACGGACGCTGCGTGAACGCCCGGCGCGCGGCACGCAGGATCGCGTCCCGGCCCGTGCCCGGATCGGTGACGGCGGCGGTGGCCGTGGCGGTCGCCGTGCCGGTGGCGGTCGCCGTGGTCGGCTCCGGTCCCGGGGCCGATCCGCGGGCCGGATCGACGGCGCTCGGTCCCGGCACCGGTCCTGGCGCCGGCGCCGGTCCCGGTACGGTGGCCTGGCCGCTGATCATGCGCCCTCCTGGGTCTCCCGGATCTCCTGGACCGGCATCGTCCGCACGCCGTCCTTCCGGTCGCCCGGGACGTTGCGGCTGCTCCCTTCGACCGTACCCGTACCCGCCGCCACGGGTGTACGGCCGCCCGGCAGGAACAGCGTGACCAGCAGCGCCGCGAGCGCCGCGCCCGCCGCGATCAGGAAGACCACCTGGTAGGCGTGGAGCGTCGGGGCCGTCCTGCCACCCGCCACGAACGTGATGCCGGCGAGGACCGCGGCCACCGTCGCGCTGCAGAAGGCCTGCCCGATCGACCTCATCAAGGTGTTGAGACCGTTGGCCGCGCCCGTCTCGCTGACCGGGACACCGCGCATGACCAGCGCGGGCAGCGCCGAATACGCGATGGCCGTGCCCGAGGCGACGACCGTCGCACCCGCGATGATCAGCCAGAGGCTGTGGCTGGTGAAGTACCGCACCACGTATCCGGCGGCGATCACACCCGCCGCCAGCGCCAGGCTGACCTTCGGACCGTACCTTCCGGAGATCCGCGCCGAGACCGGCGAGAGCGCCACCATCATCACGCCGCCCGGCAGCAGACACAGCCCGCTGACGACGAGCGAGGCGCCGAGCCCGTAACCCGTCGCCTTCGGCTCCTGCACCATCTGCGCGGTGACCAGGGAGTTGGCGTAGAAGGCGAAGCCGATCAGCAGGGCGGCGACGTTGGTGAGCAGAACGGCCGGGCGGGCCGAGATCCGCAGGTCGACCATGGGCGTCGGGACGCGGAGCTCGTACGCTCCCCAGAGCAGCGCCACCACCACGGCGGCCGCCAGCAGACCCACCGTACGGACCGACGTCCAGCCCCAGTCGGCGCCCTGGGTGACCGCGAGCAGCAGACAGACCAGGGCCCCGGACAGCCCCAGCGCGCCGACGGCGTCGAAGCGGCCACGGGTGCGGAGCGAGGATTCCGGTACGCACCACAGCACCAGCACGATGTCGATGACGCCGATCACTCCCGAGACCCAGAACATCGTGTGCCAGTCGAAGTTCTCGACGACGAGGGCCGCGACCGGCAGCCCGACCGCCGCGCCGATGCCGAGCGTCGAGCTCATCAGGGCCACGGCGGACAGCACCCGCTCGGGCGGGAGTTCGTCGCGCAGGATGCTGATGCCCAGCGGGACGACGGCGAGCGCCGCACCCTGCAGGGCGCGGCCGGTGATCAGTACGCCGATGTGGGAGCTGACCGCGCACAGGACCGAGCCCGCCACCAGCACGAGGAGCGAGGCGATGAGCACCCGCCGCTTGCCGTACATGTCACCGACCCGGCCCAGGACGGGCGTGAACACGGCGCCGGTGAGCAGGGTGACGGTGACCAGCCAGCTGGCGGCGGCCGGGGTGGCGCCGGTCAGGGCCGGGATGTGCGGGAGCAGGGGTACGACGATCGTCTGCATCACCGCGACCACGACACCGCAGAAGGCCAGCACGCCGACGGCGAAGCGGGGGTGCGGGGCCGCATCCGGGGCGGCGGTCGGAGCGGGTATGTCCGCGGGCATGGCTCTCCGTACGGTGCTCGGCGGCAGGGGGTGTCGCGCGCGGGCGCCGCGCGAGAGCACGACGCAGGGGTGTACATGCGTTCACCCTCAGGGTAAACGCATGTGCACCCCCTCGGCGACCGTTTCTCCGGGCGCCGCGTTAGCCTCGAAGACCCGGGCTCCCGGCCCGGACGACACGGACAAGAAGGCGAAGGTGGCTGCGATGGCGAAGGTTCCGGCAGCGGCGGTGGCGGCGAGCGGACTGGTCGGCGGGTACGCCGTCGCACGATGGACCAGGAAGCGGCCGCTGGGCGGGGTCGCCCTCGCCGCGGCGGGCACCGTCGCCGCGTACCAGTGGAACCGGCAGGCCGGACCGCGCGCGGCCGTCGGGCTGACCACCGCGTATGTCGCCGCGTTCGCCGGTTCGCACCCGCTGGCCAAGAAGGTCGGCGCCTGGCCCGCCGTGTTCGCCGTGGCGGGAAGCGTGGCCGCCGCGTCGTGGGCGGTCACCCGCCGGGCCGCCTGAATCGAAGCAGCCGCGCGCCGCCGGTGACGACGCACGGGCTGCGGGTTGCGCGCTGCCGGTGACGGCCCGCCGCACGCGTTGAACGGGACGGGACCGGTCCGGACCCGCACGTCCGCGGGGGCGCCGCCCCCGCGGACCCCGACCGGGCCCTACGCTCCCAGCACCCGCGACACCGTATAGATCAGCAGCCCCGCCAGCGCACCCACCACCGTGCCGTTGATCCGGATGAACTGCAGGTCACGGCCGATGTGCGCCTCGATCTTCCTCGACGTCTGGGCCGCGTCCCAGCCCGCCACCGTGTCGCTGATCAGCGAGGTGATCTCCGCGCGGTACGTCGTGACGACATAGACCGCCGCGTCCTCCAGCCAGCCCTCCAGCTTGGCCTGCATCCGCCCGTCCGTCGCCAGCCGCGCGCCGAACGTCAGCAACGAGGCCCGCGCCCGCAGCCGCAGCTCGCTCTGCTCGTCGTCCGCCGCCGCGATGACCATCGTGCGTACGGACGACCAGGCCGAAGCGATGACCTCCTGGACCTCACCGCGCCCCAGGATCTCCGACTTCAGCCGCTCCACCCGCGCCCGGGTGTCCTCATCCGTCTGGAGGTCGGCCGCGAAGTCCGTCAGGAACGTGTCGATCGATGCGCGCGCCGGATGCCCCGGCATGTCCCGCATCTCCGTGACGAAGCGCAGCAGCTCCTTGTAGACCCGCTCCCCCACCCGCTTGTCGACGAACCGCGGCGTCCAGCCCGGCGCCCCGCCCTGCACCGCGTTCATCACCGAATCGCCGTGCAGCACCAGCCAGTCGTGGGCGCGCACACAGATCAGGTCCACCAACCTGCGGTGGCCGCCGTCGGCGACGATCTTCTCCAGCATCTTGCCGAGGCCCGGAGCGATCTCCGCCGCGTTGGCCCGCCGGGTGATCGCCTCCCCCACCACGGCCTGCACATCGGAGTCCCGCAGCACCGTCAGCGCGCCGCGCAACGCGGTCGACAGTTCCGCGGTGACCCGGTCGGCGTGGGCCGGCTCGGCCAGCCAGGCCCCGACCCGGCCACCGATGCCGAGAGCGTGTATGCGGCTGCGTACGACATCGCCGGAGAGAAAATTCTCGCCGACGAAGGAACCCAGCGAGGCTCCGAGCTGGTCCTTCTTGGTGGGGATGATGGCGGTGTGCGGGATCGGCAGGCCGAGCGGACGCTTGAACAGCGCCGTGACGGCGAACCAGTCGGCCAGCGCACCCACCATCCCCGCCTCGGCGGCGGCGGCGACGAAGCCCGGCCAGCCGCCCACACCCGCGTTCTTCGCCCAGGTGGCGAGGACGTACACCAGCGCGACCAGCAGGAGGAGGCCCGTGGCCGTGGTCTTCATCCTGCGTACGCCGCGCCGCTTCTCCTCGTCGGCCGCGGTGTACGCGAACGAGGCGAGGGAGGCCGGGCGTCCGCCGGGCACGGGACGGGCCGCACCCGCCACCCGCTCCCGGACACGCTCCTGCTGCCCCGCACCCTGTTTCCCGGGTCCGGTCCGATCGATCCGTTCCATCCGCTCCACCCGTCCGCGTACGCATCGCCCCCGGTGTCCCGTACGCATTGTCCCTACCTGACCTACTCCCGGGCCGCACGTCGAGTTCCCGACGCCCTGCCTCATCATGGGATCAGCCCGACCGACCACGAGGAGAACCACCGTCCATGCCCAGGCGCCAGGGGTACGCCCTGCTCATCGCCCTCGTGGCGGGCACCGCCGCGCTCGCCGCCGGTGTGGCGTTCGCCGGATCCCTGGTCTTCACCGGCTCCGGCGCCCGGTCGCAGCAGATCGCCGCACCCGACCCGCGGGGCATCGCCCGTACGCCCGCCGCACCGGCCCACTCCACCGGCCTCTGGCTCGGCACCTGGGCGGCGGCCCCCACCGCCGGCGTGACCGACAGCCACCCCGGCAGCGACCTGAGCCGACGCACCATCCGTAACGTCGTGCACACCAGCATCGGCGGCGACGCGGCCCGCATCACCCTCTCCAACCTCTTCGGTACGTACCCGCTGGTCATCGACCACGCCACGGTGAACACCCGCCCCGTGACGTTCCGGGGCACGGACGCCGTGACCGTCGCCGCCGGCGGGCAGATCGTCAGCGACCCGGTCCTCGTCCCGGTCGCCGCCGACGCCGATCTCGTCGTCACCCTGCGCACCCCCACCGCCGAGGGCCCCGTCACCGTCCACCCGGGCACCCACCAGACGTCGTACGTGGAGGACGAGCGGGGCACCTGGCGCACCACCGACTGGCGCTACCTCACCGCCGTCGACGTACACAACGGGTCCGCCGCCGGAACGATCGCCGTGATCGGCGACTCGCTCACCGCGGGCACCGGCTCCACCCTCGACACGAACAGCCGCTGGCCCGACGTGCTCGCCGACCGGCTCGGCGGCCGGTACGGAGTGGTCAACGCGGGCATCGCGGGCAACCGCATCCTGCGCGACGGCCGCGGCGTACGGGCGAGCGCCCGCTTCGACCGCGACGTACTGGACGTCGCCGGGGTGAAGACGGTCGTCATCGCGCTCGGCATCAACGACGTGCAGCAGTTCCCGCAGGAAACCGACCCGCAGCGCATCGCGGACGCCCTGCACTCCCTGACCCGGCGCGCCCACGCACGAGGGCTGCGGGCCGTCGGGGCGACGCTGATGCCGTACGAGGGGTTCCGCACCTGGACACCCGCGCGGAACGCCGTACGGGAACGGGTCAACGAGCTGATCCGGGCGGGCGGGGTCTTCGACTCGTTCATCGACTTCGACGAGGCGGCCCGCGACCCGTTCCACCCGACCCGGCTGCTGCCTGCCTACGACTCCGGCGACCACCTCCACCTGAACGACACGGGCTACCGGCGACTGGGGTCACGGATGGACCTGGCGGCTCTGCAGCACGACGGGCCCGTCTCGGACCAGTTCTGACGGGGTCCGGGGCCGGCCGCGGCCGGGCCCGCGTCATCCGGAGACGAGGCCTGGCAAGAGAAGAGGCCCAGGGCCTCTCGTTCGGATCATGCCGGGCTCGCGTGCCCAGGCACCGCGCCGCGCCGCTTTGTCGTCGGTCTTCCCCGAGCTCTCGGCTCCGCGCGACCGGGGGAGACCCCATCGGGCTCCTTGCCTCCGCGTTGCGATGCACGGCACCTCGGAGACATCAGCCGCTCCGCGGCGGGCCGCTCCCTGATCCGGCCTGATCCAGACGAAAGACCCTAGTAGCGGTCTCCCTCGCCCTTCTCCAGCCGGCCCCGCTCGCGCCCGCGCTCCCGCTCCCGTTCCAGCTGCCGGGCCCGCTCCGCGTCCTTCAGCCGCTGCTTCGCCGCCTTGCTCCGCTTGCGGACCACTCGGACGCCGCCCATCAGCGCAAAGCCGGTGATCCGCACCCGCGGGGAGTCCGGGGACACAGTCCCCTCGTCCTTCGCTTGCTCATGGAAGCCGCCCATGATTCCGATGCCCCTGACCTGGGCGTTCAGCTCCGGCGGGACCGTCACGTGCATACCACCCATGATCGTGAAGCAGCGGATGACCACCTCGCGGTCCTCGAAGTCGGCCTCGCGCAGATCGATCTCGCCACCGCCCCACATCGCGAACGCGGTGAACTTCCGGCCCACCGTCCAGCTTCCCCGGCGGCCGAACCCTCCCCAGACCGCGAACGCGCCGCGCGACGTGGCGGGCTTGCCGATACGGTCGGCCCAGCGAACCGCCGAACCGGTCGCCGCGGCTGCCGGGGCCGAACCCAACGGGGCCACCGCCGTGCCCGGTGCCGGGAGGTCACGCACAAGCGGTTCCAACTCCCCGTGCGTACGCGCCTTGTAAGCCGCATCGAGCCGGTGCTCGAACTCGTCCATCTCCAGCCGGCCCTCGGCCACCGCCTCGCGCAGGATCTCGGCGACTCGCTCGCGCTCGGCGTCGGAAGCGCGCATGTCCGGGAGGTCACTTGTCATACGCTCAGCCTATTGAACGCCCACGCTCCCGTCACCGATCCACCGATCCGCCGATCCACCGATCGATCAATCCGCTGATCCACCGCATCCGCATGCGCCTACCTGCCGCCGGCCGACACGTACATCTTCGCGATCACGGCCTCGATGTCCGGCTCCCGCACCGACAGGTCGACCAGGGGATACTCCGCGGCGATCCGGGCGACCAACGGCGCGGCCGACTCCGAGGCCGGGAAGGCCAGCCACTGGCGCGGCCCCTCCACCTTCACCGTACGCACCGAGGGCGCCGACTCCAGCCGGATCGGCGGGAGTTGACGCTCCAGGTCGACCACCAGCGTCCGCTCGCTCTCGCCCACCTCGTGCAGTCCGGCGAGCGCACCGTCGTACATCAGACGGCCGTGGTCGATCACCATCACGCGCTTGCAGAGCTGCTCGATGTCCGTCAGATCGTGGGTGGTGAGCAGCACGGTCGTACCGCGGTCGGCGTTCAAGTCCCGCAGGAATCCCCGGACCTTGGCCTTGGACACGACGTCCAGGCCGATCGTCGGCTCGTCCAGGTACAGCACCTCGGGATCGTGCAGCAGCGCCGCCGCGATGTCCCCGCGCATCCGCTGCCCCAGCGACAGCTGCCGTACGGGTACGTCCAACAGCTCGCCCAGGTCGAGGAGTTCGACGCAGCGGTCCAGGTTCTCGCGGTAGCGGGCGTCGGGAATCCGGTACATCCGGTGCATCAGCCGGTACGAGTCGCGCAGCGGCAGGTCCCACCAGAGCGTGGTGCGCTGACCGAACACCACACCGATCCGGTGTGCCAGCCTCGTCCGCTCCCTGGACGGGTCGATGCCCGCCACCCGCAGCCGGCCGCCGCTCGGGGTGAGGATGCCGGTCAGCATCTTGATCGTGGTCGACTTCCCGGCGCCGTTCGGGCCGATGTAGCCGACCATCTCGCCGCGCGCGACGCGGAAGCTGATGGAGTCGACCGCCCGCACCTGGCGGCGTTCACCCCGCATGAAGCCGGTCTTGCGACGCACGTCGAAGACCTTTTCGACGTTGTCGAGCTCGATGAAGTCGGTGCCGATGCCGATGCCGGTGTCGGTTCCGCTGTCGGTGTCGGTGTCGGTTTTCATGTCGTCCGGTGCCCCTGCCCTTGTGTTTGCCCTGCCCTGCTCTGCCCTGCTTCGGTGTTTCGTCAACTGCCCGTACTGCGGTACGCGCGCAGCCCCGCGCGCCAGGCCAGGCCCGCGAGCAGCCAGCACAGGCCCGCCACCACCGGAGGCAGGAACGCCACCCAGTCCGGCAGGCCCAGCGGATAGTCCCGGCCCAGCACGTACAGCGCGGGCAGCCAGTTCACGAAGGCCAGCGGCACCACGAACGTCACCCCGCGCACCAGGTCCTTCGCGAAGATCGACGGCGGGTACTGGAGCAGCGTGTTCCCTCCGTACGTGAACGAGTTCTGCACCTCCGAGGCATCCTGGGCGAAGAACTGGAACGCCGCCCCGGCCACGAACACCGCCGCGAAGATCGCCGCCCCGCTCAGCAGCATCAGCGGAATCATCACCACCTTCAGCGGCGTCCACCCGATGTCCAGCGTCACCAGCGCGTACCCGAGCACCAGCCCGCCCTGGGTGATCCGCCCCAGCCTGCGCAGCGCGAACCGATCCGCCGCGACCTGGGCGATCACCGGCACCGGACGTACCAGCAGCGTGTCCAGCGTGCCGTCGCGCACCCGCCGCCCCAGCCGGTCCATCGAACCCAGCACCAGGTCGGCGAGGCCGAACGCGGTGCCCGAGGCCCCGTACAGCAACGCGACCTCCGGCAGCGTGTAACCGCCCAGCGCGTCCACGTGCGAGAACATCATCAAAATCGCGACGAAGTCGAAGGCGGTCGCCGCGAAGTTCCCGAACGCCGTCATGGCGAACGAGGCGCGGTACGCCATCGTCGAGCGCAGCCACATCGCCGCGATCAGCCCGTACGCCCGGACTCCCTCGACCAGCCTCGACCGCTCGGCGAACACCACCTCGGGCGCATCCGCCGCCCCAGCCCCGGCCACCTCCACCGCACCGGCCGTCTCAGCCACCCTGAACCACCACCCTCCTCGTCGCCACGGACTGCACCAGCCGGCCCACCAGCAGCAGCGTCAGCGCCCAGCCCCCCTGGAAGGCGTACGCCTCCACCAGCCCCCAGCCGGTCCTCTTCCCGAGCAGCACATCGGCCGGCACCTGGAGCAGCGAGGACCACGGGAGCGCCCGCGCCACCTCGCCCAGCACTCCGGGGAACAGCGTCAGCGGGAGCAGCATCCCGGAGAAGAACATCCCGGCCAGCCACGTCATCTGCGAGACCCCCGCCCCGTCCAGCAGCCAGAACGCGGACAGCGCCACCAGATAGCGGATCGCGAAACTGACCAGGACACCGAGCGTCACCGAGACGAGGAAGGCCAGCCAGATCCCCGGCGAGGCGGGCAGCGCCAGATCGAAGGCGAGCGAACCCAGCAGCATCGGCACGATGCCGCGGCCCAGCAGATGGAACGCGGCCCGCCCCAAGTCGCCCGCCATCCACCACAGTTGGAGGTCCACCGGACGGTAGAGATCGACCGCGACATCGCCGGTACGGATCCGCTCGATCAGCTCGTCCTCGAAACCGCCACCCATCATGGCGCAGGTCATCAGCAGCGCCTGCCCCAGCCACACATAGGTGAGCGCCTGGGACATGTCATATCCGCCGAGCTGCGGACGCTCGTCCCACAGCGCCATATAGGTGTACGCCATGATGAACCCGAAGACGGTGTTGGTGAAGACTCCCGCCACCGTCGCCATCCGGTATGTGGCATAGCGCCGGAACCCTCCCGCCGCCACCACCGTGTACAGCCGCACCGCATTCACCCCCTGCGCTCGGGCGCCCAACGGCGTTGGACACCAAAGCGCAAAACCTTAGTCCAGCGGACGCGGCCGCCGCGACCGCTTTTGGCGGTCGATCCGGTGCTTATTCCACAGAAAAGGGCACTATGAGGGAACTGACCGCGGCCGAGGAGTCTGCACGGACATGAGCGACGAGCCACAGCAGCCGGGCGGGGAGAACGAACCCCGGAGCTGGGTCCCCAGGGACCCGTCCGCCCACGGCAGCAACAGCGGTAACAGGGGCAACGGGGGAGAACAAGGCGGTGAACAGGACGGTCGGCACGGCGGTCAACAGGACGGCACCGCGAAGCAGTCCAAGCGACCCCGCCGGCCCGAACGCACCGGCTGGCGCCGCGCCGTCCCCACCTGGCGGATGGTCCTCGGCGCCGTCCTCGGCGCGGTCCTGCTCCTGATCGGCGGCTTCATCGCCGGGTACGAACTCGTCGGCATCCCGCCCGCCAACGCCACCGCCACCGCGCAGTCGAACGTCTACCTCTACAAGGACGGCAGCGTCCTCGCCCGCTCCGGCGAGATCAACCGCGAGAACGTCGAACTCGCCCAGGTCCCGCTCACCGTCCAGCACGCCGTACTCGCCGCAGAGGACCGCGACTTCTACTCCGAACGGGCGGTCGACGTCAAAGCCATGACCCGAGCCGCCTGGAACACCCTCACCGGCAAGGGCACCCAGGGCGGCTCGACCATCACCCAGCAGTACGTCAAGAACTACTACCTCGGCCAGGAACAGACCATCGCCCGCAAGATCAAGGAGTTCTTCATCGCGGTCAAGCTCAACCGCGAGGAATCCAAGCACCAGATCTTCGAGGGCTACCTCAACACCAGCTACTTCGGCCGCAACGCCTACGGCATCCAGGCCGCCGCACAGGCCTACTACGGCAAGGACATCGGCACCATCACCACCGCCGAAGGCGCCTACCTCGCCTCCCTCCTCAACGCCCCCAGCGCCTACGACGTCGCCGTCCACCCCGGGAACAAGGCCGCCGCCGTCGCACGCTGGAACTACGTACTCGACGGCATGGTCAAGGAGAAGTGGCTCGGCGCCCGCACCCGCGCCACCATGAAGTTCCCCGTACCCGGCAAGGTCAAGCCGCCCACCGGACTCTCCGGACAGCGCGGCTACATCGTCCAGGCCGTCGAGGACTACCTCACCACCAACAAGGTCATCGACGAGAACACCCTGGCCACCGGCGGCTACCGGATCACCACCACACTGGAGAAGAAGAAACAGAACGCACTCGTCAAAGCCGTCGACGACAACGTCATGTCCCAAACGAGCACCGACCGCACGGCCGACCGCAACGTCCGCGCCGGCGGCGCCTCCATCGACCCCGGCACCGGCCGCGTCGTCGCCATGTACGGCGGCGTCGACTACACCAAGCAGTACGTGAACAACGCGACCCGCCGCGACTACCAGGTCGGCTCCACCTTCAAACCGTTCGTCTTCACCTCCGCCGTCGCGGGCGGCTCCACCACCCAGGACGGCCGGCGCATCACCCCCAACACCGTGTACGACGGCACCAACAAACGCATGGTCGAGGGCCCCGACGGACCCACCGGATACTCCCCCGCCAACGAGGACGACATCAGCTACGGACCCATCACCGTCCGCGCCGCCACCGACAAGTCCGTCAACGCCGTCTACGCCCAAATGGCCGAAGACGTCGGCCCCGCCAAGGTCGAGCAGACCGCCGTCGGCCTCGGCATCCCCCGCAACACCCCCGACCTCACCGCCTCTCCCTCCATCGCACTCGGCGTCGCCACCGCCAGCGTCCTCGACATGACCGAGGCGTACGCCACCCTCGCCAACCACGGCAGGCACGGCGCGTACGTCCTCGTCGACAAGGTCAGCAAGGGCGGCACGGACCTGGAACTCCCCAGCAGGAACACCGAGCAGGCCGTCAGCCGCGAGGCCGCCGACACCACCACCTCGATCCTCCGGAGCGTCGTCGAGAACGGCTCCGGCATCGCCGCCCGGGGCGCCGGCCGCCCCGCCGCCGGCAAGACCGGCACCGCCGAGAACGACAAGGCAGCCTGGTTCGCCGGCTACACGCCCGACCTCACCACTGTCATCGCCGTCATGGGCCAGGACCCCGAGACCGGCGTACAGAAATCCCTCTACGGAGCACTCGGACTGGCCCGCATCAACGGCAGCGGCGCCCCCGCCCAGGCCTGGGCCCAATACACCGAAGCCGCGCTGCGCGGCACCACGGTCGAGGAGTTCAGCCTCAACCTCGAAAGCGGCGCCGACGAAACCGCCTCACCCACCGGGGAGAGCACCACCCCCGGCGAGACCGGAACACCGTCGCAGCGCCCCTCCGGCACACCGCCGAGCAGCTCCGGAAGCACCGCACCCAGCAGCCCGCCGGGCCTCGGAAGCAGCGAAGCCGCCGCCGGCGGCACGGACATGGGCAACCCGGCCGGCGGCGGACCGCAGAACGGCGGACCGGACAACGGCGGCGGCGACAACAGCGGCCCCCGCGGCGAAGACAACGGCAGCGGGGACCGCTACGACTTCCTCCCGGGCGCCCAAGGCACCCCGGCCCCCGCACCGTCCGCGCCGCCCGCACCGCCCGCACCGTCCGCGCCGCCCGCACCACCCACGGCTCCTCCGGTTCCCCCGGGCCCGCGTTAGTGACCCGAGGTCGCCTTCAGCCCCACGACAGCCACCAGCAACAGACAGACGAAGAAGATCCGGGCGGCGGTCGCCGGCTCGTTCAGCACCACCATGCCGAGAACCGCCGCCCCCGCCGCACCGATACCGACCCACACCCCGTACGCCGTCCCGATCGGCAGCGTCTTCGCCGCATGGGACAGCAACACCATGCTCGCCACGATCCCGGCACCCGTGAACACACTCGGCCACAGCCGGGTGAACCCCTCGGTGTACTTCATCCCGATCGACCAGCCCACTTCCAGCAGACCGGCGACAATCAGCAGAACCCACGCCATGACGGCACCTCCGACGAGACAGAACACGAACAACACGGTGCGTCGTCTTTGCGAAGCCCGGTACGGCGCGTCTCGTCGGGGTCGGCCCACCTTAGCAAAGAACAAGCAAAGGGCCTGGTGACGCCGGTCACCAGGCCACACTCGCCACTGCTGCTGTCGCTACTGCCGACTACAGAAACCGATCACAGGAACCGATCACAGAACCGGTCACAGAACCGGTCACGGATACGGATCACAGATACGGATCAGAGATACAGCCCGGTGGAATCCACCGACCCCTCGAACCGGTCCGCCGCCACCGCATGCAGATCCCGCTCACGCATCAGCACATACGCCACACCGCGCACCTCGACCTCCGCACGGTCCTCGGGGTCGTACAGCACCCGGTCACCCGGCTCCACTGTCCGCACGTTCTGGCCCACCGCGACCACCACGGCCCAGGCCAGCCGGCGACCGACCGCGGCCGTCGCCGGAATAAGGATGCCGCCACCGGAACGCCGCTCGCCCTCAGGCGTCTCGGACCGGACCAGCACACGGTCGTGCAACATGCGGATGGGCAGCTTGTCGTCGGTGTTCTCGCTCACGTCCCGCAACCTACCTGCCCACCGCAGCTCCACACGCCTCCGGGGTACACGGCCCGCACCATCACTTCTTCCGGCGCCGCTTCGACACCGCCAGCAGACCCACGACACCCACCGCGAGCAACGCCGCCGGAACCACCCGCTCCAGACGCGGAGCACCGTCCTCGGACACGAACCGCGCCTTCACATCCGACACCGCCCGGTTCACCGCGACGAAAGCCCGCCCGGCCGTCCGGTCCACGGCCTCGGCAGCCTTGGCCTTCGCGTCACCCATGATCGTCTTCGGGTGCACCCGCACCCCGATCTCATCGAGCACCACCGCAAGCTGCTCACGCCTGCTGATGATGTCCGCCTCGATCTGCGCAGGGGTCCTGGCATCCGACACTGCGCCGCCTCCGTGGTCCTCGTCCGGTACACCTTCATCGACAGTCTGTCAGCTCGACCGCCCACGCACCCGGCGGCACCCCTATTACGCTCGGTCCCGTACACCCCACGTGTCCAACTGAGGAGAACCATGAGCGAGCGACTCCAGCCCGGCGACACCGCCCCCGCCTTCACCCTCCCCGACGCCGACGGCAACGACATCTCGCTCGCCGACCACAAGGGCCGCAAGGTCATCGTCTACTTCTACCCGGCCGCCCTCACCCCCGGCTGCACCAAGCAGGCCTGCGACTTCACCGACAACCTGGAACTCCTCGCAGGCGCCGGATACGACGTCATCGGCGTCTCCCCCGACAAGCCCGAGAAGCTCGCCAAGTTCCGCGAAAAGGAAAACCTCAAGGTCACCCTGGTCGGCGACCCCGCCAAAAAGACCCTGGAGGCATACGGCGCCTTCGGCGAGAAGAAGCTCTACGGCAAAACGGTGACAGGCGTCATCCGCTCCACGATCGTCGTGGACGAGGACGGCAAGGTCGAACGAGCCCTCTACAACGTCAAGGCCACCGGCCACGTAGCCAAAATCATCAAGGACCTCGGGATCTGAGCCCGGCCCATCGGCGCTGCCCCGCACAACTGAACGATGTGAGGGACATCCCATTCGGCCACCGAACCGGTTTGCGACCGATGAACTGACCTCGACTGTGGTGCAGGCCGGCCCGTTCACCGGCAGATCATGTCCTCTGCGGGGGCCCCGCAGGGGGCGAACGGGTCACGAAAAGGAGATGACGAACGGGCACTCCGGACCGTGACGATCCCCCCGGGCCTCGTAGCCCGCGATATAGGCATCCGCACGGCCGACGTGGATGATGTTGCCGTCGACGGTGCAGCGATCGCCCGCGCGGAGCAGGTCCCACAGCGGATCGGCGTCCTCGATCGGATAGAGGGACTCGGCACCGGAGTAGGTGATGGTGACCGTGCCGTCGTTGTGGTGGACGGTCTCCCCCTCGAAGCCGTACATCCGGAGCTCGGAGACGCACAGCAGCGGCTTGGCCATGGCCTGCTCGATCGCCTCGGCGTAGCGCGGGAGTTCGGTGCGGATGACCCCGAGGAGGCGGCCGGCGAACTTCATGGTGGCGTGGCAGGAGTAGGAGCAGGGCATGTACGGGACCAGGCCGTACAGCGTGTGCCGCAGGTAGGGGTTGCACAGGGGGGACGGCCTGCCCCGGGTGTTGCGCAGCGCCGCGTAGTAGGTGTTGTCGTCGTTCCAGTTGTTGCGCTGCCGGAAGAAGTCCTGGCAGCACGCGGGGTAGCCGAGGGCCCCGCCGAACGTGTCGTGGTCGGCCCGGTGTTTGTTGACGACCTTGCCGTCGACGATCAGCGGGTACCAGCCGGAGCCGACCACGCGGTCCAGAGCGGCCTGGTCACGGGCGAGGAAAACATGGGCCTCGGCGCCTTGCCGCAGGTCGGGCACGAACGCGGCCCGGGTGGTCGTGAGGCGGTCGGGGGGCACCTGGGCGATCTGCGGCGAGAACCTGTCGAAGCACGCGTCCACGTGGTGGACGAGACCGAGTGTCTCGGTGAGCGCGCGCAGGGCGGGCCAGCCGTCACGCGGGACCCACAGGTCCATCGCCGGTTTCAGCCCGTTCGCCACGGCGATCAGCGTGGGGAGTTGGGCGCCACCGCGCGTGGCCTCGGCCAGGTCCCAGTATCGGCTGGCTCTCAGCTCGCGTTCGACCGCCTCCGTCACCGGCAGGTTCACCGGGCGTACCGAGGCAGGGCCGGGCTCCGTTCCTTCCGGCAGACGTAGACCCCGTGCGAGGGCCTCCGCCGTCGTGCGCACGTCCTGGTCGGCGGAGAGCGGGGACCGCCGTGCCATGAGGGCTTCGGTGTGCGTGAGGATGTAGAGCGCTTCGTCACGGCGGCCGAGATGACGGAGCGCGAACGCGTAACACTGCCAGAAGTACGGACTCTGCGGATCATGGTTGACACAGGCCGCGTAGCGCACGCCGGCGGTGCGGTAGTCCTCGGACACGTACGCGAGATGTGCCGCCGCGAGGTCCGGGATCAGGCCCTCGCCCGGGACGGTGTCCGGCAGGACGTCGGTGGCGGAACCACCGCGTAGTTGATGCAGGTCACGTACGGCCTCGAGAAGGGAGTCCCCCGGATACCACCGTCGGACGATCGCCCCCGGGTCCCAGTCGTCCGGGAGGCCCAGGGCGTGCAGGGTGGCCTGAGTGGCGGCGTCGCTTCGGGCAGGCCGTGCCACAGGCACCGGCACGGGTGCCGCCGTCGCGGCCGGAGCCGGATGCCGTTCGTCCCAGCGGGCGCGGTGCGCGGTGCGCTCGGCGTCGATGCGACGGCGTTCCCCCGGCGGGGGTGGGGGCAGGGCCCGGTCACATGCCTCGATCCGGTCGGTGACCGCGTCGAGGAACACGCCGCCCAGAGGCGTCAGGGCGGCCGCCGCCCGCAGTTCGCCCAGCCCGTCACGGACCTGGCGGACGACCCGGTAGGTGCGGTTCACGACGCTCTGCGGGTCCAGACCGCCGGCGTCCGGGGTGTCCAGGACCGCCCGGTAGAAGTCGGCGACGCTCACGAAGCTGTAGACGGCGTGCAGCAGTCCGGTCAGCGGCCTGGGGTCGTCCCGCCAAGGCGAGTAGTGGACGGCCTCGCCGGAGTCGTCGACGATCAGCGGGTCGAGCGGCAGGACGGCGTTGAGCTTCTGGTGACCGTATTCGTGCACCAGCGCCTCCGCCGTCGCCATCCGCTCGCCCAGCGCCAGTGCGACCAGACCGGGCGCCTCATGGAAGCTGCCGCTCACGTGCACACGCGACGGGTCCGGGGACAGGACCGGGACGATGACGCCGAGCCCGCCGGCAAGCTCCTCGGCAAGGGGTGCGCACACTGCTCCGATGAGGTCGAAGTGGCTGTTCAGCTCGTCGTGCCAGCGCTGCCCCTCGACGGGGTCCAGCTCGGCGTACGTGAACCGGGCCCGTCCACCGAGCCTCAGGTCCCGGTCGAGCCAGTTGAGCTCCATGCCGCCGGCGAGCCGCGGTACGCGTAGCTGCTGTCCGCTCCAAGTCAGGCAGCCGTTGTCCACGGTCAGGGAGGTACGGCCCCATGGCGCCACCCCCTCCAGGGCCAGGCCGGAGCCCGGCAGGCTGATCCGTCCCGCGGCGTCCGCGCGGACATCGGCTGTCAGCCGCCCGTGGCCGTGCAGAAGCAGCGCCGAGAGCGCGAAGCGTGCGAACTCCCGTAGATGTGGGAGGAGATGCACCTCGGGAAAGCGCTCGGGGGCTCGCCGCCCGACCAGGTTCCAGGCCACATCCACCCAGAACGCGGCGCTTGGATGGTTGAGCACCCGCTTCTGCACGCCGGCCGGAGCGGCGCCGATCGCCTCCAGACTTGCCTGAAGGCCCGACTCCGCCAGAGCGCCGGGGGCCCTCTCGGCGAGCAGCGCCGCGAGTCTGCGGATGCCCACCAGGGTGTGGAGGTACCGGGCCGCGAAGACGGCACGGGTGGCCCCCGTCCAGCCGGTGGGAGCCGCCAGCGACGTGATGGTGGTCCGGTCGAGCCGGGGGACGGTCGCGGTCATCCTGCTTTCCCCTCCTCGCGTTCGACGCGTCTGGGCAGGCGTCGCAAGTCCGTTCCGGCCGTGCCGGTGATCACACGGATGAGCTTCTTCAGATCGGCACAGTAAACGGACTCGTTCCGGAATCCGTTCTGCCGGGAATATCTGTGCGGAAAATATCCGCCCCCGCATATCCGGACCAGTTCACATTCCTGGCAGGTCTCCCCCAGGGTCCGCCACTTGTCCTGACGCGCACGCACCAACGGCGACCTCAGCGCAGCGTCGAAACTGTCGTCGAATATGTTCAGACCCAGCTCGCAGGCTCCCGGGTAGGTGACCTTCAGCGTGTCCACCGCCTGTATCTCCCCATTGGTCTCGACCACGGTGAAGTCGACCGGTTGCAGCCCCCACTCCTCGGAACTGTCCGCGGCCCCCAGGTAGAGCGCGATGACGTCACGGAACCGCCTGATCCTGACGGGCTGCGGGCGTTCCGCGTACCACAGGTCGAAAATGCTGAGCAGCCAGTCCGCGTACGGGGTGGTGTCGAGCCGCTCCTTTCCCGGAGGGCGCAGGTCGTGATGGCCCAGTGGCAGGAGGAAATCGATGGACGGCGGATCGAAGGAGCGAAAATAGGAGTACGTCTCGGCCGGGTCCGACTCGAGGTCGATCACGGCGAGGATCCCACCCCACAGCCCTCTGGCCCGCGGGCTGCTCAGCAGCTCGATCGAACGCTCCACCTGCGCGAAGGACGATCGGCCCGCGTGGTCCAGACGGTGCCGGTCGTTGACCGCACGCGGCCCGTCCATGCTCAGTCCGAAGGAGACTTCCCACTCCCGGCAGAAGTCCAGGACTTCCTCGGTGTACGCGGTGCCGTTGGTCTGTCCGTTCCAGCGGACCCTGACGTCCGGTGCCGCCCGCGTCACCGCCTCACAGAGCGCCCGGAGATAGTCCACCCCCAGCAGCAGCGGCTCGCCTCCATGGAGGGTGAGGTCCACCTGTTCCAGGCCGTGTTCACAGGCGTGCTCGTTGATCCGGCGACCGAGCTGGGCGGCGGTCTCCAAAGACATACGCGTCGGCTGCGACCGCCACGACTGGTCGGCGTGCCGATAGACATAGCAGTAGTCGCAGTCGAGGTTGCAGCGCGAGGCGACCTTGCAGATGAAGGATCTGAATGGCTTGGTCCCGGATTCCAGGACCGTGTCAGACACGACCGGACCACGAAGTGGAACTGTGTGAGCTGAAGGAGCTGAAACTGCTGTGGCTGCTGTGGCTATGGTGATGACTGTGTTGCGATCCTGACCCGGAGTCCGCACCGCTGAATATCTCCAGTAGGACTTGGCCGAGTACCGTGCCGTCGAGCGAATCGATCGACATCAGATCGAGTTCCGGCAGTTCGAGTTCGATGCCATCCGTTTGCGCATCCGCAAGATCATGCTTTTCGGGCATCCATGCCTCCAGCCGCTTGTCCCCACACTTGCCGCCTCGATTACGATCCCCTTTTGTTGATTCACCGTCAACACCGCCTCCCCGCAAGGGCGACACGGTGATCTTTTCTCCCTGAAATTATCTCCGCAAAGGCGGTCTGATGTGCCTGCTCACGATGGGTGGGATCCCGCCGATGTGGTCACCCGCTCCGGCCATGAACACGCCGGCAGCCGGGCGACGGTGACCGACGCGCTCAGCCACACCACGAGGTCGCCGGTCCGTCGGCCGGAACGGGGGCGAGGATCGGTCTCGGCCACCCCAGGAGGCACTTCGGTCGGCGCCGACAAGAAGGTGCCCAGCATCCGTACTGTGCCCTACTGAACCGCCCAGCCCAGCCGGTTGTGGGGTCGGCGCCTGGCCGCCGCCTGCTCCGGTGCGGGCCATTCCGCATCTTTTCGGATATCGGACGTGACTCTCCGATAAACGGCTCGTTGATCCGTACGAGGCCGCGAACGTGCGGTCGGATACGGAGGGGACCATGCCGGTTCGGTATACCCGCGAGCTACCGGAAGGTATTGACCGCGACGTCGAACACCAACGCCTCGGTCCCACTTGCACGAGGGGGAGAAATGTCTGACGTGTACGAGCGGGAGAGGCTCACCACCGCCGTCGCCGAGTCCAAGAACTGGACGGATCTGATGCGTCGGCTCGGACTCAAGAAGAGCGGCGGCCAGCGGCGCGTGCTGCAGGAGAAGGTAGCCGGGCACGGGCTGGATACAGCCCATTTCAAGCAACGAAGTCCATGGCGGAAGTACCCGGACGCGGCCATTGCGGCCGCCGTTGCGTCCTCGTCGTCGCTGCGCGAGGTCGTCATCAAACTCGGTGCACCACCGGCAAGCGGCACGCTTTCTCACATAAGCCGCCGCATCACGGCCGCGGGAATCGATGTCAGCCACTTTCCCGGCATGAACCGTCCGCAACTGGACCTGCTGTTCACCACCGAGGAGTTACGGACTGCCACGGCCGCGGCCGAGAGCATTCGCGGAGTGGCGCGAAGCCTTGGAATGGGCGACGACAGTCAGTCCCGCTCTGCGCTGGCGAGCCTGCTGCGCAGGAGAGGGATCGATACCTCACATTTCCGGAAGGCGCGCCTTGCGATCCCGGAGGACACTCTGCGGAACGCCGTCCAGCGCGCTACCAGCTACGCGGACGTCATGCGGGCACTCGGCCTTGAGGTCAACGACACGAACCACCGCCGCGTGCGGCGCAAGGTCCTGCAGCTGCAGCTCGACACAAGCCACTTCACTCGCCGCCCCTGGGCTTCGATGCAGGTGCACGAGCCCAAAGCGATCGCACCGACGACCCTGGTTGTCAGGCCTCAAGGGTCAACACGCGCAAACCGGGAAAGGCTGCACCGCGCCCTTCAGGAGATCGGTGTCGCGTACCGCTGCGAATCCTGCGGCAACCCGGGAAAGTGGCTGGGGCAGTCCTTCACGCTCCAGATCGATCACATCAACGGTGAGTGGCTCGACAACCGGGCCGAGAACCTTCGCTACCTCTGCCCCAACTGCCACGCGCTCACTGACACATGGTGCCGGAACCGGCGCCCTGCTAAATCGGCCGCCGTATAGGTCTTCGGGTCTGTTGCAGCCTTCCCTTGTAGACTGCCGGAGACGCGCGAGTGCTGGAATTGGTGAGACAGGCTGGTTTTAGGTACCAGTGCCCTAGCGGCGTGAGGGTTCGAGTCCCTCCTCGCGCACCCCGGTGACAGGCCCGGCTCGCTTCTGCAGCGAGCCGGGCCTGTCACGTTCACCGAGAGACTGTCACCCCACCAACTCCCGCACCACCGGCACGAGCGCCCGGAACGCCTTGCCGCGGTGGCTGATCGCGTTCTTTTCCGCCGGGGTCAGTTCCGCGCAGGTGCGGGTGTCGCCGTCCGGCTGGAGGATCGGGTCGTAGCCGAAGCCGTTCGTGCCGGACGGGGTGTGGCGCAGGGTGCCCGTCAGGCGGCCCTCGACCACGCGTTCCGTGCCGTCGGGGAGGGCGAGGGCGGCCGCGCAGGCGAAGTGGGCCCGGCGGTGGGCGTCGTCGATGTCGGAGAGCTGGGCCAGGAGCAGGTCCAGGTTGGCCCGGTCGTCGCCGTGGGCGCCGGACCAGCGGGCGGAGAAGATGCCGGGGGCGCCGCCGAGTACGTCCACGCAGAGGCCGGAGTCGTCGGCGATGGCGGGGTGGCCGGTGGCCTTCGCGAGGGCGTGGGCCTTGAGCAGGGCGTTCTCGGCGAAGGTGACGCCGGTCTCCTTGACGTCGGGGATTTCCGGGTACGCGTCCGCGCCGACGAGTTCGTGGTCGAGGCCTGCGTCGGCGAGGATCGCGTGGAGTTCGGTGATCTTCCCGGCGTTGCGGGTGGCGAGGATGAGGCGGGTCATGTCACCCAGTATCGGGGGTGGTCAGGGGCTGCAGACCTTGCCGATCTCCTTGGCGGCGTCGGTGACCGGGGTGATGTCGGGGGTGGCGTCGCCCTTGTCGATCGAGTCGCGGACGTTGCCGACACCGGCCTGGAGGTGGTCGACGGCCTTGCTGAGGTCGGCGTTGTCGGTCTTGTCGCCGAGGTTGCCGAGTTCCTTCTCGATGTCGTCGAGGGCTTCGGATGCCTGGGTGGGGTCGTCGGACGCGTTGGAGACGGCCTGTTGGAGGTTGTCGACGCTGGTGGCGATGGCGTCGGCGGTTCGCACGCAGTCGAGTGCCTTGTCGACGGCGCCGCAGCCGGCTGTCGCGGTGAGCGTGAGAGTGAGGGCGGTCAGGGTCAGCGCGACGGTGGTGCGGCGGTGGCGGTCGGCCTTGGCCATGGTGCGGTTCCTCCCCGGGTGCGGATACGCGGACGGGCGCACGGTTCAACCCGTGCGCCCGTGCTCGTAATGACGCGTTGTGGTGCGTATTTGGTTGCTTCTTTACTCGCCCAGGGTGCGGGCGAGTGCCTCGTTCTGGATGACGGTGAGATCTGCGCAGCCCGCGGTGGCGAGGTCGAGGAGGGCGCCGAGTTCCTTGCGGTCGAAGGGGGCGGCCTCGGCGGTGCCCTGGACTTCGACGAAGCGGCCGTCGCCGGTGCAGACGACGTTCATGTCGGTCTCGGCGCGGACGTCCTCCTCGTAGCAGAGGTCGAGGAGGGGGGTGCCGTCGACGATGCCGACGCTGATCGCGGAGACGGTGTCGGTCAGTGGCTTGCGGCCGTGCTTGACGAGCTTCTTGTGCTGGGCCCAGGTGACGGCGTCGGCGAGGGCGACGTAGGCGCCGGTGATGGCGGCGGTGCGGGTGCCGCCGTCGGCCTGGAGGACGTCGCAGTCGAGGACGATGGTGTTCTCACCGAGGGCCTTGTAGTCGATGACGGCACGCAGGGATCGGCCGATGAGCCGGCTGATCTCGTGGGTGCGGCCGCCGATCTTGCCGCGTACGGATTCGCGGTCGCCGCGGGTGTTGGTGGCGCGGGGCAGCATGGAGTATTCGGCGGTGACCCAGCCTTCGCCGCTGCCTTTGCGCCAGCGGGGGACGCCTTCGGTGACGGAGGCGGTGCAGAAGACCTTGGTGTCGCCGAAGGAGATGAGTACGGAGCCTTCGGCGTGCTTGCTCCATCCGCGTTCGATGGTGACGGGGCGGAGCTGTTCGGGGGTGCGGCCGTCGATACGAGACATGGTCTCGACCTTATCGGGTGCGGGGGTGGCGGCCGTTCGAGTGCCGGGGCGACCCCCGTTCGAGTGCCGGGGCGGCTGCGGTGCTGGTGCCGGGGCGGCTGCGGCGGTGGCGCGGGGGCGGCACCCGGTCCGGCGCCGGGGTGGCGCCTGTTCGGGTGCGGCACAGGCCCCGGCCGGGTGGGCGGGGCCTGCGTGGTGCTGGGCGGGTACGGCTCAGCGGGCGGTTCGGCGGCTGGTCACATCATGTCTTCGATATCGGCGGCGATAGGGTCGGCGTCGGTGCCGATGACGACCTGGATCGCGGTGCCCATCTTGACGACACCGTGGGCTCCGGCGGCCTTGAGCGCGGCTTCGTCGACCTTGCTGGGGTCGTGGACCTCGGTGCGGAGGCGCGTGATGCAGCCTTCGATCTCGTCGATGTTGTCGATACCGCCGAGCCCGGCGACGATCTTCTCAGCCTTGCTGGCCATGGCCTTCTCCCTGGTTGTTCACATGCATACGACGGCCCACCATGGGTCCGTTTCGTCACCGTAACGCACGTTTGGCCCAGCTTCGCGAGCGAGTGACTGGACCGTCCCCAATGATGACGATCACCGGTGCCCTGTCTTCCAGGCGGGTTACGCACCGTACCCCAACTGGTCTACACCAGTCTGCAACGACCCCCGACCGCGCCTTGTTCCGGGAGGACGCCGATGAGCTCGAGCAGCGCCGCAGTACCACGGAAGACATGGTGGAACCGCTTCTTCCAGGGCCTGCAGAAGATGGGGCGCAGCCTCCAGCTCCCGATCGCCGTCCTGCCGGCGGCAGGCATTCTCAACCGACTGGGCCAGCCGGACGTATTCGGCGACGAGGGCCTGGGCTGGGGCAACGTCGCCAAGGTGTTCGCGGCCGCGGGCGGTGCGCTGCTCGACTCGGGGCTCGGCCTTCCGCTGCTGTTCTGCATCGGTGTGGCCATCGGAATGGCGAAGAAGTCGGACGGTTCGACCGCGCTCGCCGCGGTGGCCGGCTTCCTCGTCTACTACGCGGTGCTGCACGCCTTCCCGGTGAACTGCGCACCCGGTTCGACGTTCACTTCGGGAGGGACCTGGTTCGGCACCTGCGTCACCGGCGACGCCAAGGTCACGGCCGCGCAGTACCAGAACCCCGGGGTGTTCGGCGGCATCGTGATGGGTCTGCTGTCCGCCTGGTTCTGGCAGCGGTACCACCGGGTCAAGCTGGTGGACTGGCTGGGCTTCTTCAACGGCCGCCGGCTCGTCCCGATCATCATGGCGTTCGTCGGCCTGCTCTTCGCGGCGCTCTGCGCGTGGCTCTGGCAGCCGATCGGTGACGGCCTGACCAGCTTCTCCAAGTGGCTGGTGGACCTGGACTGGGTGGGCTCCGGAATCTTCGGTATCGCCAACCGCGCGCTGCTGGTCATCGGCCTCCACCAGTTCCTGAACACCTTCGTCTGGTTCCAGTTCGGCGACTTCACCAAGCCGGACGGCACGGTCGTGCACGGCGACATCAACCGGTTCCTGGCGGGCGACCCGACGGCCGGTCAGTTCACCTCGGGCTTCTTCCCGATCATGATGTTCGCCCTCCCGGCGGCGGCGCTGGCGATCTACCACTGCGCCAAGCCGCATCGCCGGAAGGCGGTCGGCGGCATGATGCTCTCGGTCGGCCTGACGTCGTTCGTGACGGGGATCACCGAGCCGATCGAGTACTCGTTCCTCTTCGTCGCGCCGCTGCTGTACGCGATCCACGCGGTGCTCACCGGTGTCTCGATGGCGGTGACATGGGCGCTCGGGGTCAAGGACGGCTTCAGTTTCTCCGCGGGGCTGATCGACTACGTCATCAACTGGGGTCTGGCGACGAAACCGTGGCTGATCATTCCGATCGGCCTGGTCTTCGCCGCTGCGTACTACGCAATCTTCCGGTTCGCGATCACCAGATTCAACCTCCAGACCCCCGGCCGGGAACCTGATGAGCTGGAGGCGGAGATCGAGAGGAACCTCACGAAGTAGCACCTCAGACGGACTTTCGGCCCGGCCGGAGCAGGCCCTCGGACCCTTGCGGTCCGGGGGTCTTCGTCATGTCACCGAACGTGGGTGATAGCTCATGCGAAGTAGTCGGGAATTGCAGGTTCCTTATCCAACCCACACCGTGCTACAACTGGTCTACACCACTGAGTGGTTCAGACCACGTGGCGCTCTGCCGCGTTTCTCGAGTCGCCGCCTCCCCCCGTCGAAGACCTGGGCGGCGCCTTGTCCCATGGAGGAAGTTGATGTCCACGGCAGACACCGCACCCGCGGTCACCAAGAAGAAGGGCGCCGGCGTGATGGCGGTCATGCAGCGCATCGGCCGAAGCCTCATGCTGCCGGTCGCGGTGCTGCCCGCAGCCGCTCTGCTGGTGCGTCTCGGCAACGCCGACATGCTCGGCCGCGACTCGTTCCCGACCTTCATCACGAAGCTCGCCGGCTACATGTCCGCGGGCGGCGGGGTCATTCTCGACAACATGGCGCTGCTGTTCGCCGTGGGTATCGCGATCGGTTTCGCCAAGAAGTCGGACGGTTCGACGGCCCTCGCCGCGGTCACCGGCTACCTGGTCTTCCAGAAGGTGCTCGCCACCTTCACCGACAGCAACCTGCCCCAGGTCGCGAGCGTCGTGGACGGCAAGATCGTCATGAACGACGCGCCGGTCAACGCCGGTGTGCTCGGCGGTGTCGTGATGGGCATCGTCGTGGCCCTGCTCTACCAGCGGTTCCACCGGACGAAGCTG
Organism: Streptomyces sp. NPDC058092; assembly: GCF_042884935.1. Classification (NCBI taxonomy): domain Bacteria; kingdom Bacillati; phylum Actinomycetota; class Actinomycetes; order Kitasatosporales; family Streptomycetaceae; genus Streptomyces; species Streptomyces sp. NPDC058092. Next base: position 251,361 of record NZ_JBHVSY010000005.1, read on the forward strand.
CCCGACTGGGCGGGCTTCTTCAGCGGCCGTCGCCTCGTCCCGATCCTGTCGGCCTTCGCGGGCCTGGTCATCGGCATCGTCTTCGGTCTGATCTGGCCGGTCCTCGGCACCTGGCTGCACAACTTCGGTGAGTGGCTGGTCGGTTCCGGCGCCGTCGGCGCGGGCATCTTCGGTGTCGCCAACCGCGCGCTGATCCCGGTCGGTATGCACCACCTGCTGAACTCGTTCCCGTGGTTCCAGGCGGGCGACTACAACGGCGCCCACGGAGACATCGCCCGGTTCCTGGCCGGTGACCCGCAGGCCGGACAGTTCATGACGGGCTTCTTCCCGATCATGATGTTCGCCCTTCCGGCGGCCTGCCTCGCGATCGTCCACTGTGCCCGTCCGGAGCGCCGCAAGGTCGTCGGCGGCATGATGTTCTCCCTCGCGCTCACCTCGTTCGTCACCGGTGTGACCGAGCCGATCGAGTTCACGTTCATGTTCATCGCCCCGGTGCTGTACGCGATCCATGCGGTGCTCACGGGTGTGTCCATGGCTCTGACCTGGGCGCTCGGCATGAAGGACGGCTTCGGCTTCTCGGCCGGCCTGGTCGACTTCGGACTGAACCTCGGCATCGCGAGCAAGCCGTGGCTGCTGGTGCTGGTCGGCCTCTGCTTCGCGGTGGTCTACTACGTGGTCTTCCGCTTCGCGATCACCAAGTTCAACCTGCCGACTCCGGGCCGCGAGTCCGACGAGGAGCTTGCCGAGCTCCTCAAGGCCGAGGCGAAGTAGTCCTCACCACAGGCATCACCGCGGGCCTCGCCCGGCGCGTCACGAAGCCCTCGCCTTCCCGTCGGAAGGTGAGGGCTTCGTCGTGCACGAGGTGTGCGGGACAGCGAGGTGTGCGGGACAGCGAGGTGCGGGACAGCCGGGTGTGCGGGACAGCAAGGTGTGCGGGACAGCCGGGTCTCGTGGACCGCGCCTAGATCCAATACCGTTCAGTGAACGGTATTGCGCCTAGATCTCGTACACCGCACCCGGTGCCGCCACTTCCACCGGCCCGCGGAAGAGCATGCGGGCGTCGGCCAGGTTGCGGTCGGCGTCGGTCCACGGCGGGATGTGGGTGAGGACGAGCCGTCCCACTCCGGCGCGGGCGGCGATCTCGCCCGCTTCGCGGCCGTTGAGGTGGAGGTCCGGGATGTCCTCCTTGCCATGGGTGAACGATGCTTCGCAGAGGAACAGGTCGGCGCCCTCGGCGAGCTCGTCCAGGGCCTCGCAGACGCCGGTGTCGCCGGAGTACGTGAGCGAGCGGCCGCCGTGCTCGAGCCGGATGGCGAAGGAGTCGACGGGGTGGCAGACCTTCTCCGTACGGACCGAGAAGGGGCCGATCTCGAACGAGCCGGGCTTGAGGGTGTGGAAGTCGAAGACCTCGCTCATCGCCCGCTCGGACGGGGTGTCGGCGTGGGCGGTGGTCAGCCGCTGTTCGGTGCCGTCGGGGCCGTAGACCGGGATGGGGCTGGGACGGCCCCCGTCGTGCCGGTAGTAACGGACGACGAAATATGCGCACATGTCGATGCAGTGATCAACATGGAGGTGGCTGAGGAAGATGGCGTCGAGGTCGTAGAGACCGACATGGCGCTGCAGCTCGCCGAGGGCGCCGTTGCCCATGTCGAGGAGCAGCCTGAAGCCGTCGGCCTCTACGAGGTAGCTCGAACATGCCGATCCCGCGGACGGGAACGAGCCGGAGCAGCCGACGACGGTGAGCTTCATGGAGCGTGAACCTCCGGGGCGTGGGAACGGGGAGGGTTCGTGCGGTCTGTTGAGCGGTTTGTCGAGCGTAAGGCGCGAAACAGCCGGTCGCTCCTCCATGGCCGTCCGTTGTGGGGGAACTCACCTGCTCTGTCACCGGTTCGATGGAAGAGGCCGGGGCGCCGGTACGGTCGGGACATGAGCATGTCCTGGTGGTGGATCGCGTTTGCCCTTGTCGTGCTGTTCGCGCTCGTCGCGGCGGTTGCCGATGGACGGGGGCGGGGCGGGCGGCGGCCGGGTGGGCGTCGCGGCGGGTCGGCGGGTGCGCGCTCGGGTGGGCGTCCGGGCGGGCGGACGCGTCCGCCGGCGGGGCCGGGGCGTGGGCCGGGGCCGGAGCGGAGACCGAGGCCGGGTGAGATCTGGTGGGCCGAGGTGCCGTACGAGGACGGGCCGGGGACGAAGGACCGGCCCTGTCTGGTGCTGTCGGTACGGGGTGACTCGGCGCTCGTCGCGAAGATCACCAGCAAGCATCACGAGGAGCGGCCGGGGGTGATCGCGCTGCCCGCGGGGGCGGTGGAGGATGCGCGGGGGCGGGCGAGCTTCCTGGAGACGGATGAGTTGCGGGAGGTCCCCCTGCGGAGGTTCCGGCGGCTGGTGGGGGTGGTGGATGCGGGGGTCTGGGAGCGGGTGCGGAAGCTTGGGTGAGGAGGGGTGGGCCCGGGGCCCGATCGCCGGACGGGCTGGTTGTCCGGCTCGTCCGGCGATCGGGTGCGGGGGCTATGCCCAGAGCTGGCCGTGCAGGGTTTCGATGGCCGCTTCCGTCGTGGGGGCGGTGTAGACGCCCGTCGACAGGTACTTCCAGCCGCCGTCCGCGACGACGAAGACGATGTCGGCCGGCTCTCCCGCCTTGACGGCCTTGTTTCCGACGCCGATCGCGGCGTGGAGTGCGGCCCCGGTGGAGATGCCCGCGAAGATGCCCTCCTGCTGGAGGAGTTCGCGGGTGCGGGTGACGGCGTCCGCCGAGCCGACGGAGAAGCGGGTGGTGAGGACCGAGGCGTCGTAGAGCTCGGGGACGAAGCCCTCGTCGAGGTTACGGAGCCCGTAGACGAGGTCGTCGTAGCGGGGTTCGGCAGCGACGATCTTGACGTCCGGCTTGTGCTCGCGCAGGTAGCGGCCGACGCCCATGAGTGTGCCGGTGGTGCCGAGGCCGGCCACGAAGTGGGTGACGGACGGGAGGTCGGTGAGGATCTCCGGGCCGGTGGTGGCGTAGTGGGCGCCCGCGTTGTCGGGGTTGCCGTACTGGTAGAGCATGACCCAGTCGGGGTGCTCGGCGGCCAGTTCCTTGGCGACGCGTACGGCCGTGTTCGAGCCGCCCGCCGCCGGGGAGGAGATGATTTCGGCACCCCACATGGCGAGCAGGTCGCGCCGTTCCTGGGAGGTGTTCTCCGGCATGACGCACACGATGCGGTAGCCCTTGAGCTTGGCCGCCATGGCGAGCGAGATGCCGGTGTTGCCGCTGGTGGGTTCCAGGATGGTGCAGCCGGGGGTCAACCGGCCGTCCTTCTCGGCCTGTTCGACCATGTGGAGCGCGGGGCGGTCCTTGATCGAGCCGGTGGGGTTGCGGTCCTCCAGCTTGGCCCAGATGCGGACGTCGTCCGACGGTGACAGCCGCGGCAGGCGGACGAGCGGGGTGTTGCCCACTGCGGCGAGCGGGCTGTCGTAGCGCATCAGCTCATGCCGCCGGCGACGGCCGGGAGGATGGTGACGTTGTCGCCGTCGCTGAGCTTGGTCGAGATGCCGTCGAGGAAGCGGACGTCCTCGTCGTTGAGGTAGACGTTCACGAAGCGGCGGAGTTCGTTCCCGTCGACGATGCGCTCACGGATGCCGTTGTGGCGGCTGTCCAGGTCCGTGAAGAGGTCGGCGAGGGTGTCTCCGTTGCCCTCGACGGCCTTGGCGCCGTCGGTGTAGGTGCGGAGGATGGTGGGGATGCGGACCTCGATGGCCATGGCGTGGGCTCCTGTCGAAAGCAGATCGAAGCGGAGAGGTGGCGTGGGGCGCGCGGCTCTTGCCCCCGCGCGGGGGTCGGTGCGTGACGCATGGGTGTTTCGTGGTGCCGCGAGCCCGGCTCAGGCCTTGTGGCCGGCGGGCAGGCGGCACGTACAGATCGCGCTGGAGAGCCTGCACAGGTCGACGTGCAGCCGCGCGACGAGCAGCGCGCCCGGCGTCCTGTCGCTCACGTCATGGGGAACCATGCGGTCATCGTATCGATTCCCGGTCCGCGATCTGGAGTGTGATCTCACGTGATGGATGGTGAGTGTTCGGTGGGTGGACAGAGCCGTGGTGGACGGGACCCCGGTGGAGCCGGTCCCGTCCGGCCGGTGGCGTGCCGGGTGGGGCGATGCGGCGAGGTCAGGCGGGTTCGTACGCCTCGACGACCTCGACGTCCTCCTCGGTGATCTCGCCGTCCACGATCCGGTAGGAGCGGAACTGGAAGGGGCCCGCGTCGTCGGTGTCCGCGGTGGAGACGAGGACGTAGTGGGCGCCGGGTTCGTTGGCGTAGGTGACGTCGGTGCGGGAGGGGTAGGCCTCGGTCGCGGTGTGGGAGTGGTAGATGATCACCGGCTCCTCGTCGCGGTCGTCCAGCTCGCGGTAGAGCTTGAGGAGGTCGGCCGAGTCGAACTCGTAGAAGGTGGGCGAGCGAGCGGCGTTCAGCATGGGGATGAACCGTTCGGCCCGGCCGGTTCCGGCCGGCCCCGCGACCACGCCGCACGCCTCGTCGGGGTGGTCGGCGCGGGAGTGCGCGACGATCTTGTCGTAGAGCGCCTGGGTGATGGTCAGCATGGCGCCAGGATAGGCATGCGGGCTCCGGCGTACCGAGGGGTGGTACGCAGCGGCCCGCATGGTGGACAGGGCCGTTGGGGCGGCCGGTGGTCCGGGAGTGGGGCGGGGTCGGGCCGGCGGTGGGCCGGGGCTCGTCCGCCGGTGGTCTCAGCTCTTCTCGAAGGCCTTGTTCTCGGGGTTGCGGGCCTTGAGCGCCAGGTAGGAGATGCCGAGCAGGAGCGCCCAGAGCGGGGCGCAGTACAGCGAGATCCTGGTGTCCTTGTCGATGCCCATCATCACGATGACCATGCCGATGAAGGCCAGTGCGAAGACGCTGGTGTACGGGGCGCCGGGGGCCCGGAACGCGGACCGCGGGAGCACGCCGCGGTCGGCGAGGCCGCGGTAGCGGATCTGGCAGAGGAGGATCATGATCCAGGCCCACATGCCGGAGATGGTGGCGAAGGAGACGACGTAGGTGAAGGCGTCGCCGGGCCACTGGTAGTTGATCCATACACCGACGAGCATCAGGGCGGCGGAGAAGGTGGTGCCGATGAGCGGGGTGCCGCTCCTGGTGAGCCGGGTGAAGAACTGCGGACCCTGGCCGTTGAGCGCGAGGTCGCGGAGCATGCGGCCGGTGGAGTACATGCCGGAATTGCAGGAGGACAGGGCCGCGGTCAGCACGACGAAGTTGACGATTCCGGCGCCGATACCGAGACCCATTTCCTCGAACGCGGCGACGAACGGTGAGATGCCGGGCTTGAACGCGGTCCACGGGACCACGGAGAGGATCATGACCAGGGCGCCGACGTAGAAGACGGCGATGCGCCACGGCACGGCATTGACGGCCTTGGGCAGGACGGTCTTCGGGTCCGTGGACTCACCCGCGGTGACGCCGACGAGTTCCACGGCGAGGAAGGCGAACATCACGATCTGCAGGGTCATCAGGGTGCCCTTGATGCCGCGCGGGAAGAAGCCGCCGTCGGCCCAGAGGTGGGTGACGGACGCGGTGTCCCCGGCGTCGGAGAAGCCGAGGGTGAGAATCCCGGCGCAGATGAGGATCATGCCGACGATGGCGGTCACCTTGACCATCGAGAACCAGAATTCGAGTTCCCCGAAGAGCTTTACGGAGATCAGGTTCACCCCGTACAGGATGATCGTGAAGATCAGCGCCGAAACCCATTGCGGAATGTCGAACCAGAACGTCATGTACTGGGCGGCCGCGGTGACTTCGGTGATTCCGGTGACGACCCAGAACAGCCAGTAGGTCCAGCCGGTGACAAAGCCGGCGAAGGGGCCGATGAATTCACGGGCGTACTCCGAGAAGGCGCCCGACACCGGGCGGTACATGAGGAGTTCGCCCAGGGCGCGCATGATGAAGAAGATCACCAGACCCGCGACGGCATAAGCCAGGACGAGACTGGGTCCGGCCTTCGAGATCGCCTTTCCCGCGCCGAGGAAGAGGCCGGTTCCGATGGCTCCGCCGATGGCGATCATCTGGATCTGACGGGCGCCGAGTGCCCGCCGGTATCCCTCACCCGCCGGGGCGGCGTCCGTGACCGCCACGGCCGGCCGGCCGTCCTGCCCCTCGTCCACCTGCGCCGATGTCATGTGCCGCGCCTTTCTCCCCACCGATCCGCGCCGTCGGGGCCGCGGATTCGGATGCCGGTCGCCGGGTACGGGCAAAGTGCCGTCGACGGTTTCCGGATTCCGGTGCCCTCGGGAACAGGGTGGGTGTCCCGGGGCGGCCGTGAACACTTGTCGGAGGCAGACGGGTGACGCACCGGACGTGATCCGGCTTACGCCACGGGAAAAACGAACGGGAATTTCCGGTCGCCACGAAGGTGGCCGTTCAGGTGACGCGTACGCCCATGGCGTGCACGAGCACCCGTCACGCGGCCTCGGGACATCCATGCGGAACCATGGAACCGCGGAACTACGGAACCGCGGAACTACGGAACCGCGGAACTACGGAACTACGGAACCGCGGAACTACGGAACTACGGAACTGCGGAACTACGGAACTGCGGAACTACGGAACTACGGAACTGCGGAACTACGGAACTACGGAACTACGGAACTGCGGAACTACGGCATCAGGGTTTCCACGAGGGTTTCCTGGAGCGCGCCGAGCCAGAGATAGGCCATGACCATCGGCTTGCGCGGATCGCTGTCGGGCAGCCGGTAGAGCGAGCCGGCCTCGCCCTCGTCGTCGTCGGCGACCTCCAGGCGGGTGCCGATGGTCAGCCGGAGGTCGTTGAGGGCGCCGAGCCAGTTGCGGCATTCGTCGGCGAAGAGCGTGAGTACGGCGCCGCCGTCCCCCGCGACCGTGAGGGCGTCCAGGGTGCGTACGACCGTGAGGGCGTCCTTGCGCTTGCGGGCGCGCAGATCGTTCTCGGTGAAGCGGCGGAACTCGGCGGAGGCGGCGCGCACCTCGGTGTCCTCGTCGCCGTACGCCTCGGGGAAGAGGCGGGCCAGGGCGGCGTCGGCGGGCGGTTCGCTGGGCCCCTCGGCAAAGAGCGCGGCGAGCGGGTCCTCGCCCTCGGCGGGTTCGTCGCCGGGGCCGATCAGTTCCAGCAGCTGGACGGCGAGGGAGCGCAGGATCGCGATCTCCACCTCGTCGAGCGCGACGGCCGCGCCGCCGTCGGGGGTGGCCTTGAAGTGGCCGGCCATGGGTTCTCTCCGATGGTGGGTCGGGGGCGGAAGAGGATCGGACCGGCCCGGCGCCCCTCCGGGCACACCTGGCCGGTCACGGCACTAGTTGCGGTCCTGGGTGAGGGTGGCCCACAGCCCGTAGCCGTGCATGGCCTGGACGTCGCGTTCCATCTCCTCGCGGCTGCCGCTCGAGACGACGGCGCGGCCCTTGTGGTGGACGTCCAGCATCAGCTTGTGGGCCTTGTCCTTGGAGTAGCCGAAGTAGGCCTGGAAGACATAGGTCACATAGCTCATAAGATTGACCGGGTCGTTGTGGACCAGCGTCACCCAGGGGACATCGGGCTCGGGGACGACGCGGCTGTCCTCGGCCGATTCGGGACGCTCGATCTCTGTAGGGGCGACACTCACCCACCCCATGCTGCCACTCGGGAGGGGTCATCGCACAAACGACCCGAGATCTCGTCACTTTGACGAAATAGGGGTAGCATCCGGACCATGAACTCTGCGGACCTTGGGCGACGGGTCGGTGTGCCGTCGACCGCGCTCTTCACCGACCAGTACGAGCTCACGATGGTGCAGGCCGCGCTGAAGGCCGGTACGGCCGATCGGCACTCGGTCTTCGAGGCGTACACCCGCCGGCTGCCGGAGGGGCGGCGCTACGGCGTCGTCGCGGGCATCGGACGGGTGCTGGACGCGGTGGAGAACTTCCACTTCGACGACGAGATGCTCACCTTCCTACGCGACCAGGACGTCGTCGACGGGCCCACGCTCGCCTGGCTGGCCGACTACCGCTTCAGCGGTGACATCTGGGGCTACCCGGAGGGCGAGGTGTACTTCCCCGGTTCGCCCATCCTGCGGGTCGAGGGCTCCTTCGCCGAGTGCGTGCTGCTGGAGACGGTGATCCTCTCGATCCTCAACCACGACTCGGCGATCGCCGCCGCGGCGTCGCGGATGTCCGCCGCCGCGGGCGGCCGCGGGCTGATCGAGATGGGTGCACGGCGCACCCATGAGCTGTCGGCGGTGGCCTCGGCACGCGCCGCGTACATCGGCGGCTTCGACACCACCTCCGACCTGGCCGCGGGCTTCCGCTACAACATCCCGACCGTCGGGACGAGCGCCCACGCCTTCACGCTGCTCCACGACACCGAGCGCGACGCGTTCCGGGCGCAGGTGGACTCGCTGGGCCGGGGCACGACGCTGCTGGTCGACACGTACGACGTCGCCGAGGCGGTCCGTACGGCGGTCGAGATCGCCGGGACGGAGCTGGGTGCGGTACGGATCGACTCCGGGGACCTGCTGCTGGTCGCGCACCGGGTGCGGCAGCAGCTGGACGAGCTGGGCGCCACCGGGACGAAGATCGTGGTGACGTCCGACCTGGACGAGTACGCGATCGCCTCGCTGGCCGCCGCCCCCGTCGACGCGTACGGGGTGGGCACGCAGCTGGTGACCGGCAGCGGGCAGCCGACCTGCTCGATGGTCTACAAGCTGGTCGCCCGCGCCGGGTCCGCCGACCCCGCGGAGCCGCTGCGTCCGGTCGCCAAGAAGTCGCTCAGCTCGAAGTCGTCGGTGGGCGGCCGCAAGTGGGCGGCGCGCCGGCTGGACGAGAACGGGGTGGCCGAGGCGGAGGTGATCGGCACCGGTCCCGTACCGGCGGAGCTGGCCGAGCGGCAGCTGCTGGCCGAGCTGGTCAGGGGTGGTGAGGTGATCGCCCGCGAGCCGTTGGACACGGCGCGCGAGCGGCACATGGCGGCGCGGGCGGGGCTGCCGATGTCCGCGATACAGCTGTCCCGCGGGGAGCCTGTCATTCCCACGGAGTACATCTGACGGAGCCGGGGGCGGGGACGGGGCGGGGACGGGGCGGGTGAGCGGGAACGGGGCGGGTGAGGGGGCCGCGACCGGGGCTGTTCGGTGGCCGGTTCGTCCCCGATCGCCGGAATCACCGGAGACGCTTGATTACGTCCCCTCCCGAAGCCGCTCCCGAGTCTCTAGGCTCGAATATGCCTCCTATGACCGCCGACCGTCCCCCACCGAAGGACACCCGCCATGCACCGCGCCTTGATCGTCGTGGACGTTCAGAACGACTTCTGCGAGGGAGGCAGTCTCGCCGTGGCGGGGGGCTCCGATGTCGCCGCCGCCATCACCGACCTGATCGGCGAGGCCCAGGCCGGGTACCGCCACGTGGTGGCCACCCGTGACCACCACATCGACCCGGGCAGCCACTTCTCCGACCAGCCGGACTTCGAGCACTCCTGGCCGCCGCACTGCGTCGCCGGTACGGAGGGGGTGGGCTTCCACCCGAATTTCGCCCCTGCGGTCGCGTCCGGGGCGATCGACGCGGTGTTCGACAAGGGTGCGTACGCCGCGGCGTACAGCGGCTTCGAGGGCCTCGACGAGAACGGCGTCGGGCTGGCGGACTGGCTGCGGGACCGCGGGGTCACCGAGGTCGACGTGGTCGGCATCGCGACCGACCACTGCGTGCGGGCGACGGCGCTGGACGCGGTCCGGGCGGGCTTCACCACGCATGTGCTGCTCGACCTGACCGCGGGGGTCGCCGAGGCGACCACGGACCGCGCGCTGGAGGAGCTCCGCAGGGTGGGCGTGAAGCTCTCCGGCAAGCCGGTGGTGTAGAGCCTCATCACTCGCACGACCCGCGCCGCCCGCGCCCCACGGCGCCTCAGGCCGGCCGGCGGGCGGGTACGGCCCGTATGCCCGGCACGGCCGGCACGGCCGGTACGGGCGGGCGGAGCAGCGCGCGGATCGGGTGCCAGAGCTCCTGGGCCCGCTCCGGTCTCGCCCGCCAGAGCAGCCCGTCCGGGTGGTGCAGCACGGCGGTGATCTCGTCGGGGGTGGGTGGCTCGGCGTTGCCCCGCAGGTAGACGGCGCGCAGGCCCAGATTGCGCAGCCGGGTCAGCGCGCGGGCCCGGTTGACCGCGTGCACCAGGACCCGGATCGGGGTGCCCGGACCCGCTCCGTCCGTCGGACCGGTCAGGGTGATCGCGACGACCACCCTGCCGTTCGGCAACTTGCTGAACCCTCCGCCTGCCATGTTCCGCGCTCCCCCGTGAGACGTCGTGTCAATAAGGATCTGAACAAGAGGCACCTAAACACGATCGGCCGCCGCCCGCTAGAGGGCGACGGCCGATCAAGCTCTGACCTGCGGTGATACTGGATTACTTGTGCGAGGCCCCGACCTTGACGATCACCGTCGAGCCGTCGCGCGGCTCGCTGACGATCGTGATCCGGGTGTTCGTGTCAGTGACCTGAACACTTCCGGTCTTGTTCTCCGCGTACCAGTAGGTTCCCTTGTGGTCGTCGAAGACCGGGATGCCGAGCTGCGACTTGATCTGCACCGGCACGTCGACGTTGTGCAGCGTGAAGCCGTCGGTCGCGTACCGGCTGAAGGGCGCGTCGAAGGGCTGGATCTTGTTGCGGATGACCGTGCCGTCCGCCCACTTCAGCGGCTTGGCGTGCGCGTCGATCGGCAGGATCAGGCCCCGGCCCGGGTGAGTGGAGACGTTGTTGTCCTTCTGGGAGGTGTCCCACTGCCAGATGAGCAGACCGTTCTGGTACGGGTAGTGCTCGACCCAGTCCGGACGGGTGTTGAGGAAGCCGAAGTTGTACGGGCCGACCTTGAGGGTCCGGTCGTACGAGACGTACTGACGGTTCTCCGCGATGTAGTACTGCGCGTAGTCCTTGGTGAACGACTCGCCGACGCGGGAGAAGCCCTTGGCGGTCCAGCCGTTGTCGTCACCCTCGGCGTTGTCCGTGAAGAGCGCGGCACCGTCGGCGTTGACCGAGATGGTGTCGGCCGCGAAGCCGATGCCGCCCGCGCCGCCGTCGGTGGCGTAACGGAAGCGGATGTCGATCTTCTTGCCCGCGTAGGCGTCCAGCGGGTAGGAGAGGGTCTGGTACTTGCCGGAGACGCCGGTCAGGGCCGGCTTGTCACTGGCGTCGCGCGGGAGCGCCTTGCCGTCGGCGGTGCCGTCGAGCGCGGTCCAGCTGGTGCCACCGTTCGTGGACACCTCGGTGTAGAGGAAGTCGTAGTCCTTCTCGATGTCCCAGAAGCCCGCGAGGTCCAGGGAGGCCTTGGACTTGCCGGTCAGGTCGACCGAACGGGACAGGGTGTTGTTCAGGTCGTCGCCCATGTCGCTCCACCACTGCTTGGAGCCCTCGGCGGGCTTCGTGACAGAGGTGGTGACGGGCTTGTCGGGCAGCGAGACGAGGAGCGCCTGCTTGTCCTTGGTGTTGTACTCGGACACGCCCAGCTTGTGGGTGGAGTTCGTCGCGGCCTTGGCCTTGGCGTAGTCGAGCCAGCCCAGCTGGAGCTTGTCCCAGGCGGTCATGTCGCCGGGCAGGTCACCGATCTGGTTCTTGCCGGTGCCGAGCCAGGAACCGGCCGACATCAGGGACCAGAAACCGACCGAGTTCTCGGCGCGGTTGGTGGTGTCGTAGAGGTCCGGCAGACCGAGGTCGTGGCCGTACTCGTGGGCGAAGACGCCCAGGCCGCCGTTCTCGGGCTGCGCGGTGTAGTCGCCGACCCAGATGCCGGTGTCACCGATCTGGGTGCCGCCGGCCTTGTTGTCGGCCGGACCGGTCGCACCGGCGTCGGTGCCGTAGGCGTACCAGCGGTGCGCCCAGATGGCGTTCTTGCCCTCGACGCCGCCGCCCGCGGACTCGTCCTCACCGGCGTGGACGATCTGGAAGTGGTCGATGTAGCCGTCGGGCTCGTTGAAGTCGCCGTCGTTGTCGTAGTCGTAACGGTCCCACTGGTCGTACTGCGCGAGGTCCGTCTTGATCTGCTCGGGGGTACGGCCCTTGGCCTTCTGGTCGGCGGCCCAGGCGTTCACGCCGTCCTTGACCATGTCCCAGGCGTTGGCGCAGTTGGACGAGCCGCAGTAGTTGGACCCGTAACGGGCCTCGTTGTACGGCACCTTGACCCAGTCGGAGACCTCGCCGTCGACCGAGTAGCGCCCGGAGGACGTCTTCTCGTAGTACGTCTTCAGCGAGTTCTTGCCGGCGCCCGTACCGAAGTAGAGGTCCTGGAAGTGCGCCTGGTTGTAGTCGGCCTGCCAGGCGGTGCTGTTGTCCTTCTTGGGGTCCGGCTTGGCTATCTTGTTGTGCGCCGGGCCGGGCGTGCCGCCGTACTTCGGAACGGCCGGCTCGGGTCCGTCGCCGTCCGGGTCGAACATGGTCGTGTTGTCGACCTTGTCGCCGAACTCGACCAGGACCGTGAAGATCTTGTCGGTCTTCTCGCGGCCGAGTTCGACGTACTTCTTGTCGTCGAGCTTGACGACCTTGGAGCCGCCCCGCGCCGTCACCTTCTTGTCGCCCGCCATGACCTGCTCCAGGGCGGCCTGACGCTGGGCGTCCTGCTGCTTGCTGAAGGGGCCCTGCAGGTTGTGCGAGTTGCCCTTGGCCGAACCCGGATCGCGGCGCTCGACCACGGGTGCCTTCGCCCCCGATGCCTGGTCATCCGCCTGGGCTGTGGCGAAAGCTGACGCCGTAGCGGCAGTCGCGGCCATGGCCACGACAACCGCAGCGGTGCGAAGCGCCCGTCTGTTACTGGTCACTTGATGCAGTCCTCCCCGGCGCCCGCGGCTGCGGCCTGGCGAGGTGTGGAAGGGCCGCGCGCGGATACGCGTCACAAGTGACGACATTCGACCGGAGTTACGAGAGAAAAGACAGATCTTGACTTGAACAGACCAAGTGCACTATGCAGGAGCGCATTTCCGTTATTCGAACGCTCCCCGTACGGGCAACCGGCGCGTCACGGCCGAGGGTTGAAGCACCGAATGACTCCGTGCGCCCCCCGTGCACCGGTACCGTGGGTTAGGTGATGCTTACTACCGGTTCCGCTCGGGCATCCACCGTCGTAGAGTCGCTTGACAGTGCGACCGTGTCGAGAGACTGCCCATCCGATGCCCCGAGGACGGATACCGCCATGCCGCGTATCACCGCCGCACAGTTCTCCTACGGTTCGGTCACCGTCGTCTTCTCGACCCTCGCCATGCTGCTGCTCTCCCGTACGGGTTCGGGCCTCGGCATCGCCGTCATCGGGACCGCGGCGCTCGCGCTCGGCCTGCTGGTGGCCGTGACCGTGCCCCACCCGTCCCGGGCGAAAACAGCGAAGTCCGCGAAGGCCGGGGCCGCGGCGCGTACGAACCACGATCCGGTCTCCGCCGCCGTCGAGGCCGAGGGCCTCGCCCGCGACGGCGTCCGGGCCCCGATCCCGCAGGCCCGCACGGCCGGACAGCGCGCCGCGGCGCGTGTGGACGAGCTGATGGGCGAGCAATCCCTGCGGCGCTGAGTACGGATACGGCCTCGGTCTCCGTACGGGCTCGATGACCGAGCCGGTACGGAGACCGAGGCAGTAGGGCGTGGCAGCAACTCAGTCGGTCTGGACGACCACCGTCTTCGCCGCCTTGTCGTGCAGGCCCTGCCGGTACGGCTTGTCCGTGAACATGAGCACGATGTTGATCAGCCACCACAGGCACGGGCAGCACAGCAGCGCCGGCAGCCACAGCACCACGGCCCGCAGGAACGCCGACCCGGTGTCCGGCACCCGGCCGTCGTTGAGCATCGCGACCCGCAACTTCAGCAGCCGCTTGCCGATGGTCCGGCCGTCCTTGTGCGTGAAGTACGTGTCGTACGCGACGTAGACCACCAGACCGATCAGCGACCAGAGCAGTTGGTGCCCGCTGTACGTCTGGCTGAAGACGTTATTGACGCCGTTGTTGCTGCTGTTGTCGTTCATCTCGACCGCACCGCCCCACGGCAGCGAGATCAGATACAGCGGGATCGAGATGATCAGGAAGTCGATCAGCCGGGCCAGAATCCGCTTGCCGGGCTCGCCCAGCGGCGGCATGCCGGCCAGCGGATCCACGCCCCCGTACGGGCCACCGCCGCCGTAGGGGCCGGCATCGTACGGCGGCGGCCCGGGCGGCGGAGGCGGCGGGGCGCCGCCGGAGGGCGAGCCCGACGACGGCCCCTGAGGCTCTTGCGGCCCCTGAGGCTCCTGCGGTCCCTGCGGCTCCTGAGACCCCTGCGGCTTCTTGAGGAACGGGTCGTCCTCGGGCGGCTGACCGGACGTCGGCTGATCGTTGCTCATGGGGGCAGTGCACCCCGGCCCGGGGGTGCCCGCAACGGCTCAGGTGCGTTCGGGGGAACGGGACATCCCCCGCAGGGCCTCACCCGATGGGCCGTCAGCCGGAGGAGTGGCCTCCGCGGGCCGGGGCGCGGAGTCAGCCGGCGACGAAGGTATGCGCCGCCTTGTCGTGCCAGCACTGGCGCCACGGCCGGTCGAACAGGCACCACAGCACGTTGACCACCCCGATCACCAGGACGCCCAGCAGGCCGTAGACCAGCCAGCGGCGCAGCGCGGCGGCGAAGGACGGGGCCTCGTGGGACTCGATGTCCCGCACGTCGAGTCCGCAGAGCTTCTTGCCGAGCGTACGGCCCCACTTCGCGGTCGGCAGCGCCTCCAGCAGCACACCGAGCACGAGGAACACGCCGAGCACCGCACCGAACAGACCGGCCGTGGTGGAGTCCACCAGCCAGACAGTGACCGTCTCACCGGACAGCTTCGCCGCGTTGATCTTCTCGTCGATGTGGTCCATCGCCCGCGAGAGGAACGGGAAGCCGATCGCGCCGACGAGTGCGCCCAGCACGAGAGTGTCGACGAGCCGCGCGGCGAACCGCTTGCCGAGCCCGGCGGGCCTGGCCGACGCCTGGGCCTGTACGAGCCGCTGGAAGGGGTCGTCGACCGGCGGCTTCCAGGGCACGACGGGCTGATCCGGCTGCCCACCCTGCGCACCGAACTGGGGGTGGGGCTGCTGGGACTGGGGCGGGAGGTGGGGTTGGTGTGGTTGCTGGGGTTGGTGAGTCTGGGACTGGGGCTGGGGGCGGGCCGTCCGGTCGGGCTGGTGGACCTGCTGCGCCCAGGGGGTGGCACCGCCGGGGCCGGGAGTGGGGTTCGGAGCCGGGGCGGGGGCGGTGGTTCGCGCGGGGGGTTGGGCCGCTGTCTGCGGTGGTGTCTGCGCGGGGGTCCCGGGGCCGATCCCGCGGATCGCCATCGTCCCGTCCGCGGGCGCCTGTTCCGTCGACCGGGAAGCGGATGCGCGGCCCGGGCGGTCGACCCGGATCGCGACGGTGTTCCCGGGGGTCCGGCCGCCGCCGTCGCGCATGGCGGGCAGCGCACCGCCCGTCGGGTCCGGGGAAGCCGGCCGACGCGGGTCCACGGACGCGCGGTCGGCGGGTGTCCGGACCGCGGGGGCACGGTCGGCGGGGGCACGGTCGGCCGGGGCACGGACCGCGGGGACACGGTCAGCCGGGGCACGGACCGCGGGGACACGGTCGGCCGGGGTGCGGTCCGCAGGCGTACGCGGATCCCGTCCGGGCTCCGCCGCCGAGCCGGACTCCGGCGCCGACGGCCCGCCCCGATCGCCCTGCCGACCCGGCTCGCTCTGTGCGCCGGGCTGCCCGGTGCCGCCCCAGGAGACCCGTCGGTCGCGTTCCCCGCCGAAGCCGGTCTGCCGGGAGGCGTCGGCCTGCCAGGCGGTGGCTGGTTCCGGGTGGTTGTCCGGGTGCGGCTCCTCGTCGAGGTAGACCGGACCGGTCTCGTCCACCGGCGCGGGCGCCGCGACCGACGGCTGCGGCTGCGACTGCGACTGCGGCTGCGGCTCGGCCGCCGCTCCAGCGGGCGAACCGGGCATCGACTCGCCCTGCCGCGGGGCAGGCCGACTCGTGCCGGGAACCCACGAAGCGCCGTTCCAGTACCGGACATATCCGGGAATGGACGGGTCGGGGTAATACCCCTCATGGGGGCTTTCGTCACCGGGTGCCGGGGTTGGGGCGCTCATCACCGTGGTCCCGTATCTCTTCGAGGCCTCAATACAACGGGTCCACATCTATCAGACGTCCGCCCGCCCCTGGGCCGGTCCGGGGGTTTGGGCCACTTTCCGGTCACCCGGAAAATATTTCCGGAAGTCGCGTCATAGTTGGCGTGGAGGGCGCTCTCCCCCTGTGCGGACCGGTCGCGGGACCGGCCCACAGGCACCGAAAGGACGCACTCATGCACACCGTCGTGGAGCGCGAGCTGGAGCTCAAGCTGGTTCTGTCGCCCGAGCACAGCATCCCCGTCCCTGCCCGGCTGACGTATCGCACGGAGGATCCGTACGCCGTGCACATCGCCTTTCACATCAGCTCCGACTTCCCCGTCCACTGGACGTTCGCCCGCGATCTGCTCGTCGAGGGCGTGTTCCGGCCGTGCGGTCACGGGGACGTGCGGATCTGGCCGACCAAGGTCGACCGGCGCAACGTCATCTTCGTGGGCTTGACTTCGCCCGACGGCGACGCCCTGCTGGAGGTGCCGTCCGCCGCCGTGGCGACCTGGGTGGAGCGGACCCTGCGGCTGGTTCCGCCGGGTACGGAGACCGATCGGCTCGGTATCGACGAAGGTCTCGCCGAGCTGCTCGCGCCGCTGCCGGCCGACGATCTGTGGCTCAGCGACCCGTGGGGGCCGGACGAGTCGCTGGACGGCGACGCATGAGCAGGCGCGGCCAGGGACACGGGCGCGGATGCGGACGTGCGCAGGGGCAGGGGCAGGGACGCGGACGTGCGCAGGGGCAGGGGCAGGGACGCGGACGTGCGCAGGGGCAGGGGCAGGGGCGCGGACGCGAGAATGGACGCAGGCGTGGACACGGCCCCCGTCGGCCGTCAGAACACCTTGCCCGGGTTGAGCAGCCCCAGCGGGTCGAAGGCCTGCTTGATGCCCCGGTGCAGTTCGACGCCCACCTCGCCGAGCTCGCGCGCGAGCCACTCCTTCTTCAGTACGCCGACGCCGTGTTCACCGGTGATCGTGCCGCCGAGTTCCAGGCCGAGCCCCATGATCTCGTCGAAGGATTCACGGGCCCGCCGGGACTCGTCGGCGTCGGTGTGGTCGAAGCAGACCACGGGGTGGGTGTTGCCGTCGCCCGCGTGCGCGCAGACGCCGATGGTGAGGCCGTACTTCTCGGCAACGGCGGCGGTGCCTTCGAGCATCGCGCCGAGCTTCGAGCGCGGTACGCAGACGTCGTCGATCATCGTGGCCGGCTTGACGGTCTCCAGCGCGGTGAGCGACATCCGCCGGGCCTGGAGCAGCATCTCGGACTCGGCGGCGTCCTGGGCCGGGACCACCTCGGTGGCGCCCGCCGCGGTGCACAGCTCGCCGACGGCGGCCAGGTCGGCCGACGGGTCCGGAGTGTCGAAGGCGGCGAGCAGGAGCGCCTCGGTGGTGTCGGGCAGGCCCATGTTGGCCATCTTGTTGACGGCGCGGATCGTCGTACGGTCCATCAGTTCGAGGAGTGACGGAGTGTGACCGCGCTCCATGATCCGGCAGATCGCGTCGCACGCGGTCGCCGCGCTCGGGAACTCGGCGGCCAGCACCAGCTGCTGCGGCGGCCGGGGCTTCAGCGCGAGCACGGCCTCGACGACGATGCCGAGGCTGCCCTCCGAGCCGACGAAGAGCCGGGTGAGGTCGTATCCCGCGACGCCCTTCGCGGTACGGCGGCCGGTGGTGAGCAGGCGCCCGTCGGCGAGGACGACCTCCAGGCCGAGTACGTACTCGGCGGTGACCCCGTACTTCACGCAGCACAGCCCGCCGGACGCGGTGCCGATGTTGCCGCCGATGGTGCACGTCTCCCAGCTGGAGGGGTCCGGCGGGTAGTACAGACCGTGCTCGTCGACCGCCCGCGAAAGCACCGCGTTGACGACACCGGGCTCGACGACCGCGATCCGGTCGACCGGGTTGATCTCCAGGATCCGGTCCATCTTCACGAGGGACAGCACGATGCAGCCGTCGGAGGCGTTGGCCGCGCCCGACAGACCGGTACGGGCGCCCTGCGGGACGACCGGGACGCGCAGGGCCGTTGCCGTGCGCATGATGTGCTGGACCTGCTCGACCGTGCGCGGGAGCACGACGACGGCGGGCGTGCCCGCCTCGCAGAAGCTCGCCATGTCGTGGGCGTACGAGGCGGTGACATCCGGATCGGTGATCAGAGCCTCGGCAGGCAGCCCCGCACGCAGTTGCTCGAGAAGTCCATTCATGATCCCAGCGTGGCACCCGGGCCCATTGGTGTGAACCCGTCTGCGGCAGCCTTCGCAAGACGCGGTGTGCTCTTCGTACTGACGCAGAGTGATCGGCATGGATGTCATGCCGCAGCAGCCCCCGGAGCCCGTCGATTCGACGAAGCCTCCCCCTGACTCTCCCCTTGACTCTCTCCCTGAGCCCGCAGGAACCGACCCCGTACCCATGGACCCGGCGCCCCTGGACCCGGCGCTCATCGACCCGGCTCCCCTGGACCCGGCGTCGCCGGCCGAGCTGCCGCCCCTCTCGCTGCGTACGACGCTGCGCAGAGCGGCCATGGGTGTGGTGGCGGGTGCGGTCCTGGTGACGGGTGCGGTGGTGGCCGTGCCGGAGGACGAGAAGAAGTCCGCGCCGCCGCCCGCGCCGGGTCCGGTTTCGCGTGCCCTGACGGCGTCGGACATGGGCTATCCGGCCTCGCTCTCCGATCTGACGGCGCTGATCGGGGACCGGCAGCAGTGGGTGGGTACGCATCCTGCCGACGCGAAGTCGTGGGCGCGGCTCGGCACGGCCTTTGTGGAGTGGGGGCAGCGGTCCGCGGACGAGGCGTACTTCGGCCGGGCCGAGGAGGCGCTGAAGCGCTCGCTGAACGTCGTGCCGGGTGAGAACGGGAACACGGCGGCCTGGGTGGGACTCGCGACGCTCGCCAATGCCCGGCGCGACTTCGCCCTGGCGAAGAAGTGGGGCGAGACGGTACGGGTGCGGCAGCCGAAGCAGTGGACGGTGTACCCGGCGCTGATCGACGCGTACAACGGCCTCGGCGACTACACGGCCTCGCGCACGGCGGTGGAGCGGTTCGCGGCACTCCGCCCCGGCGCCGCGGCGATCCTGCGGACGGCGCGGATGTACCGGGACCGCGGCTGGCACGAGAACGCGCTGGCGAGCGTGCAGGAAGCGGCGGACCGGGCCACCACGCCGACGCAGAAGGCGGAGTGCCTGCATCTGCTGGGCGAACTGGCCTGGGAGCAGGGCGAGCCCGAGGAGGCGGTGGCGCAGTACAGCGCGGCGCTGCGGACCGACCGCGACCACTATGCGTCGCTCGCGGGCCGGGCCGCGGCGCTGGTCGCGCTCGGCCGTACGGACGAGGCGGAACGCGACTACAAGGCGGCGCTGGCCGGTCTGCCCCGGCCCGAGTACCTGCTGGAACTGGGCGAGTTGTACGACTCGCTGGGCCGGGACGAGGATGCCCGGAGCCAGTACGCGCAGCTCCGCGAGGCGCTCGCGCGTGGCGGCAACCAAGGCGTGGACAACGCGCTCCTGCGCGGCCGTTTCGAGGCCGCTCACGGGGACCCGGCGGTGGCGGTGAACGTGCTGAACGCGGAGTGGGCCCGGCAGCACCGCAGCGCGGCGGTGGCGGACGCGCTGGGCTGGGCGCTGCACCTGTCCGGCGACTCGTCCGGTGCCCTGCCGTACGCGACGCGTGCGGTCGCCGCGGAGGGACAGATCGCCTCGTACGCGGCCCACCTGGGCGCGATCCAGCAGGCGTTGAAGGACTACGGTCCGGCGCGCCGCAATCTGGCGGAGGCCCTGCGCATCAACCCGCACTTCTCACCGCTGGAGGGCCCGGCGGCCAAGGAGGCCCTGGACTCACTGGGCAGCCCCCCGGCGGGCGGCCCGCAGGACATGGCGCCGGCGAAGCCGCAGCCCGCCGCACCAGCGCCGGGTCGTCGCTGACGGCGAGCGATCGGTTCGGTCGCCGGGGGCCCGCGATGCGCGGGCCCCCGGCGGCTTCCATGACCTCGGCGCAACCACCACTGTTATGGCCAGCACGCTGTGGTGGAAGCCGGGGTCGTCCAGCTCCATGGCCATGGCGTACTTGAAGTCGATGCGGCAGCGCACCGCCTCGGCGGCCTGCCGGTCCGACAGACCGAGCAGGAACTGCAGCACACAGACGGTGGCCAGTTGAGCGGGCGAGAGGCCCGGACGCCCGTCGCGCGGGTACCAGTCGGCGAAGTCCTCGTCGCACCACAGCCCATCCAGCCGGTCTCTCACCCACATCGCTGTCGTGCCCTTCGGGTTGCTCGCCCGCGCGACCCGCGCGGTCAAAGGCGGGACTTGCTCACCGGAACGGGGCGAAGGGACAACGGGTACCTCGGCAGCTGCATCGGTCATCGGAACGACACGAGCATGCTTGTTGACCAAGCCGCCGCACAGCGAAACTCCAAGATCCCCGACAGAGTCAAGCTTAGGAGATCTCCACAGTTCGAGGGGATTGACATGAGACATCACACCTATCCCCGCGCAGGGCGCGGCGTGGATGAGGTCGCGAGCGGCATCGCCACACACGGCCATCCGTGCCGGCCCCTCGAACGCCTTCGCGTAGTCGGCGAGTTCGCGGGGGTGGCGGACGTTGGTCTCGGTCGTCAGGGTCTCCACCACGGCCTGGTCGTCGTCGTGGAGGTAGAACGCACCGGTGGCGCCGGTCGATCCGGAGGCAGTCGGCAAAGCCGCGACGGCGCAGCCACGGGTCGTGCGACGACTGTTACGCGCTGGATCCGGCCTTGAGCTGCTCGATGGTGTCGAGGAGGTTGTAGTGGGCGCGCTTCTCGATGATCTTCCCGTCCTTGAAGGTGAAGAGGTTGAACATCGAGAAGCGCACGTGTGCACCTGCCGGAGGTACTCCCCAGAACTCGCCGTTCTGGTCTCCCTCGACCACGACGAAGGCGCCGACCCGGTCGCCTTCGGCCACGGTGCACTCGACCGTCAGGCGGCTCCCCTTGAAGGCGTCGATGTGCTCCCTTTCCGCGGCGATGAACCCGTCGGCACCCGGGCGGGGCGTGTCGAGCTGGTTGTAGAAGATGAAGTCCTCATGGAACATGCCGGTCACCGCCGCGTAGTCCTCACCTGCGAGGGCTTCGTAGAAGTGACGTACCAGGTTCGTGTGAGTCTCTGTGGACATGCTTGCCCCTCAGGGGTGTTGGGCCGGCGGGCCGGCTGTGGTTCGGCGTTCCGTGGCGGCCCGGCGGGCCCGCCGGGCCGCCACGGATACGAGTGGTGCGGAAGGTTTCAACCGCTGGTGTCCGTGCTGGACGGTCGCGTCGGCCGGGTCAGTCCCGGTGGCCCCAGTCCAGGCGGTCGGCCAACCCCGCGGCGGTGAAGGCGGCCGCCAGATCGTCGCGGCCCTCGGTGAAGTGGGCCCAGCTGTCGTAGTGGACGGGCACCACGCGGCGGGCGCCGAGAAGCTGGGCGGCCTCGGCGGCCTGGGCGCTGTCGAGGACGATGCACTGGCCGTCGAAGAGGACGGGGAAGCGGGGTGCGCCCGCGAAGAGGACGGCAGTGTCCACGGGGCCGAACCGTTCGGCGATCTGCTTGACCAGGTCGAGCGAGGCGTTGTCGCCACTGACGTAGACGGTGGGCAGGCCGGCGCCGGTCAGGACGAAGCCGACAACCTCGCCGGCGAACGGTTCGACCTCCTCGCGTGCCCCGGGTCCGTGAACGGCCGGCACGCCGGTCACAGTGATCGTGCCGCCGCCGGGGAGGTCCAGTTCGACGAACTCCCAGTCGGCCAGCCCCCGGGCCTTGCCCCCGAGGCGCTGACCGCCGCTGGGTGTGGTGAGGGTGAGCGGGACGTCGGCGAGCAGGGCACGGCCGGAGTCGTCGAGATTGTCGGCGTGCTCGTCGTGCGAGAGCAGGACGACGTCGATGGGGCCGAGGTCGGCCGGGCCGGCGGTGGAGGGCTTGGTCTTGGTCAGGGTCGGGCCGGCCGAGGGGTAGTCGCCGGGGCCGTCGAAGGTCGGGTCGGTCAGGAAGCGCAGGCCGCCGTACTCGAAGAGGGCGGTCGGGCCGCCGAAGACGCGGACGGGGAACTGCTCGGTCGCTGCGGTAGGGGAAGACATGAGAACACACCTCACGGATAGTTGCGATTGAACCGTGAGGTCACCATAACCAGACCTCACGGATAGGTTCAAATCAAACCGTGAGAGTCATGGATGGATGGAGCTTGTACCATGAGGGTCATGGAAGAGATCGTGCCCCCCGAATCCGGCCTGCCGCCCGCACCGGGCGCGGAGCAGTACCCCGCTCTCGCCCTCGCCAACAGCGCCATCGCACTGCCCGGCGGGCACTACATCGACCAGCTCGGTACCCCCGTGGGGGCGAACGAGTGGCTGACCGAACGCGGTCTCGCCCCGGTCGAGATCGGGATGCGGGAGATGTGCGCGACGCAGCTGCGCTCCCTGCGCGAGCAGATCAGGGCGCTGTTCGCCTCCCGCGTCGACGGGCTGCCCGCCCTCCCCGCCGCCCTGAGCGCCGTCAATGACGCGCTGATCAGAGTTCCCACCGCCCCGCTGCTGCAGTGGGATGACAAGACCGGTCCCTACCGCGCCGCTCCGCACCCCACCACGCAGATCGTCGACCACGCGCTCGCGACCCTCGCGGCCGACGCCGCCGACCTGCTCACCTCCCCCGACGCCGAACGCCTCACCGCCTGCGGCTCCCCGCCCTGCAACCGCTACCTGCTCCGGCACGGCCGCCGCCACTGGTGCTCCACCCGCTGCGGCGACCGCGCCCGCGCCGCCCGCGCCTACGCCCGACGCGGCAGCACCCCCTGATAAAAGGGCACACGACCACGAGCCACCGGAACCACCACGGCTTCCCGTAACACCCCCCACAGGCCCGAGCGCGAGGGGCGTCGCCTCAGCGGCTCGGAACCAAGGAAGTTGCGGAGGTTCTTCTCCAGCATCGTTTCCTGGCCGAGGTCTCCCAGTTCCTGAAGTTCCTCGCCCTGCACCTTCAGATCGCAGGCACAGCACAAGAAGGTGCCGGCAGTGAAGCGTGCAAGGCTGAACCGCCCCGGCTCGAATGGAGACTCGATTTCATGAAAGGATCGAGTCATGGCACGACCTTCCCGGTACCCGCTTGAGCTCCGTCGCCGTGCGGTGCGCATGGTCGCCGAGGAAACAGAGTTGGGCACATGGTTCGGCAGAACATGATGCGCGTCGCCGTGGTGGGCTCGGGCGCGCTGGGAGCCGCGGTGGCGGACGAGCTTGTGCGCCGCGGCCTGTCCGTCGTGGTCTGCACGGCGGAGGAGTCGCGGCCGCCGGTGACGGATGTGGCGTTCGGCTGGCTCAACTCGCACGGGTCGGCGGCGGAGCCGCCGTCGGGCGCGCGCGATCGGGACGAGCTCGCCCGGTCGCTCGGCGTGCTGCGCAACGTCACGGCGACGCCGCCGTTGCGCGGCGTCATCACCTGGAACGGCGCCGTGAGCTGGGCGTCGACCGCAGCCGCGACGGCTCGATTCGCCGAGCAATCGGGTCCCGGCGTCGCGACCGTCGAGGCGGAGGCTCTGCGGCAGATCCTTCCCGGCCTGCGGGTGCCGCCGCCGGTCGTCGCGCACGCGAGCGACGAGGGCATGGTCGAGCCGGACGACCTGCGCCGCGCGTTCCTCGCCCGCGCGCGGGCCGGCGGCGCCACCGTCGTCGCCATTCGGGTGGATCGCATCCGGGCGCGGCGGGCGGGCGGCTACGAGCTGCAGGGCACCGGAGCGGCACTCGTCGTCGATCGGATCGTACTCGCCTGCGGGACGGGCCTGCCCGCCCTCGCGGAGCAGCTCGGCGAGCACATCGAAGTGCCCGGTGTCCCGGCCGCGCGCTTCACCTTCACCGCGCCGGAATTACGCCTGGACCGGGTGGTGTCCACGCCGGCGTTCGAGATCCGGCCGTCCGCCCGGCACGGCTTCGTCGGCGCCGAGGACGTGGTCCCGGGCGAGACGGATACGGCGACGCGGGCGCGGGTGCGTGCGTCCCTGAGTGCCGTGAGGGAGGCGTTCGGATTGCCGCAGGAACCGGTGCTGGGGGACGTGACAATAGGCGTCCGCCCGATCCCGGCAGGCGACGGCGTGCTCTGCGCACCGCTGGCGAGTGCTCCGGGGATCGTCGCACTGGCTGCGCACCCCGGGGTGACGCTCGCGGCCTCGCTGGCGCTGCGTGCGGCGGAACAACTCGGGAACCCCTAGCGTCCTGCGCCGGAGATCCGTCGGCAGAAACGGGCGAGGAAGTCGAGGATCTCCTCGGCCGTCTTGGTCCAGATGAACGGTTTGGGGTCCTCGTTCCAGTTCTTGACCCACGTGCGGATGTCGGCTTCGAGGGCCTGGACGTTCTTGTGTGCGCCGCGGCGGATCATCTGGTCGGCCAGGAAGCCGAACCACCGCTCGACCTGGTTGGTCCGCGCGGAGCCGGTCGGGGTGAAGTGCTCATCTCCGTGAATGCGGTCGGCCGGGGAGCTCGGCGACGGGCGGCGACCTCGTAGACCATGCGAACCACCCGGCGCCGGCCGCGCTTGACGACCAGATAGCTGCGCGGCGGCCCGCAGCCGAGGCCGGTTCTGGCTCGCCGACCGTCCCGACACCCTCCTGTCCTGGGACGCGGCGGGCGGTGCACTCCGCTGGTACGCCGCCACGGCCTGCCACGGGAGCACGTCCTGCTGAGGCTGTCGGACTTCTCCGGCGCCCCGGTGAAAGTCCTGAGCCGCCGCAGCCGATTCGGCTCTCCCGCATCGGAGTTGGCCGTCTTAGCTTGGCGTATAACCGCGACGAGATCATTGCTTGTCGGGGTTCGCCGTTCGCCTGACAACGGGCACGGCCGCCCGTGATTCTTCGGAGTGTCGAGCTTCGAAGGTCACCGAAACCACCCGCTACGGGCTGGCCCTCGCCAGCGCCTGGGGTCAGCTGCACCCGCTGCTGGTCCGCCGCTCGGCGTGGGCCGACTACTCCGAAGGTGAACTACCGGTCATCGCAGGCACAGTGGTCCACCTCCAGGTCGACCACCTGCCCGGGGACCGGGATCCCAAGCCGCTGTGGCTGTGGTGGTCACGTTGCGATGCCACCGCTGCCGATGTGGACCGGCTCTGGCAATCGTTTCTGCGGCGATTCGATCTTGAACATACCTTCAGAATGATCAAGCAGACCCTTGGCTGGACCGCTCCGAAACTCCGCGACCCGGCCGCGGCGGACCGCTGGACCTGGCTGGTCATCGCCGCCTGTACCCAACTCCGCCTCGCCCGGCCCCTGGCCGAAGACCTCCGTCGGCCACGGGAACGGCCGGCACGGCATGGACGCCTCACGCCCGCGCGTGTCCGCCGAGGGTTTCGCTGCCTCCACAGGAAGACCCCTCAGCTGACCAGCGCACCGAAATCCGGCACCGCGGGCCCTGGTCGGCCGGTCGGCTCGAAGAACAGGCGCCCGGCCCGCGAACACCCCGTCGGAGAACACAGCAAAACCGACACGATAAAGGTCGGCGCGAACAGGCAGGCACCATAAACGCCAAGCTCAGAGGTTGCCGCGCTTCTCCTGCTCGCGCTCGATCGCCTCGAACAGGGCCTTGAAGTTGCCCTTGCCGAAGCCCATCGAGCCGTGGCGTTCGATCATCTCGAAGAAGACGGTCGGGCGGTCCTGGACCGGCTTGGTGAAGATCTGGAGCAGGTAGCCGTCCTCGTCGCGGTCGACGAGGATCTTCAGCTCGCGCAGGGTCTCCACGGGGACCCGGGTCTCGCCCGCCCACTCGCCGAGGGTGTCGTAGTACGAGTCGGGGGTGTCCAGGAACTGGACGCCGGCCGCCCGCATCGTGCGTACCGAGGCGACGATGTCGTTCGTGGCGAGGGCGATGTGCTGGACGCCCGCGCCGCCGTAGAACTCCAGGTACTCGTCGATCTGGGACTTCTTCTTGGCGATGGCCGGTTCGTTGATCGGGAACTTGACCTTGAGCGTGCCGTCGGCAACGACCTTGGACATCAGGGCGGAGTACTCGGTGGCGATGTCGTCGCCCACGAACTCCTTCATGTTGGTGAAGCCCATGACGGAGTTGTAGAAGCCGACCCACTCGTTCATCCGGCCGAGTTCCACGTTGCCGACGCAGTGGTCGATGGCCTGGAAGGTGCGCTTGGCCGGCGGCTCGACGATCGGGGCCACGGCGACGAAACCGGGGAGGTACGGGCCGTCGTAGCCGGTGCGCTCGACGAGGGTGTGGCGGGTCTTGCCGTACGTGGCGATGGCGGCGAGGACGACCGTGCCGTGCTCGTCCTTGACCTCGTGCGGCTCGGCGAGGCCGAGGGCGCCGTGCTCGACCGCGTACGCATAGGCCGCGCGGGCGTCCGGGACCTCGATGGCCAGGTCGACGACGCCGTCGCCGTGCTCGGCCACATGGTCGGCGAGGAAGCGGCCGTGGTCGGTGGACGCCTTGACGACGGAGGTGAGGACGAAGCGGGCGGAGCCATTGGTCAGGACATAACTCGCCGTCTCACGGCTGCCGTTCTCCGGTCCGGAGTAGGCGACCAGCTTCATGCCGAAGGCCGTCGAGTAGTAGTGCGCGGCCTGCTTGGCGTTGCCGACGGCGAAGACGACCGCGTCCATTCCCTTCACCGGGAAGGGGTCGGCCTGCCGGGCAGTGTCGGGGGTGGTGTGCAGAGTCTCAGTCATGTCCGAAGGCTCTCGCCGCTTCGCAAGGTGCGCAACAGTTCGCGAATCCGCTGGGCAATCTGCACAGCGGATGAGGATGATGGCCGGGCTATCTGTACATGATGACCACCACAGTGACCCCCGGAGGCGCACCATGGCGATCGATCATCTGGACGGCCGGCTCATCGTACTGCTGGCGCGCGAACCCCGCATCGGCGTCCTGGAGGCCTCGCGCCGGCTCGGCGTGGCGCGCGGAACGGTACAGGCGCGCCTGGACCGCCTTCAGTCGAATGGAGTCATCCGCGGATTCGGCCCGACCGTCGATCCGGCGGCGCTCGGCTACCCCGTCACGGCGTTCGCCACACTGGAGATCAAGCAGGGCCAAGGGGCCGATGTACGGGCGCACTTGGCCGGTGTTCCGGAGGTGCTGGAGCTGCACACCACCACCGGGCACGGCGACATGCTCTGCCGTCTCGTCGCGCGTTCCAACGCCGATCTCCAGCGGGTGATCGACCGGGTTGTCGGTTTTGATGGCATCGTCCGGGCCTCCACGGCCATCGTCATGGAGAACCCGGTTCCGCTGCGCGTCATCCCGCTCGTCGAGCAGGCCGCGGAGGACGACGACTGAGCCGAGGAGTGGCGTGTGAGCTTCTGGGAGTATCTGGGCGACCGGCACCAACAGCTGCTCACCGACGCGTTCCAGCACATCAGCGCGGTATTCCAGTGCATGGTCATCGCCACCGTGCTGGGCATCCTGATCGGGGTCGTCACCTATCGCAGCGGATGGGCGGGTTCGCTGGCGATCACGTCGACGGCGACGATCCTGACCATTCCGTCCCTCGCCGCGATCGGTCTGCTCATCCCGCTGGTCGGGCTGGGGGTCCCGCCGACGGTGATCACTCTGACGCTGTACGGGCTGCTGCCCATCGTCCGCAACTCCATCGTGGGGCTGCGCGGGGTCGATCCGGCGCTCGTCGACGCGGCGACGGGCATCGGGATGTCGCGGCCCGCCCGGCTGTTCCGGGTCGAGCTGCCGATCGCCTGGCCGCCGATCCTCACCGGCATCCGGGTCTCCACACAGATGCTGATGGGCATCGCCGCCATCGCCGCGTACGCGTCGGGCCCGGGCCTGGGCAACGAGATCTTCCGCGGCATCGCCTCGCTGGGCAGCGCCAACGCGATCAATCAGGTGCTCGCGGGCACGCTCGGCATCGTCATCCTCGCCCTGCTGTTCGACGCCGCGTACGTCCTGCTCGGACGGCTCACCATTCCCAGGGGGATTCGTGCCTGAGACCGCCGACTCCGGGACGACCGGGTCCGGGACGACCGGCTCCGGGCCCGCCAGGGGCGCCGACACCCGTACCGCCCGCGGTGCCGGGACCACGCGCACCACCTCCGGCGCCACCATCCATCTGGACAATCTGACCAAGCGCTACCCGGGCAATCCGAACCCGGCGGTGGACAACGTCACGCTGGACATCAAGGCGGGCGAGACCGTGATCTTCGTCGGCCCGTCCGGGTGCGGGAAGTCCACCACCCTGAAGATGATCAACCGGCTGATCGAGCCGACGTCCGGGCGGATCAGGATCAACGACGAGGACGTCACCGACATCGACCCGGTGAGGCTGCGCCGCAAGATCGGTTACGCGATCCAGTCGTCCGGGCTCTTCCCCCACATGACGGTCGCGGAGAACATCGCCCTCGTGCCGAAGATGGTCGGCTGGTCGAAGTCGAAGGTGAAGGACCGGGTCGAGGAGATGCTCGATCTCGTCGGCCTCGATCCCCGGGAGTTCCACGGGCGCTACCCGCGCGCGCTCTCCGGCGGACAGCAGCAGCGGGTGGGCGTGGCACGGGCCCTGGCGGCCGACCCGCCGGTGCTGCTGATGGACGAACCGTTCGGCGCGGTCGACCCGATCACCCGCGACCACCTCCAGGACGAGCTGATCCGGCTCCAGCACGAGCTGCACAAGACCATCGTCTTCGTCACCCACGACTTCGACGAGGCGATCAAGCTGGGCGACCGGATCGCCGTACTGCGGGAGCGTTCGCACATCGCGCAGTTCGACACCCCGGAGGCGATCCTCACCAACCCGACGGACGACTTCGTCTCGGGATTCGTCGGTGCCGGGGCGGCGCTGAAACGGCTCAACCTCACCCGCGTACGGGATGTGGAGATCGCCCAGTTCCCGACGGTGACGGTCGACGACCCGCTCCAGTCGATCTTCAACACGCTGCGCAGCAGCCTGCACAACGAACTCCTGATGCTGGACCGCAGGAACCGCCCGTACAAGTGGCTGCGGCGCGGCGACCTGATGCGGGCCCGGGGTTCGCTGGCGCGGGCCGGGCAGTTGGTCCACGACACGGTGACGCGGGACGCGACGCTGCACGACGCGCTGGAGGCGGTGCTGATCGACAGCGGCGGGCGGGTCGCGGTGACCGGGCGGCGCGGCGAGTTCATCGGGGTCGTCGACATGCACACCCTGATGAACTCCGTCCAGGAGCTGCTGGAGGCCGACCGGCTCGCCGCCATCGAGCACCAGCACGATCTGGAGGAGCTCCGCTCCCACCAGACCGAACAGGAGCTGGAGGGCGGTGCGAACCCATGAATCCCGACTCCCCGCTCGATTCCGGTTCGGCGCGTACGGCGCGCTCCCGCCGCCGGGCGCCCGCGTCCGACAAGGACCGTCCGCCCGGCGAGCACGACGTCAAGGGCCATGCCTTCCGCGACGAGGAGGAGGAGCCCCCGCCGTCACCGGCGCGGCCGCGGCGCCGTATCACCTGGCAAAATCTGGTGCTGTTGCCGGCCGCGCTCGTGATCGTCCTGGTCATCACCTATCTGTGGATCACCAGCATCCCCCTCGACTCGATCGCGAGGAATTCGCTCACCGGCGGCAATGTGCAGTTGCGCTGGTGGCAGCATGTGAAGCTGACCGCGATCTCGACGTTCTGGGTGCTGATCATCGCCATCCCGCTGGGGATCGCACTGACCCGGCGCCGGCTGCGCAGGGGCGCCCCCCTGGTCACCGCGCTCGCCAACATCGGGCAGGCGACCCCGGCGATCGGTCTGCTGGCGCTGCTGGTGATCTGGCTGGGCATCGGCCCGTCGACGGCGGTCATCGGCATGGTGATCTACGCGGTGCTGCCGGTGTTCTCCAACACGGTGGCCGGTCTGAAGGCGATCGCGCCGGACCTGGTCGAGGCCTCGCGCGGCATCGGGATGTCGGCGATGGGGACGCTCGCGAAGGTCGAACTGCCGCTCGCCGTCCCGCTGATCCTGGCCGGTGTACGGACGGCGCTGGTGCTCAATGTCGGCACCGCGACCCTGGCCACCTTCGTCGGCGGCGGCGGACTCGGGGACCTGATCACCTCGGGCATCCAGACCCAGCGGATGCCGGTGCTGGTGCTCGGTTCCGTACTGACGGTGGTGCTGGCGCTGCTGGTGGACTGGCTGGCGTCGCTGGTCGAGGTGGCGCTGACACCGCGCGGACTGGAGGTGGGGTGAGATGGGCGCGGGGACGAGGCGGGGTGCGACGGTCCGGTGGAGAGTGCGTGCCGGGCTCGTGGGGGTGGTGGCGCTGGCGCCGGCGCTCGCCGGGTGCGGGCTGAAGAGCGGCTCGCCGATGGTGGACGACGTGGTGCCGGGCTCCGTCGGCCGGGGGAAGCCGCTGGACGGTGCCTCGCTGACCGTCACCTCGAAGAACTTCAGCGAGAACATCGTCCTGGGCCAGATGATCGGCCTGGTCTTCAAGGCGGCCGGGGCGGAGGTCCTGGACCGGACGAACCTGCCCGGTTCGATCAGTGCGCGCGAGGCGATCATCAAGGGCGGCGCGGACGCGATGTACGAGTACACGGGCACCGGCTGGATCACCTACCTGGGGCACGCGAAACCGATCGCCGACCCGTTGAAGCAGTGGCAGGCGGTCCGGGACGAGGACCGGAAGAACGGCGTGACGTGGCTGCCGCCGTCCACCCTCAACAACACCTACGCGCTCGCCATCAGCCGGAAGAACAACGCGAAGTACCACCTGAAGACGCTCTCCGACGTCGCCGCGCTGTCGAAGAAGAACCCGTCGGCGGTGACGATCTGCGTGGAGAACGAGTTCGCCTCGCGCGACGACGGGCTGCCGGGCATGGAGAAGGCGTACGGGATGTCGGTCCCGGCCGGCAACATCAAGAAGATGGACGCCGGGATCATCTACACCCAGGTCTCGAAGTCCAACTCCTGCCTGCTGGGCGAGGTGTTCACCACGGACGGCCGGATCAAGGCGATGAACCTCGAAGTACTCGTGGACGACAAGCACTTCTTCCCCAACTACAACGCGGCGCCCGTCATCCACACCAAGACCTTCGAGAAGTACCCGCAGATCGCGGGGCTGCTCGACCCGGTGAGCAAGAAGCTGACGACGGAGGTCGCGCAGGAACTCAACGCGAAGGTGGACGTCGAAGGGCAGGACCCGCACGAGGTGGCGAAGGACTGGCTGATCCGGGAGGGGTTCATCGAGAACAAGAAGGGGTGAGGGGTGAGGGGGGTGAGGCCCGTCGGCGCGGGCCCCCAAGATACAAAGAAGTCGATGCAAAGAAGTGGTTGCAAAGCTGTCTTTGCAAGTCTACCGTTGAGGCATGGCAGCGACAGAAGCCGCCGGCAGCGACAACGCCGCCGACGATCCGAAGACCCTCAGCGTCGATGCCCGCACTCTGCGCGGGCTCGCCCACCCCCTGCGCATCCGACTGCTCAACGCACTCCGGGAGTTCGGCCCCGCCACCGCCTCCGGACTCGGCAACCGGCTGGGCGAGTCCAGCGGCGCCACGAGCTATCACCTGCGCCAACTGGCCACGTACGGCTTCGTGGAAGACGACCCGACGCTCGGCAAGGGACGCGAGCGGTGGTGGCGGGCGGCACACTCCGACAGCTCCATCGACACCAATTTCATGCGGGACGCCGACCCCGAGGTCCGCGGCGCGATGAACGTCGTACTCCACGAGATCGCCACGACCCATGCCCAGGAGCTCAGCACCTGGCTCGGCACGATGCACGAGTGGCCCGAGGAGTGGACCCAGAACTGGGACCTCAGCGACTTCAAGATCCGGCTCACCCCCGAGCTCACCAGCGAACTGGCCTACAAGATCCACGACCTGGTCAACAGCTATCGCGGACGCGTCCCCGAGGGCACCGAGGGCTCGGCCATGGTCCGTACGCACACACACCTCTTCCCCCGCCCCAACGCCTGAACCGACCGAAGGGACCCCTCGCCATGAACGCCGAGACGCACCTGCAGCTGCACGCCGCCCGCTCCACCGAACTGCACCACCAGGCCGACGAGTTCCGCCTGACGCCGCGCTCCCCGCGCAAGGACCTGCGGACCCAATTGGGCTGGACCATGGTTGAGTTGGGCCTGCGCCTGATACCGAACCGGCCCACACTGTCGGCTCACTCTCCTCGTACGGCCTAGCGCCATGGACGGGGGGAAGAACACACACGACAGCACACACGACGACGCGCACGACAACACACACGCCGGCGCGCACGCCGAGAGCCGCGACCGCAGGCCGCTCGCTTTCGTTCTGGCGGCCAACTCGATCTCCACCATGGGGAGTTCACTCACGCTCATCGGTGTCCCGTGGTTCGTCCTGGAGACCACGGGCAGCGCGGGTCGGGCCGGTGTCGTCGCCTTCTGCGCGACGCTGCCGATCGTCGTCTCCGCACTGATCGGCGGACCCGTCATCGACCGGATCGGACGGCGCCGGGTCTCCGTCGCCTCCGACCTGGTGTGCGGCGTCGCGGTCGCCGCCATCCCGCTGCTGCACTACGCGGACGCACTCGCCTTCTGGATGCTGTGCGCGCTGATGGCGGTCAGCGGGCTCCTGCACACGCCCGGCAACACGGCCCGCTACGTCCTCGTACCGGATCTCGCCAAGTACGCCGGCACCACCCTCGCCCGTGCCGCCAGCCTCTTCGACGCCGTCTCGCGCGGCGCCCGGATGGCCGGGGCGGCGCTGGCCGGCGTACTCATCGCACTGGTCGGCGCGGAGACCGTCCTGCTCCTGGATGCTGCGACGTTCCTGACGTCCGCGCTGCTGATCGCCTTCGGTATACGGGGGCTGCGCGCGGCGGAGCCCCGCAAGGCCGCGAAGCCGGTCTCGCTGCGGGCGTACCGCGCCGAACTGCGCGAGGGATACGCCTACTTGCTGAGCAACCGGCTGCTGCTCGCAATCGTGGTGATGGTCCTCTTCATGAACGGCACCGATCAGGGCTGGAACGCCGTCCTGCTGCCGGTGCACGCCTCCACCGAGCTGGGCGGGGCCAGGGACATCGGGCTGCTCACCGCGCTGTTCGGCGCGGGCGGGCTGACCGGGGCGCTGCTGTACGGGGCATTCGGGCACCGCTACTCTCGGCGGGCCGTGTTCACGGTGTGCGTGGTCCTGTGCGGCGCGCCCCGGTACGTGGTCGCGGCGCTGACCGGGACGACGCTGCCGCTCGCCGTGACCATGGCGTTGAGCGGGCTCGCGGGCGGGGTGCTGAACCCGGTCCTGACGACGGTGATCTACGGAAGCGTGCCCGATGAACTGCGCAGCCGGGTCTCCGGGGTCCTCACGGCGGGCGGCGAACTGGCCATGCCGGTGGGCGGTCTCGCGGCGGGCCTGCTGGTGGAGAGCGCGGGCGCGCGGGGTGCGCTGCTGGCGATGGGCGGGGTGTACCTGCTGGCGACGCTGAGCCCGCTGGTGTTCCCGGCGTGGCGCACGATGGACGGGGTGGGGACCGAGGCCGGGACGGGGGGCACGGCGGCGGAGGCTGCCGTACCGTCCCCGGCTGCCTAGGTCAGCAGCTCGGGACCTTGCGTCCGTGCTCCAGCGCCTGGAGCGAGGACACCGCGCTCTTCAGGGTCGTGACCGGGATCAGCCGGAGCCCCTTGGGCAGCTCCGCGCCCGCCTCCCTGCACTCGGCCTTCGGGACGAGGAAGACGGTCGCACCGTCACGGCGCGCGGCCTGCGTCTTCAGCGACACCCCGCCGACCGCCCCGACCTCGCCGTTCGCCTGGATCGTGCCGGTTCCCGCGACGGTGCGGCCACCGGTGAGATCGCCGCCGGAGCCGTCGCCGTCGAGCTTGTCGACGATGCCGAGCGCGAAGAACAGGCCCGCGCTGGGGCCGCCCACGTCGGCGAGGTGCAGGGTGATGCCGACCGAGCCCTTGGGCTTGCCGAGGTAGTTGAGGGCCGCGTCGACGGCGGAGTTCTGCGACTTCCGCATGTCTTCGAGGTTGTGCTTCTCGATCTCCTTCTCGGAGCCGCCGGTCGGGTAGACGGATTCGCGGGGCAGGACCGCCCGGTCCGTACGGAACCAGCTGTCGATCACATCGCCGACACCGACATCGGCGGTCGGCCCGGTCGCGACGATCGTCGTCATCCGCAGCTCGCCCTTGGTGGGGCGGGTGGGCGCGCCCTTGATGCTGATCACGGGGGTGCCGTGGTCCTTCCCGAGCACGTTCGCGGTCGTGCCGGGCTGCGCCAGCGTGAACGGCAGCGGCGCGAAGGCGGCCACGCCGAACAGGGCGAGGACGGGCAGGGCGCACAGGGCGAGGGTGCGGGGGCGCGAGTGACGAGTGAGCACCCGCCCAATCTAGCCGCCGGGGCGGGATGCGCGGGCCGGGTGGTGGGGCGCCCGGGTCCTGCCGGGGCTGCCCGCGCTCCGCGAGGGCCGGGGTCGTCCGGCCGGCCGCTTCGTCCTCAATCGCCGGACGGGCTTGAATTGCCCGCCCGGCCACCACACGCGACAGGCCGGGTACGCCGGGCCGGCCGTTTCGTCCTCAATCGCCGGACGGGCTTGAATCGCCCGCCCGGCCACCACACGCGACAGGCCGGGTACACCGGGCCGGCCGTTTCGTCCTCAATCGCCGGACGGGCTTGAATCGCCCGCCCGGCCACCACACGCGACAGGCCGGGTACACCGGACGGGCTTGATCTTGCCCGCCCGGCCACCTCGGGTGGTCCTACCTCAGCGCGTCCGCCACCTCGCGGGCCGCGTCCACGACGCGGGGGCCGACGCGTTCGGGTACGGAGTCGGCGAGCATCACCACGCCGACGCTGCCCTCGACCCCCGTCACCCCGACCAGCGCGGCCGCCGCCCCGCTCGCCCCGGCTTCCAGTTCGCCATGGGTGAGGGTGAAGGCGGTCTCGCCCACCGGCTTCTGGCGGGCGGCGAGGATCGCCCGGCCCGCGGCACCCCGGTCCAGCGGGTGGCGGAAGCCGGCCCGGTAGGCCACGTGGTAGTCGGTCCAGGTCGGCTCGACGACCGCGACGGCCAGCGCGTCGCTGCCGTCGACCAGCGTGAGGTGGGCGGTGGCCCCGATGTCCTCCGCGAGGGACCGCAGCGCGGGCAGCGCGGCTTCCCGTACGAGCGGATGGACCTGGCGGCCCAGGCGCAGCACGCCCAGGCCCACCCTGGCCCGGCCGCCCAGATCGCGGCGTACCAGGGCGTGTTGTTCCAGCGTGGCAAGCAGACGGTAGACCACTGTTCGGTTGACGCCGAGTTTGTTGGACAACTCGGTGACGGTCAGACCGTGATCGGTGTCGGCGAGCAGTTTGAGGACCCGTAGTCCCCGGTCGAGCGTCTGGGAGGTCTCCGCGGTCACGACGCCCTCTCCTCTGTGGTGAGCGGCGGCGGCTGGTTCCCGTGGAATGTGCGCCGCCGGTCCCAGCGGCGACGCACGGAGAGGCCGCCGGCCTGGCCAAGGCACCGGCTGCGCTCCGCGGCGGCATTGCCACGGGGCGTTCATTTTTTGGGACAGTAGCGAGCCAGTCCGCTCAGCGGAAGACCTCGTCCAGAATCCGGGCGTGCGCGGAAGTGGAATTGCGGTCGCGGAAGTGGAGTTGGGGTGAAGAAGCATAAGCGCCGGTCAGTGGGGCGCCGGCCGAAACCTGAACGTCTACGCGCGTCCAGGTCGGCCGACGGCTCGGCGGCACTCCGTACACCAGACGTGAACGGCTGTTAGCTCACCGTGAACGACTGCTGCACAATTTTTCCGTTCACGAGCACCTCGCAGGCTCTGATCGCCCTCGTCGCGGGGTCGCGGACGGTGAAGTTCAGGGCGAAAGTGCCGTCGAGTCCGATGACCCGGGTGACGTACGAGTCCGAGGTCTGCTTCCCGTCGGCGGTGCGGCCGGTCACCGACACCGTGGCGACGGGGGCGAAGCCCCGGCCGGTCACCTGGACCACCGTGCCGACGGGGCCCTCGGGCGGCGACAGCGCGAAGGCCGGCCCGGCGGGGGCGGTCCCGTCCTGGACGGTGAACGCCGCCGTCTCGGTGCGCGGGTTGACGAGGACCTCCCGGACCCGGATCGCGACGGTGTCGGCGGCGTTGACGGTGAAGGTCTGCGAGAACGCCCCGTCCAGCCCGACCACCTTGGTCCTCACCGGGTCGGACGTCTGCGATCCGTCGGCCCGCAGCCCGACGATGGACACGGTGGCCACCTTCGCGAAGCCCTGGCCGAGGACGGTGACAGCGGTGCCCTTCGGTCCTGCCGCCGGGGTGAGGACGACGAAGGTCGGGGCGACGGTCAGCGGGGTGAGGGCCTGCGCTCCCCCGGCGGTGACCTGGAGCGCGTACACGGCGCGCGGGGTGGATCCGGCCACGGTGACCGTACCGGCGAGTGTTCCGTCGGCGTTGATCCGGAGCGTGGAGCCGCTGATCCGGGCACTGTCGCAGGCGCTGCCGTCGGCGGCGCAGAGCGCGGCGGTGGGCGTGGCGCCGGTCGGCCAGTCGCCGCCGGAGACGTTGATCGTTGCGCCGGGTTTGACCTTCGCGGCCCCCGCGGAGAGCGTCGCGGAGGCATCGGTCACGGTGAACGGCGTGGTCAGTACGGTGGCCGGGTCGTTGCCCTCGTCGACCTGGACCGAGGTGATGGCCGGGTCGGAGACGGTGAAGTCGACGCTGAACGTGCCGTCGGGGGTGCTCTTCACGTAGACGGCGGTGTCGTCGAGCGTCGCCCCGCTCGCGTCCAGGCCGACGGTGTTGATCCACCGGTCCTGGAAGTAGTTGCTGCCGGTGACCTTGATGACGCTGCCCAGCGGGGCGCCGGAGCGGGAGAGCGCGATGGTCCGCGGGCCGCCGGGGACGTACGCCTTGACGGTCAGGGGTGCGGTCGCCTCCTTCGTACCGTCGCCGACCTTCACCAGGTACGAGCCGTCGGGCACCGTGCCCGCGGCGGCGAGCACCGCGCTTCCGGTCAGTTCGCCCGAGCCGCTGATCGTGAGGGTGCCGGAGACGAACTTGCCGGTGTCGCAGCCCCCGCCGTCCGCCGCGCACAGGGACGGTACGGGGGTGGCGCCGACGGTCCACAGGCTGCCGGACAGCGCGACCGCGGTGGACGGCCGGACGGCGGTGGTGGGCGCGGTCAGGGTGGCGGGCAGGCCCGCGGTGCCCTCGGCGTCCACGGTGCCGATGGAGCCGCCGCCGCTGACCACGTCGCACGGGGTCTCGTAGGTGGAGCCGAGCACCTTCGTACGCGTCAGATTGCGCACCGGGGTGAAGGAGATCGGCCCCTTCGCACTGGCGGGGATGATGAAGTCCCCTTCGTACGGCGGGATTTCGATGGGCTTCCCGGACGGGATGTCGAGGTTGATCTGGGGTCCGGTGACCGTGACCGTGCCGGTCGCGCCGCCCGACATGGCGAAGTCGATGCTGGGGGTGGTGGGCACATCGCTCAGGCTGAGTCCGCTGGTGGCGGGCGACGGGCCGAGGGTGACCTTGGCATGGACCTTGCCGCCCGGGTCGACGACGGCCGGCGAGAGGTCGACGCTCATCTGCTGCGGACCGGTGGCCTCGCCCTGACCGGCCGGCAGGGTGCAGTGGACGGTCGGGGTGACGGTGCCGGCATGGGCGGCGGGGGCGAGTACGACGGTTGTGCCGGTCCAGACGAGCACGGCTCCGGCGGTGAGGGCGACGGCCCGGCGTAACACCGCACCCGGCCTTTCCGTTCTTCTCGATCTCGGCAGCAAGGACATGCGGGCTCCTCCGTGACTACGGGAGATCTCCCACTACGGGAAATCTCCGAATTCGACATGGGCGACGCCCGCCTGCTCCCTTGCGAAACGGAGCGGGCGGGCGTCTCCGGGTACGTGCCTTTCCTTCCTTTCCCTGGCGGCTCTCAGATCCCTGGCGGCTCTCAGAGAAGGGTGAGCGTCAGGGTGGCGCTGTAATCTCCGGGCCGGGTGGTTCCGGGCACCGTCAGTACGAGATCGGCGTCGGCGTCGAACCGGCCGCCGGTGAACGGGCGGGAGCCGTCCGGGTTCATCCGGCAGAGACTCGCCGCCTCACTCCCGAGCGCGGCGGGCGATCCGGCCACCGGCACGCCCACGCTCCCGTTCTGCGCCGCGCACTTGGGCGTCCACCGGACGGCACCCGCCGGGATGGTGTCCCCGCCGGCGCTGGTGAATCCGGTGAGGGTGGCGGTCAGGGACCAGCCGCTGTTGACGCCGCGGGCGTCCTCCACCTCGACCCGGTTGAGCCGGGAGCGCTGCACTCCGCTGCCGGTGCCCAGGACCGTCGTACCGAAGTCGACGGTGTCGCCGTCCTGGACCATGGACAGCGTCCCGGCCCGGACCGAGGTGTTCAGCTTCTGGTCGGCGCTGCCGCCGCCCCCGCCCCCGTCCGTGGTGACGGTGAACGGAGTGGTCCGTACGGTGGCGGGGTCGTTGCCCTCGTCGGCCTGGACGGCGACGACGGCATCGGAGATCACGGTGAACTCGACGGCGAACGTGCCGTCCGAGCCGCTCTTGACGTAGACCGCACTGTCGTCGAGCCCGGTGCCCGTCGCGTCGAGGCCGATGACATTGATCCAGCGGTCCGGGTTGTAGTTCTTTCCGCTGACCGTGATCACACTGCCGACGGGTCCGCTGCTCCGCGAGAGCGAGATCTCGCGGTCGCCGGCCGCGACGGCCTTGACGGTGAGGGGAGCGGTGGCTTCCTTCGTGCCGTCGTTGACCTTCACCTCGTACGCGCCGTCCGGCACCGCCCCGGCCTCCGCGAGGG
The DNA here is from genome assembly GCF_042884935.1 of Streptomyces sp. NPDC058092. Taxonomy (NCBI): domain Bacteria; kingdom Bacillati; phylum Actinomycetota; class Actinomycetes; order Kitasatosporales; family Streptomycetaceae; genus Streptomyces; species Streptomyces sp. NPDC058092. Next base: position 290,095 of record NZ_JBHVSY010000005.1, read on the forward strand.
TGGCCGTGCCGTGCAGCGTTCCGTAGCTGTCGACGGTGAGGGTGTGGCTCTTGAACTTCAGCGGGTCGCAGCCGCCACCGCCCTTCGCGCAGAGCGAGGGTACGGGTGTGCCGCCCGGCGTCCAGCCCGAACCACCCAGCGTCACCGGGGTGTTGGGGCGTACGGGATCGGCGGGGGCGGTCAGGGTGGCGGGCTCGGAGCCGGTGCCCTCCGCCGTGACGGTGCCGATGGAGCCGCCGCCGTCGACCACGTCGCAGGGCGTCTCGAAGACCGAGCCGAGCACCTTGGTCTGCGTCAGCGTACGGACCGGGGCGAAGGAGATCTCCCCCGAGGCATCCGCGGGGACCAGGAAATCGCCCTCGTACGGCGGGAGTTCGATGGGCGTCCCGGCCGGGATGTCCATCGTGAACTCGGCGCCCCGCACGGTGACGGTGCCGGTGGCCCCGCCCGTCATCGCGAGGTCGAGGCTGGGGATGGTCGGCACGTCTTCCAGCGGCAGACCGCTGGTGGCGGGGGACGGGCCCAGCGTGACCTTGGCGTGCACCTTGCCGCCCGGAGCGACGACCGCGGGCGACAGCTCGACGGTCATCTCCTGCGGGCCGGTCGCCTCGCCCTGACCGGCGGGCAGGGTGCAGTGGACGGTCGGGGTGACCGTACCGGCAGCCTGCCGCCCCGCCGTCCCGGCCGCCTGGGCGGTGGCCCCGACGCAGCTCAGGGACAGTACGAAGCAGGCAGCGAGCAGACCGGTCACGCCAGGTCTTCGTCGTCGAATCACCAGACACCCCTCCATGGCCCATTGATTTGCGCACATTGAGGAGGTCGCACGCAGAGAAGTCAAGAGAGAATTGACTGATCATCACCCGGAGAATGATCGTTACCCGAAATGCCCTAAAAGCATTCCCGTAGACACTTTCCACGCACCTGTTGACATCTCTTGACATCTCTGAAGATCACAGTTTCACTGCACCCGACATGCCGGGCCCGGCACGCAGATCCGCAAGAAGATCGCACACGGCGATTTCTTCGAATCCGCGGAATTCAACCGGAAGGAGTTCCTCCCGTCATGTCGATCACTTCTGTACGGCCGTCGAGAGTACGGCCGTCGAACCGAAGACACGTCCGCGTCCCGCTCGTGCTCGCCGCGGCCTGCTCCGCTGCCGCCGCGCTCGCCCTGGCGCCGACAGCCCAGGCGGTGACCCCGCTCATCGCGACGGCCACGTACAACTGCGGCGCCTGGGGCAGCGGTCTCGCGACCCTGACCGCCGCCGACTCGGGCACGTCCAAGACCATCAAGATCAACTCCACCGCGATCACCATGCCGATCGGCGCCAGTGCCGACCCGAACAGCATCACGACGACGCTCAAGCTCACCAAGACCTCGGGCGGCGTCACCAGTCAGGTGCAGTTCTCCGGGAAGACCAACCCCGGCATGACCGGCCCCAACCCGATCACCCTGGGGCCGCTGAAGCTCACCTCCGGCACTCTGGCAGCGGGTGACCGCACCGATTCCGTGGTGCTGGCCACTCCCCCGAGCGCAACCAACTGGTCACTGCAGATCGTGGCCTCGTCCCCGACGTCGGCCACGGTTCCGTGTGTGGCCACGGTCAACCAGTCGGCACCGTTCACCTGGTAGCCGTACGTCCGGCAGCCGTACGTACGACATCCACTCACCCGGTGACGACACCCGCCCCGCACCCGGCGACCGCACCCATCCGCACCCGGTAACCGAGCCTGAGCCGCACCTGAGCCGCATCAACGACGCCGGCCCGGGGCGAGGACCGCTGTCCCCGCCCCGGGCCGGCCCGCCGCACGTCCGGCACCCGGCGCCTCCACACCGGACACACATCACCTGCGATTGACCATTTCAATTCATGGTCAACTTTTACAGCAACTGCCCGGCCTCATTGATAAAGTGACGCACCGCATATCGTCCACAGGAGCGACATACGGGGATCACCGGGACGACGGGGAGGCAACCACCAGTGGCGTGGGACGAGTGGGAGCAGCTGAAATCCGAGGCGGCAGAGAGACACTCGACTCAGACGCAATTGAATCAGGTCGAACCAGGCGGCGGAGGGCCGATTCCCCAGGGCGACCTGAAGGTCAATCAGCATGACCTGGCGGCAATCGGCAATACCGCATACCGGATGTACGGAGATCTGGAGAAGGCCGGTGACCACGCCCGCGCCACCACCCAGAAGGCTGCCGGAGGCCTCAGGACGGAGACCTTCGCCATCGGCGCGGCCCTCAGTCACAACTGGCCGACAGCCTGGGGAAGATGGGCGCCGCGTACATCGACGACATCGACTACAGCCTGTCGGGTGTCGGGGACCACGCGAAGGACAGCGGATCCTTCCCCGCCAAGTACGAAGGACGGGCGAACTTCGGCGAGCAGGGAGCCATCAATTTCCTCAGCGTGCTTGGACAGGACGAGACCTCGCACGGCGTCGTCACGGCAGCGCAGCACCTCTACACACTGAGTGCTCTGGACGCCAACCCGGCCACGAGCGAGGAGAACATCAACCACGCCAAGGACGCGCTTACGACGGGCGCCGAGGCCCGCGGCATCCTGGACCACTCGCGCGTGCAGCAGGCGGAGACCACGTACAAGGACGACGCCGAGCAAGCCAACAAGTCTCTCGGCCGGTCCGGGGACTGGGTCAAGCTGGGCGCCGGCGTGGTGGTGGGAGGCGGAATCGCGGCGATCCCGCTGCCCGGCTCCACCGCCGCAGCCCTGGTGGTCGCTCCCATGGCGGCGGACACCGTCGGCGACATGGTGAATACATTCATCGGCCACGAGGTCGACAAGAGCATCGACAAATCCGAGCAGGACGCCACCGAGAAGTCGCAGATGACCAGTCAGAAATTCTACCAAAAGGGCGCCGACGAACTCGGCGCCGCCTACACCACCTACGGCGAAAACAATCCGAAATGGGACAACGGCGAAGATTCGGAGTGGGCGAGGGACATCGAGAGCAGCTACATCAACACCGGTTCGAATCAAAACGACTTCCGCGGGCGCGCCCCGTACAAGGGTTGACCAGCGGTGCGGCAGCAGTCGGCTATGCACATGTCGGAGCGTTCATGAAGGCAAAAACGTGCTGGGCTGTATTCGTGACTCTTGTCGTCACCGGGGCGACCGCATGCAGCAACGACAGCAGTAAGGACGGAAACCCGGACGTGCTCTCGGCCTCCCAGGTCTGTGACGGGACGCTGGACCCGGCGGCGGTGACCGCGCTGGAAAGCCTCGGCGGCACAGACCGTTTCACCGAACTCCAGGGGACCAAGGCGTCCGGGACCCCGTACAAATTCTCCTTGGAACTTGCGGAGGAGACCCTTCACGACAAGCCGACCGAGAAGAACGTCTGCCTCATCTACAAAGCCGATGGCGAGAACGATTTTCCGCTTCTCGACATCAGCTTCCAGGCGCATAAAAGCCACCCCGACCTAGCCGAAGAGGAAAAAGCGAGCGACTCGGGGGAGATGTTCTTTCCTCTCGGACTGTTCGCGTCCGCGCAGGGCGATAATGGCACCTCGCTCTACTTCGCGTGCCCCACGGAAGGGTCCGACGGAAAGACGCCCTATGTGAGGGCGGAAATGTTTTCCGCACGGGGCCAGGTGAACCCCGACGGAAAGGGACGCATGTCGGTCCTCAACTCCGTTTCCCGCGCCCTGGCCGAGGAGCTGGGCTGCGCGGCACAGGCGAAACTGCCCGCCGAAGTGCCTGACGCCCTGGCCGCCGGCTGACAGCCCGGCCCCCGGTGCGCGCGCGGATCGCTCCGCCCGCGCACCGGGGGCCGTCGGTGCCGGGTCACCTCATCCGGGTGGCCCACTCCTGGACCTTCTGGATCCGCTGCTGGATCTGCCCGGCCGTGGCCTCCGCGCTGGGCGGCCCGCCGCACACCCGACGCAGCTCGGTGTGGATCACCCCGTGCGGCTTTCCGCTCTGGTGCGTGTACGCAGACACCATCGTGTTGAGCTGCTTGCGCAGCCCCAGCAGCTGCTTGTGCGTGACCACCGGCCGCGCCTCAGCCGGCTTCTCCAGCAGGTCGGCCTCCCCGGCCGGCTTCTGGCGGCTGTGCGCGATCTGCCGGGTCTGCCGCTTCTGGAGCAGCAGCTGCACCTGGTCGGGTTCGAGCAGTCCGGGAATCCCCAGGTAGTCCTGCTCCTCCTCGCTCCCGGGGTGGGCCTGCATGCCGAATTCGGCACCGTCGTACAGCACCCGGTCGAAGACCGCGTCGGATTCGAGGGCCTCGAAGGGCAGTTGCTCCTCGGTCTCCTCGTCCTCCAGCTTCTCGGCGTCGGCGAGGAGCCTGTCCTCCTCCGCGAACGGGTTCTCCTCGTCGCTGCCCTTCTTGGGCTTGTCGAGGACGTGGTCCCGTTCGACCTCCATCTCGTTGGCGAAGTCGAGCAGCATCGGGATCGTCGGTACGAAGACGGAAGCGGTCTCGCCGCGTCTGCGCGACCGCACGAAACGCCCGACGGCCTGCGCGAAGAAGAGCGGGGTGGAGATGGTGGTGGCGTACACGCCCACGGCGAGGCGCGGCACGTCGACGCCTTCCGACACCATGCGGACGGCGACCATCCAGCGCGATTCGTCCTCGCTGAACCTGTCGATATTCTTCGACGCGGCCTTCTCGTCGGAGAGGACCACGGTGGCCTTCTCGCCGGTGACCTTCTTCAGGATCTTCGCGTACTCGCGCGCCGATTCCTGGTCGGTGGCGATGACCAGCCCACCCGCATCCGGAATGCCCTTGCGGACCTCGGTCAGCCGCTTGTCGGCGGCACTCAGCACATTGGGGATCCAGTCCCCGGTGGGCGACAGGGCGGTGCGCCACGCCTGCCCGATGGCGTCCTTGGTCATCGGCTCGCCGAGCCGGGCCGCGATCTCGTCCCCGGCCTTGGTGCGCCAGCGCATGTTGCCGCTGTAGCTGAGGAAGATCACGGGCCGGACGACGCCGTCGGCGAGCGCGTTGCCGTAGCCGTAGGTGTAGTCGGCGGAGGAGCGCCGGATGCCGTCGTTGCCCTCCTCGTACGCGACGAAGGGGATCGGGTTGGTGTCGGACCGGAACGGCGTACCGGTGAGCGCGAGCCGCCGGGTGGCCGGGTCGAACGCCTCCTGGCAGGCCTCGCCCCAGGACTTCGAGTCACCGGCGTGGTGGATCTCGTCGAGGATCACGAGGGTCTTGCGCTGCTCGCACCGGTTGCGGTGCAGCATCGGCCGGACGCCGACACCCGCGTAGGTGACAGCGACCCCGTGGTACTCCTTGCTCACGGGGCCCGCGCTGTACTCGGGGTCGAGCTTGATCCCTATCCGGGCCGCTGCCTCGGCCCACTGCTTCTTCAGGTGCTCGGTCGGCGCGACGACGGTGACCTGCTGCACCACGTGGTGGTGCAGCAGCCATGACGCGAGGGTCAGCGCGAAGGTGGTCTTCCCCGCGCCGGGGGTGGCGACCGCTAGGAAGTCGCGCGGCTGCTCCTGGATGTACTTCTCCATGGCGCCCTGCTGCCAGGCTCGCAGCTTGCCGGCCGTGCCCCAGGGGGCGCGGCCGGGAAAGGCGGGTGAGAGGTGGTGGGAGGCGGTAGTAGTCACGGTCTCCGGTTCGGGTCTCTCGGGTACGTGGTGGGGTGTCCATGGGACAACCGGGCCACCCTACCGGCGCCCCGCACCGAACCTCGTACGAACAGACCGAGGGGCCGCGCGGGTGCGACTCAGGTCACACGCCCGCGCGCAGGGAACGCAGGCGCTGGGCGATGTACCCGACGTCGTCGAGGGCGCCCATCGCCACCTCGATGACGAGCTTGTACGCATCGCCCTGATCGACGTCGACCATGTCCGAACCGTTGAAGTCGAGGAACACGACTGTGCACATCCAGGCCATACGCTTGTTCCCATCCACCAGGGGACGGTGCACGGCAAGCGAGTGCAGCAGCGCAGCTGCTTTCTCGAAGAGATCCGAGTACGCCTCGATGCCGAAGATCTGGGACTGGGGGCGGTGAACCGCCGAGCTGAGCAGCCCCAGATCACGCACCGCGACCTGCTGCCCCCCACAGGCAAGCTCCGCCAGGTCCAGGACTTCCTGGACCGTCACGTACTTCACTACTCCCCCAGCCTCCGAAGCAGGTCGGCGTGGCGCACCGCGTACTTGGCCCCGAGCCTGCGGACCTCCTGCCTGTCCGCCTCCTGTTCCAGGTACCGATCGATCGCCTGAAGCACTATGGCGTGCATGCTCCGCCCCTCCTCTTCCGCACGGAGCTTGAGCGCCTCTTGCTGGTCGTCACGCAGACGCAGGTTCATAGCCATACCAAAACGGTACCACCCATGGGGCCACGTTGGTACCGGTCAGCGCTCCCGCACCCGCGCCGCCACCCACGCCCCCACCAGCGCCACCCCCGCCATCGGCAGGAAGACCACCGCGAACGCCCCCGGATGGGACCCCGAGGCCCCCGCCTCCACCGCCCCGTGCACGGCCCCCACCGCACCGCCGCCGAGCGCGGCGAAGGCCGCTCCACCCGCGGCCAGCAGCAGGACGTTCGACAGCCCGTCGGAGATCTGGAGGGCGGCCGAGTTCGCCCCCGCCTCCTCCGGCGCCGACAGCTTCAGCAGCAGCACGCTCGTCGATGCGAGCACCATGCCCATGCCGAAGCACCCGAAGGCCCACGCCACGGCCACGGTCCAGACCGGCACCCAGTCGATCAGCACGGACGGCGCGGCCGCGATCGCCGCGGCGACCAGCACCATGCCGCCCACCATCAGGCGCTCCCGGTACGGCTCAAGGCGCGGCCTGGACTGTACGTACGAACCGAGCGCCCAGGTCCCGCCCCCGGCCGCGAGCGAGAGCCCGGCCATCGTCGGACTCAGCCCGCGCTGGGTCACCAGCATCAGCGGTACGAACGACTCGGCGGCGATGAACGACCCGGCCGCCACCCCGCGCAGCAGCACCACCGAGGGCAGCCCGCGCACCGCCCGGCCCGTGCCCGGGGGCAGCAGCCCGCGCACGGCGGGAACGAGCAGGGCAACCCCCGCGACGGCCGGAAGCAGCGCGAACCAGTTCCGCTCCTGCCCGGCGTACTGGAGCAGCCCCGCCCCCAGCGAGATCCCGAGCGCGAGACGGATGCGGCGCCGGTCGTACGGCTCGACGGGCGCCGCCGGATCTGCCGGCCCCGACGCCCGGCGCCGGATCGCGGGCAGCGCGAGCGCCAGCGGGAACACCACCAGCACGGGAATGCCGATGAAGACCCACCGCCACCCCAGGTGCTCGGTCACACTCCCGGCGGCGAGCGGCCCCACGACGGAAGGGATCACCCAGCTCGCGGCGAACGCGGCCATGATCGACGGCCTCAGCCGCTCCGGATACGCCCGGCTGATCACCACGTACAACGCCACGATCACCAGCCCGCCGCCGAGCCCCTGAACGGCCCGCCCGGCGATGAACATCCACATGTTTCCCGCCGTGCCCGACAGCAGCAGCCCCACCCCGAACGCACTGATCCCGGCGGCCAGCGGCCCCAGCGGCCCGCGCCGGTCCGCCCACTGCCCGGAGAGGACCATGGCGAACAGGCTGGTGGTGAAGTACGCGGAGAACGCGAACGCGTAGAGCGGTATGCCGTGCAGCTCACGGGCGGCGACCGGCATCGCCGTCCCCACGGCCGTCGCCTCGAAGGCGATCAGGAACACGACGGAGACGATGCCGATGCTCAGCGCCCGATAGGTCCGCCCGAGCACCCCTTCGGATCCGGCGGGCAGGACCGGTATCGCCGCTTCGACGGCGGTGCCGGTATCGGTACCGGCGTCTCGTGGTTCCAGGGCACTCATGAGCCCAAGAGTAAGGGTCAAGATCCGATGTGGCCCCTGTCGCGAGACGGTCCGCCGCTCGTACGTCGGTCGTAGGGCCGCGGAGCCGATCGTGAACACGGTATGGCAGTCGCATTGCGGCCCGCCCCGCACCCTTGAGCAGCGCGGACACCCGGCCCTACGGTCGAACCACAACGAGGAACACACGGCCGTGTGCCCGAGTGGTTCAGGGGCTCGACTGCAACTCGAGTTACACCGGTTCGAATCCGGTCACGGCCTCGCAGACGAAGCCGCCCGCCCCGGGGAAGTTCCGGGGCGGGCGGCTTTCCCGGGTCCAGGGCGCGCGCCACGGTGTCCGGCGTCCTCCGCCATGAACCCGGCCGTCCCCGACAGCGTCCTCCGCCGTGAGCCCGGCCCACCTGCGCGGGTTGCCGCCGCGCCTGCGGCCGCGACCGGTGTGACAGGGCGGACAGTTCGCTCCTCCTGTCCGAGAGGCTCTCTAGAGTGGGCGGCATGGCTGATCGCACAGACCACGGCGTCAACCCGCAGACCCACCCCGACCTGCTGACGTGGCTGACCGAACGCGCCCAGAATTTCGAGCACTGGGCCGAGGCCACCAGCACCCCCGGGACATGGGACTTCTCCCCCCAGTCCCTGGACGCACTGGAAGATCTCGTCCGCAGCCAGTACGACAGCGACACGGAGAGCCTCACAGCGCGCCGCGACGCGTTCCTTCAAGGGGCATGCTGGTACATCGGGGAAGTGGTTTGCCGCGCCCGGGGGGCGGTGTGGAAGTTCGAGCCGTTCGCCGTGAAGGGCGCCGAACTGCCGTCCCTGTTCGGGGAGGCGGATCCGTCAGGGGTCATCGACGACCCCTGCGTGGGGGCGCCCGGAGAGGGCACGGAGGAGGCCATCTATCCGATGGGCGCCGTGCACGGACTGTTCTCCACCGAAGACGAGCTGGGCAATCCCATCGAGCAGCACCTCTCCGACGTGCTGGGCGACTTCGACGAAGACGACGAGGAGTAGCCGGGGCGCCGCCGCGATCGTGGCCGGCGGGGTGGATGCGCGCGTCGGCACAGGCGAAGCGGGTGGTCGAACCTCCTGCCGCGCTCGTCCCGCGCCGACCGGGCCAAGGCAGGCCGGAGCATGCGCGTTGCCGGGATCAATGAGGATTTTCCATCCCGAAGTAGCTGGTCACGGGCCTGGTGTGGGCTGCGGGTGGTGTCCTCGCGCGGGCGGGGGTCTTGATCGTGCCGGGGTGATCATCTGTCAGGTCCGCTCCTGGGTTCGTCCGGATTCGCCGACACCTTCGGTAGCCGTTCCGTTCCCCCTCTGGCCAAGGACACCGAGCGCGTCGTTGACTTGCCGGAACACGGCAACGGATTCGTGAAGGGGAAATGACGTGCGCGCACGGGGCATCAACTACGACACCGGGTTCCTCCCTGGGGCAGAACTCTCCCGCACGAGCTTCACCCCTGAGACGGTCCAGCACGACATGGCGGTGATCTCCGGGGATCTCCACTGTGACGCCGTTCGTATCTCCGGGCGAGATCCTGAACGGCTGAGCATCGCTGCCCGACACGCTGCAGACGCCGGCCTCGAGGTCTGGTTCGCCCCCTTTCCCGTGGACCTTCCCCCCGACCAGTTGATCCCGTTCTTCGCCGACTGCGCCCGTCGGGCCGAAGCCGTACGGGAGGCCGGCGCCGATGTGGTGTTCGTTGCCGGCTGCGAGATCAGCGCGTTCTGCGGCGGCTTCATCCCCGGCGACACCTACGGCGATCGCCTGCGGGTCATGGCTGCCGCCGACATGGAGTGGTGGTCCTCCCTCGGTCCGGTGCAGGAGCGCCTCAACGAGTTCCTCGCTCAGGTCGCCGCGAGTGTCCGCACCTACTTCGGGGGGCGGGTCACGTACGCCTCCGCTCCTTGGGAGTTCGTCGACTGGCGTCCGTTCGACCTCGTCGGCATCGATGCCTACCGGGCTGCCTACAACGCCGACAGCCTCCGGGACGAGCTGCGTGCGCACCTCGCCCACGGCAAGCCCGTCGCGGTGACCGAGTACGGAACCTGCGCATACCAGGGCGCGGGAGAGCGCGGCGGCATGGCCTGGCAGGTGCCGCACGGCGCGGTGCCGGACGAGGAAGAGCAGGTGCACTACTTCACCGAGCTGCTGGACATCTTCGAGGAGGAAGGCGTGGACACCGCGCTCTGGTTCACCTTCGCCGGTTACAGCAGGCCCGAGGAGCAAGACCTCGGCTCCTACGGCGTCGTCCGGATGCTCGATGAGACCCGCTGGGAACCGAAGAAGGTATTCCACACAATGGCGGGCAGGTATCAACGTGGCTGAAGCCCCCAGCCCCTGGCAGTACCTGCTCTGCAGCGCCCGATCGTCCGTCAGGTCGGGGTGCGGACTGCTCGGAATCGCCGACGCGGCCACTGGAGGGTCTTGACGAAGTTCAGGATGCACGTCCGTCACGCCACCCTGCTGTTGCGCGCGTTGCTGGTGCTGACGAACGCCGAAGTTCACCGGCGACGAACGATCACCCGAGAAGATCACCGGTCCGACCGGCCAGAGCATCCCAACCGCCACTCACGCCAGACGAATGACCTGCGACTTCAGGATGAAAATCCTCCGTGCCAACGGCTCGAAACGCCTGCGGTCAGCCCGTGACGGCGCCGGCCAGGAAGGCGGCCCAAGCGTCGGGGGCGACGGCGAAGGTGGGGCCGTCGGTGACCTTGGAGTCGCGGACGTGGACGGTGTGGGGGCAGGTGGCGACCTCTACGCAGGCTTCGCCCTCGTTGCCGCTGTAGCTGGACTTGCGCCAGTCGTAGGCGACTTCGACGCAGGCGCCGCCCTCGTTGTTGCTGTAGCTGGACGTGAACCAGGAGAGCTCGGGCCCGGTGGTCACAGTTGCCTCGCCTTCGTTTCGATGATCTCTGCCGACTTCCAGGGATTGAGCGCCTGGGCCCGCAGGATGCCGAAGAGGTCGAACATGTCGCCCACCTGCTCCGGCCTGGCGATCAACCTATCGCCGCCCTGGCTCTCCGCGAAGACCAGATTGCGGCCTTCCGCCGTGCACATCAACTGCATCGGCCCGTTCAACCCCGCATGCGTGTGCTGATCCGAGGGCATCACCTGCACGGTGAGATGGGTCATCCGCCGCATGCACTCCAGCAGATGCAGCAGTTGCTCCTTCAACACCTCCGCACCACCGAGCGTCCGCTCCAGGATCGACTCCTCGATGACGAACCCGACGTACGGCGGCGGCGTGCGCATCAGCACGGCCTGCCGTTCCAGCCGCGCCTCGACGTGCCGGACGATCTCGTCCTCGGTGTACGCGGGTTTGCGCGCCCGGTAGAGGGCATACGCGTACGCCTCCGTCTGAAGCAGCCCCGGGATCAGCATCGTCTCGTACGCGCTGATGACCCGCGCCTGCCGTTCCAGCCGCGCCCAGTCCAGGAACTTCGCCGGGTACTTCTCCTCGTCGATCAGCTCGACGCACGCCTTCAGCGCACCGCCCGCGACGAAGACCCGGTCCGCGTCGGCCAACAGCTCCAGCGACGGGATGCGCTCCGCCCGCTCGACCGCTCCCATCAGCGACTCCGAGATCAACAACTTGTCCGCCGCGTCCTTCTGTGTGAACCCGGCCCGTACCCGATGGATACGGATCAGTTCACCCACGAGCCTCCGCACCTGCGACGGCGTACTACTTGTCCCCACAGTCACCACCACCCTCACCACATCCCGTCGATGTGGACCGCGTCCTCCTGGTCACGCTACGCAGCCATGGGAATGCTTGGGGTCATGACGAGCAAGAAACGCCCCGAATGGGTACCCGCCGCCGGGCACCAACTCCACCTGACCGGCATCCACTTCGACGCCATCCGACTGCGGGGCGTGCGGGGCGAGGCAGTGCTGCAGCACCTCGGAACGCTCACCGAAGGCGAACCGGGCCCGGTCGTACGGGAGATCGCGGGCGCCCGGTGGACGTACTTCCTGATCCCGCCCGGTTCGAGCAAGGAGTACGACTGGCCGCCGGGTGCCAGGTGCTTCGGGCCGGCCGCCTGTGACCAGTACGTGGGAATCCCCGCACCGGACGGCAACACGTACCCGCTGAGCTGGCGGTGCGGGGCACCACGAGAAGGGGAGTTCGTGGACGTGGAGTTGCTGTACGGGCTGGTGATGGCGCAGTTGGCCCCGGAGGAGGGGTGAGGCGGGCGCCCGGATGCGCCATTGCACTGTGCCATGTCACATGGTTCACTCGCGGGCAGTGAGACCGGCTCGGGAGGTGCCGGGTGTCCGCACGGTCGATCGGGGAGACCTTTCCCGCGCCGGCTGAACCCCTCTGTGCCCATGGCCTGACGGCCCGCCCCCCGCTGTCCCGTATCAGGATCGGACCGCACCATGACCATCACCGACATCCGCACCGTCGACTATCACGCCGGCGGTGAGCCGTTCCGAATCGTCACCGACGTGCCCGGGATCGCGGGCGACACCGTGGCGGACAAGCGTGTGAGCGCGATCTCCGATCCCGGGATCGATGGGCTGCGTGCCCTGCTGTGCTCCGAGCCCCGCGGCCACGCCGACATGTACGGCGGGTTCATTGTTCCGCCCGACGACGCGGGGGCCCATTTCGGTGTGCTCTTCTGGCACAAGGACGGTTTTTCGACCGCCTGCGGTCACGGCACCATCGCTCTTGGCGCGTGGGCGGTGCGTAGCGGCCGGGTTCCGATCGATCCCAGCGGGGTCACGGAGGTGGTGATCGACGTGCCCTCGGGGCGGGTCCGCGCCCGTGTGGCCACCGACGGCGACCGGGTCGTCAGCGTCGACTTCGTCAGTGTTGCCAGCTACGTCCTGCACGACGAGGTGGCGGTCCCGACCTCGCGCGGGGAGGTCCGGTGCGGGATCAGCTTCGGCGGCGCGATCTATGCTCACGTCCCGGCCGCAGCGGTCGGCCTCGACGTGAGTGTGGCCTCGCTTACCGCGCTGATCGAGCTGAGCCGCGAGATCAAGGGCTTCCTCAACCCCACCGCCTTCGCCGAGCACCCGCTCGACGACCGGCTGAGCGGCATCTACGGCGTCATCTATATCGACGACCAGGGAATCGGCCCGGACGGCAGCCTGCGGCAGCGCAATGTCACCGTGTTCGCCGACGGTGAGGTCGACCGTTCGCCCTGCGGATCGGGCACCTGCTCGCGGGTTGCCGCGCTGCATTCCACCGGCCGGCTCAAGCCCGGCCAAGTGCTCGCGCACAGCTCGATCACCGAGGCGACCTGGCTTGCGCGGGTGCAAAGGACCACGCACGAGGCAGGCCGGGAGGCCGTGGTGCCGGTGGTCACCGGCCGGGCCTACCAGACCGGCGAGCACCGGTTCGTCGTCGACCCCGACGACGACATGGTGCCGGGTTTCGTGCTTCGTTGAGGGGCAGTCACAACGTCGGCGCTCCAGATGATTGATTCCAAGTGGTCAGTGGTCATAGGCGGTCAGTGAGTGCAGGACGGGCTGTCCCATGTAGTCGTTGTGCCAGATCGCTGCGGTCAGCGCGAGGATGCGCTGCATGACGCGGGCGATGACCCCGCCGGGCGTGCGTCCTCGATGCTGTTCGAGATCGAGCTGTCCCTTGAAGGTCTCGTTGACTGACTCGATGACCTGCCGCAACGGCTTGAACAGGGGTGCGCCGGGCCGTTCCGGCTCGCCCCTGCGGGCCGGCCGCAGTAGTCGGATGTCCTGCTCAGCCAGTTGATATTCGAAGTCACGGCCGAAGTAGTTCTTGTCGCAGATCAGCGTCTGGCCGGGTCGGCCGGCGAGGAGGGCCGGCTCGGCGGCGAGCAGGTCCAGCAGGGTCTCGCGCTCGTCGGCCTTGGCTCCGGTCAGGGCGAAGATGACGGGCAGGCCCTGGAGGGTGCACACCAGGTGCAGCCGAAGGCCCCAGAAGAAGCGGCTGTGGCTGGCGCAGTACCCGTACTCGGCCCAACCGGCCAGGTCGGAGCGTTTGACAGTCTCGCGTGAGCGGCCACACTCCACCGGCGTGGAGTCCACGATCCACACGTCGTCGCTCCACACGGTGGTCTCGGTGGCCAGGAGCCGGGTGACCCGGCGGAGCAGCTCGGCAGCCTTGCGCAGGCGCTTGTTGTAGCCGGGCTGCTTCGGCAGGTACGGGAAGAGATGCCGCAGGTGGGAGCGGGCATGGCGGAGCCACCGGGCCTCGGAAGTGAAGCCGAGCATGGCCTGCATCATCGCGAGCGTGACCAGCTCGGCGTCGGTGAGCTTCGGGGCGATACCCACCGCAGGCCTCCACGGAGCAAGCTGCGGCGAACCTTTCAGCAGGTCGTCGGTCTCCGCATAGAGTGCGGTCGCGAGGGAGTCCAAGTCTGGTGTCATAACCCGACTTTGGTTTCCCTTGTCTCATCAGCTGTGGGTTCCCGTCTCTCGTGGCTGGCGCCGGGTGGACCGCGCCCGGTTGCCGCAGCCGAGGGAACACCATGCCTGGTCACGGCGCCTGGCCAGGAAGAACATGCCGCAACTGGGGGCGGGGCAGCGCCGCACCCGCTGACCGTCTGGACCCGCGGCCAGGACGAGCGTCTCGCGGGCGACGACGGCGTCGGCGCCGCCACCCTGTTCCTGCTGTGCGAGCAGGTCGTCGCCGGTCATCCGGAAGACGACGGGCGCGGACGAGGCGAGTTCGTTCAGGCGGGTCCGCAGGCTGTCGGTGAGCGGCCGCTGTCCGGCTGTCGCGTCCAGCGCGGCGCGGACCAACCCACGCAGCCGCTTCAGCTCCTCCAAGGGAAGGGCGGCCAACCTGCGGTCGGCGGCACGGGCGCGCCATCGCCTGGTGAGTTCCCGATCGGCGAGGAAGTCGACGTCGCCTCGCCCCGGGCCTGCGCCGACGACGACGGTGTTGGCCAGGTCGAGGACCGGGTCCTCGCCGATCCACGGCATTTCCTGCAGGTCCCGGATGGTCATGCCCCTCAATCTACTGGATTCAGGTCAGCGAACCCGTGATAACTTTCAGCTCACGGATTTGATCCACCAACTCCGTGAGTAACGTGATCGACGAAGGGTGATGCCATGAGTACGACCATCGAGTACGTCAGGTTCGACACCGACGACCCCGCCGCCCTCACCGCCCACCGAGAGCAGCTCGTCAAACTACTCAAGGAGCACTACGGCGACGGCTTTCAGGGCGCCCACCTCGCCCAGTTCGACGACGGCACCGTCCTGGACTTCATCATCTGGTCGTCCGCCGCCGTCGCCGAGCGCGCGGCCAAGGAAATGCCGACCGACCCCCGGGCACAGGGCTTCTTCAGCCGAATCGGCACGGTGCACGAGATGCGGCACGCTCAGGTGCTGCACACCGCATAGCCCCCGAGATCAAGGAGAATGACGCTGTGCCCTCGGCAGACGAACTACTCAGCGCGGACACCGCCGCCGGCCTCGCCCGATGCCTCACGCGAGCCGGTGACGGGATCACGGCGCATGAGACCCGGGGGTGCGGCGCCGCCCTGGACGGGCTGAGCTTCACCGAGCGTGTCGCCCTGATCAGAAATGCCGTCCTGGCTGATCTTCCGGCGGACTACCCGGCCTTCGCGAACGTGTTGCGCGCCGCACTGCGGGACAGAGATTTCACCGGATGGATGATCTTCCCTGTCACCGAGGCCGTCGCCGTACGGGGCCGGGACGCCTTCGAACCGGCGCTCGCCCTGCTTGCAGAACTCACCCCGCGCCTGACCGCGGAGATCGCCGTCCGGCCCTTCCTCCGTGCCGACCTGGAACGCGCACTCCGGGTCATGACGCCGTGGACCGCGCATCCCGACCTCCACGTCCGCCGACTGGCCAGTGAGGGCACGCGGCCAAGACTGCCCTGGGCGCCCCAGCTTCCGGAGCTGATCGCGGATCCGACACCCACACTGCCCCTGCTCGACGCGCTGTACCGGGATGACTCCGAATACGTCCGCAGATCAGTGGCCAACCACCTCAACGACATCAGCCGTGACCACCCCGACATCGCCACTGGTGTCGCGGCGCGCTGGCTGAGCGAGCCGGCACCGACGACGACCCGGTTGGTACGGCACGGCCTGCGGACCCTGATCAAGTCCGGCCACGCCGGAGCCCTTACGCTGCTCGGCCACTCCCCGGACAGTCCCGTCGCTGTCGAGGGCCCGCACGTCCACGCCTCAGAGATCCAGGTCGGCGACTATCTGCTGTTCGACTACTCGGTGACCAACGCCCACGATCAGACCGCTCACCTCGTCATCGACTACGTCGTCCACCACGTGAAAGCCAACGGCAGCCGCACGCCCAAGGTCTTCAAACTCACCACGCGGTCCCTGGCACCCGGCGAGACGTGGCGCGCGACACGCAGACACTCCTTCAAGCCGATCAGCACACGGCGCTACCACCCGGGCGTCCATCTGGTGCAGCTCCAGGTCAACGGCCGATCCCACGGGGAAGCCTCGATCACGCTGCTCTGCTGAGGGCAACCGCCTCGCATCCCGCTTCGGTGACGTATCCGCCATCGCGCCGCCACCCCCATGGGGCTTCCGCCACCAGAAACGGGAACCTGCATCCGCGCAGCTATCCCTTGGAATCAATCATCCAGGCAGTTAGGCGCTGGAGTCGGCCGCAGGGAGGCCGCATGTCCTCGGCATTCTCCGAGGGAGATATGGAATTCGCCTCGATGGCGGCAGCGCCCGGAGACGGCACCGGAACCGATGCGGTCTCCGGGTCGCACCCGCAACCCGGAGACCGCCATCCGTACAGGGCTCAGGACTTGGAGGCTGCCACCGCCGCCTGGGGCCTGATGGGGAGGCGGTTGATCGGGCGGCCGGTGGCGGATCGTACTGCTGCGGCCACTGCTGCGGGGGAGGTCACCACGGGGATCGCGGAAGCGGGCTTGGCTCCGAAGGGGGCCACCACGTCGCGTTCTTCGATGAGTTTGACGATGCGGATGTCCGGTGCGTCCAGGGAGGTCGGCAGCGCGTAGCCGGTGAGGTCGGGGTGGCGGATCAGGCCGCGGGCGCTGCGGAGGTTCTCGGTGAGGGCGGCGCCGATGCCCTGGGTGATGCCCGCCTCGATACGGGTCGCGAGCTGGGACGGGTTGAGGACCCGGCCGACGTCCTGGGCGATCGCCATCTCGACGACCCGTACGGAGCCGAGTTCGATGTCGACGTCCACCACCGCGCGGATCGCGCAGAAGGCGAGGCCGACGAAGGCGTCGCCCTGGCCCGACTCGTCCAGGGGCTCGGTCGGGTGGGGGCGGCACTGGGCGGTGGCCCAGAGTTCCTTGCCGTCCATCGCCTCCGTGACCGTCGTGGACAGCACCCCGTCGTACGAGGTGATCTTGCCGCCGGAGATCTGCAGCAGCTCCGTGGACATGCCGAACTTGTGGGCCAGGGGCTGGAGCAGCTGCGTACGGACCATCTTGGCCGCGCGTTCCACCGCTCCGGCCGAGACCCAGGTGTGGCGGCCGTGCGTCGCCGGGCCCGCCGGGGGCTGGTCGGTGTCGACGGACGCCACGTGGACCTCTTCGATGCCCAGCGTCTCCTGGACCACCTGGCGGGCCAGGGTCGAGAAGCCCTGACCCGTTTCGACCGCGGCGCAGATGACCGTGGCGATGCCGTCGTGGACCCGGACCGTGGCCGTGGAGACCTCGTCGGCGCCCTCCGCGCCGAGCATGTGGACCATGCCGAGCGCGTAGCCGACGCCGCGGCGCACCGCGCCGGGTTCGCCCGCGCCCTCCGGGCCGCCGGGGAGCAGCCAGTCGTCCTCCGGGGCGTCCTTGGGGAGAGAGGGGAGCGGGAAGTCCCGCACGGCGGTGAGCAGTTCGGACACCGGTGCCGGGCAGGTCACCGTCTGGCTCGTCGGCAGGATGTCACCGGTGGACAGGGCGTTGCGCAGGCGCAGCTCGGCCGGGTCGATGCCGAGCTTGGCGGCCAGCTTGTCCATCTGGCCCTCGTACGCCGCGCAGACCTGCATCGCGCCCTCGCCGCGCACATGGCCCGACGGCGGGTTGTTCGTACGGACCGCCCAGCCCTCGATGAAGGCGTGCGGGACGACGTACGGGCCGCAGGCGAACGCGACCGCCGCGGCCAGCGACTCGGCCGAGGCGTCGGCGTACGCGCCCGCGTCGAGCAGGATCTGTGCCTCGACCTTCACCAGCCGGCCCTCGGCGTCCGCGTGGTGGCGGTAGCGCAGGAGCGAGGGGTGGCGGTGGGCGTGGCCGAGGAAGGACTCCTCGCGGGTGGCGGCCAGTTTGACCGGGCAGCCGGTACGCAGCGCGAGCAGCCCCAGCGGCAACTGGAAGCCGGGATCCTCGCGGTCGCCGGTGGCGCCGGGGACGCCGGTGACGACGACCTTCACCCGGTCCGGTTCGAGGCCGAAGCAGGCGGCGGCGAGATCGCGGTCGGTGTGCGGGTCGGTGGAGGCGGTGTAGATCTCCACGCCGCCGTCGGGGCGGGGCACGGCGAGCCCGGCCTCGGCGCCGATCGGGGCCGGGTCCTGGCGGCCGATGCGGTAGAGGCCCTCGACGACGACCTCGCCGGTGGCCTCCGGGTCGCCGTAACGCAGCGGGATGTGGCGGATCAGATTGCCGTCGGGGTGCAGCGGTTCGGCGGCGAAGGCCTTCTCCGGGTCCGTGACCGGTTCGAGCACCTCGTACTCGACGGCGATGGCCGCGGCGGCGAGACGCGCCGTGTCGGGGTGGTCGGCGGCGACCGCGGCGATCGGCTCGCCGTGGTGGCGGACCAGGTCGGAGGCGAAGACCGGGCGGTCGACGACCTTGCGCCCGTACACACTCTCCCCGGGGACGTCCTCGTGCGTGACGACGGCCCGTACCCCCGGCATCTCGACGGCGCCCGAGGTGTCGATGGACAGGATGCGGGCGTGCGGGTGCGGGGAACGGAGTACGGCCGCCCACAGCAGGCCCTCGGCCCAGAGGTCGGCGGCGTACGGGAAGGTGCCCTCGGTCTTCGCACGCGCGTCGGCGGGCAGGAGAGAGAGGCCCAGGCCGAGCGCGGTCGGCTCGGCGTCGGGTCCTTCGGCCGCCGGGGTGGTGATCCGTGTGCTGGTCGCGTTGGCCGCGGTGGCCGCGTCGTTGCTCACGCCATGCCTCCGTCCTGCGAGTACGGCTGTACCCTGCCGGCGCCCGGGGCCGCCTGGTGGGGAATGCGGGCCTCGTCGGACTCCGGGGACGAGGAGTCCGACGAGGCTGCCGGGTCGGCGCTTGCCTCGCGGCCCGCGATGACCTCGTTCACGGCGTCGAGGACACCCCGGTAGCCGGAGCAGCGGCAGAGGTTGCCGCAGAGCGCCTGGCGCGTCTCCAGTTCGCTGGGGGCGTGGTTGCCCTCCAGCAGGTCGTGGACGGTCATCGCCATGCCGGGAATGCAGAAACCGCACTGGACCGCGCCGCACTTGGCGAGGGCGCGCTGGACGTCGGACGGCTCGCCGTCCACGGCCAGGCCCTCGACCGTACGGACCTCGCTGCCGGCCGCGGTCGCCGCCGGGACCAGACAGGAGGCGACCAGCCGGCCGTCCACCTGGACGTTGCAGGCACCGCACTCACCCTGCGAGCAGCCGTCCTTGGCACCGGCGAGGCCGAGGCGCTCGCGCAGCACGTAGAGGAGCGACTCGCCGATCCAGGCGTCGGTGACGGGGCGGTCGGCGCCGTTCACATGCAGGACGTAGGAGGCGGCCGGGTGCTCGCTGGGGACGTCGACGGGGTGGGTATCGGGGGGCTGGACACCGAGGGGCTGGGACTCGGAGGGCCGGGGCTCGGGGAGTTGCTCTTCGGGGAGCTCGGCTTCGAGTGGTGGGGCTTCCAGCGGGGTGTTCGGCAGTGGCGTGTCGGGCGGCGACTGCTCGGCAGGGTGCTCGGCCGGGGCGTCCTCCGATACGGCGGTGCGGGGGGCCGGGGCCTGCGCGAGGTCCGCTCCGGGAACGGAGGTGTCTCCCGTGTCTCCCGTGTCTCCGGCCGCCGGTACGGGGCCGTCCTCGGCGGCCGTCTCCGGTGCCGGTGCCTCGGGGGCCCGGAGAGTGTCCTCGTACGCCACGGAGGGCAATGGGGAGTACGCCTCGGAGAGCTCCGCCGCGGGCTCCGCGGCAGGCGCGAAATCGGCTCCCGGCGCGTGTTCCGGCTCGATGTCCGCTCCGGGTGCCGGCTCCACCGCAGGCTCAGGCGCGGGCTCCGGCTCCGCGACCGGCTGCTGTGTCGCCCACGGTGCGGGCGCACCGCCCGGCAGCGTGGCCGGTGGAGTCCGGTCCGCGTACCACTGGGAGGCCGGCGCCGAGGCCGCGAACTCGCCGGACTCCTCCGGGAGGTCACCGTCGGCGACCGGAATCGTCCACTGACCGGTGTGGCCGGTGTGGTCGGTGTGACCGCCGTGGTCGGGCTGCACGCCGTGGTCACCGTGGTCGACGTGGCCGGGCTGCACGCCGTGGTCGCTGTGGTCGACTTTGCCGGGCTGCACGCCGTGGCCGGTGTGACCGCCGCGGTCGGGCTGCACGCCGTGGTCGACGTGGGCGGTGTGGTCGGCATGCTGGGCGAACTCGTTGGGCTCCGTGACGTTCCACTGGCCCGTCGCGGCCGGCGTCTCCCGGTACTGCTCCTGCTGCGGGTACTCGTACCCGTACTGCGTCTGCTGCTGGTTCGGGTCCGGCCAGTGCACCGCGCCGGGGGCCAGCTGCTCCGGTTCCGTGGCCCGCTCCTGCTGGCTCTGCGTCTGTACGACCCAGCTGCCCGTGGCCGCCGGGTCGAGACCGGCCGCGGGTGTCAGCGGCAGGATCATCGGCGGTACGTAGCCCTGGCCGGGCGCGGCCAGCGGGATGTTCGCCAGGTCCTCCGGCGGCAGGTGGACGAAGGCGGTCGCCTCGGCGTCGTACTCGCCACCCTGCGGCGTCGGCTGCCAGCCCCCGTGCTGCGGCTGCTCCCGCTGCCCGTGCTGTTCGTTGTGGTCCTCGTTGCTCACGACAGTGCCCTCCCCAGCGCGCGTCGGGCCAGCGCGGCGACGGTGCGCCGCAGATGCAGTACGGCGGGGGGCAACGGTGGCGCCTCTCCCCCGTCGTCGGGCGGTGCCTGGTCCGGGATGCAGGCCGCGGCGACGTACTCGCCGAAGGCGGCCAGCGCGTCCGGTGCCAGGCCCCGTTCGCCGTCCCAGTCGATCAGTGAGGCGATCCAGCGTTCGGCCTCCAGCGGCCGCAGCGGCATCGGCGCGATGGCACCGACCGCGCAGCGCACCCCGCGCCGGGCCGGGTCGAGCACGATCGCGACGGACGCGGTCGCGCGGCCGGGACCGGTGCGGCCGGTGGCCTTCAGGAAGACCTGGGGCGCGTGCAGCAGCGGTACGCGGACGAAGCCGATCAGTTCGGCGGGTTCGAGCATGTCGCGGCCGGCCAGCAGGTGCGAGACCGGGATCTCGCGGCGGGCGCCGCCCGGGCCCGCGATGACGAGCTCGGCCTCCAGGGCGGCGAGCACCGGCAGGGCATCGCCGGTCGGGGCCGCGGTGGCGATGTTGCCGCCGAGCGTTCCGGCGTTACGGATCTGGGGCGGGCCCGCGGCGCGCGCGGACGCGGCCAGGGCGGGGATGAGGGCGGCGAAGTCGGGCCGCCCCATGCGTGCGTGGGTGAGTCCGGCGCCGAGCAGGGCGTGACCGTCCTGGTAGTGCCAGCCGCGGAGCTCGCTGATCCGGCCGAGGCCGACCAGTCCCGAGGGGCGCAGCAGCCCCTTGTTGACGGCCGACATCAGGTCCGTCCCACCCGCCACAGGAACGGCTGCAGGCATGGCGCCGAGTGCCGCCACGGCCTCGTCGAGCGAGGCCGGCAGCGTCACGGACTGCGTCGCCTGCGGTGCGTGCGTGGTCAACCCAGCTGCCCCTTCCCGGTGTCCCGGCTGTCCGGCTCGTTTCGCCGTACGGTACGTGCTCAAAGCCTGGACGTGGCAACTCTGGCACATCTTCCGATCGGACCGACGCGAGGGTCCGCGAAGGGCATATCCGTTCCCTATCAGGGGGATGATCCTGGTTCGACCCACTTCGGCGCAGAGTGCGAATTGCCACTCTTCGGCGAGCCCTGGGTGGGTTGTTCCGTTCCGGCTGTGCGTTTGCGGATGCCCGTTCCGGACAATGACCGCCGGCCGTCACACTCCCGGGGAGCGTGACGGCCGGCCCCGGAGCGCGGCCGGAATCACACGTTCGGGGGCGGCCCCTCAAGGGGGCGTCCGAGGACCCCCGGGCGCTGCTGCCGGGGCAACGGGCCGCTCGGCGGCCGGTAGTCGACGCCGAGGGCGTCGAGCCGGGCGTAGTGCGCGGTCATTCGCCGTTCGAAGTCCGCGAAGTCACGGTCGGCGGAGGCGGGCAGGGGCGACCAGGCGACCTCGGCGAACGCCGCGAGGCGCGGGAAGACCTGGTAGTCGACGCGGGACCGGTTCTGCATGACCTCGGTCCAGACATTGGCCTGGGTGCCGAGGATGTGACGGGCCGCCTCCTCGGAGAGGCCCGGGGGTACGGGTTCGAAGCGATAGACGTCCTCCAGGGTGCGGATGAAGCCGATGGGCATCGGCTCGTCGGGGCCGCCGTCCTGACGGTGGTCCAGGTACACGTGCTGCTCCGGGCACATCACCACGTCGTGGCCGGCCTCGGCGGCGGCGATGCCTCCCCCGTAACCCCGCCAGGACGACACGGCGGCGCCCGCCGGGAGGCCGCCTTCGAGGATCTCGTCCCAGCCGATGAGCCGGCGGCCGCGGGCGGTGAGCCAGGTGTCGAAGTGCCGGATGACCCAGGACTGCAGCTCGTCCTCGTCGGCCAGGCCGAATTCGTCGATCCGGGCCTGGGCGGCCGGGGACTCCTTCCACTGGTCCTTGCGGCACTCGTCGCCGCCGATGTGGATGAACGGCGAGGTGGCGGCGGGGAAGAGTGCCAGGACCTCTTCGAGGACGCCCTCGAAGAAGCGAAGGGTGTTGTCAGTGGGGGCGAGTACGTTGGCGTTGATGCCCCAGGTGTCCCAGACGGAGAGGGTGGTGGTGTCGATGACGTCGGTGTTGCCCAGTTCGGGGTACGCGGCGATGGCGGCCTGCGAGTGGCCCGGGATGTCGATCTCGGGAACGACCCGGATATGCCGCTCGGTGGCGTACGCGACGATCTCGCGGATGTCGTCCTGCGTGTAGTAACCGCCGTGCGGGGTCTCGTCCCAGAGCTCGGAGGCCCGGTGGCCGTGCTTGGTACGGGACCGCCAGGAGCCGACCTCGGTGAGCCGCGGGTAGCGCTTGATCTCGATGCGCCAGCCCTGGTCGTCGGTGAGGTGGAAGTGGAAGACGTTCAGCTTGTGCGCGGCGAGAAGGTCGAGATAGCGCAGGACGTCGTCCTTGGGCAGGAAGTGCCGCGCCACGTCGAGCATCATGCCGCGCCAGGGGAAGCGGGGGCTGTCCTCGATGTCCGTGAAGGGGACGGCGGGCCTGCTGCCGGGGTTGACGGGCGCGCGGCGGAAGGCTGCGGGCCCCAGGAGCTGACGGAGGGTCTGCGCGCCCCAGAAGACTCCGGCGGCGCTTCCTCCGGCGATCTCGACGCCGGTGGGCCCTGCGCCCAGCCGGTAGCCCTCGGGGTCCAGGGCCGGGTCGATGCGCAGCCGGATGGTGTTCGCGGCGCCCTCGCCACCCTCGACAGCCGTCGGCGGGGCGAGCGGCAGGCCGAAGGCGGCGCCGAGGGTGGAGCGCAGCCAGCGTTCGGTGTTCTCGGTGCCGGGGGCCGCCGTGATGGTGGTGGAGGGGTCCAGCGGGAAGGCGCCCGGTCCCTCGTCACCGACTGCACCGACGTGCACCGGCGCCGGGATCAGTTCCATGTCCATGACGTCAGTCCTTAACCGCTCCGCCCAGTCCCGGGACCAGACGTCGCTGTACGAGTACGAAGAAGACCAGCACGGGGTGGTCATCACCGTCGAGGCTGCCATCATCCCAGTGATCCGGTTGTCCTTATCGGCTCGCTTGCCAACCGGTCGGCTCGCTTGCCAACCGGGAGGTCTTTGGTCCAGCGGAAGCGGACACGACCGATCTTGGGGATGTCGGCCATGCCCATCGGCGGTGCACGCGGACGATATTCAGGTCCCGGCCCTGGGGAATGTCCACGGACATCGCCGACCGGAATCGGGCCTTGAAGGCCGGGGCGTCGGTCCGGCCCTCCCAGCAGTTGATCCACGCCCGGTAGTACGTCTTCAGCACCGCCTGGGCGGCCTGCGCCGGGAGCACCGCCAGCCAGTCGATTTCCTTGCAGGCCTCGCGGATCGCGGCGTCCGCCGCCGCGAGAGATCTGCGGCGCCCGGGAAGCATGGTCCACCAGTCATGAAGGAGATTCCACGTGGCGCGTGCGGCGTGCGCCTGGTCGTCCATGGGCAGGACCTGCGCAGAGGTCAGCGCAAGCCGGGCACGATGCCCGAACTGCCGCTTCACCCCTGCCTGTTCGCTCATGAACACGAAACCAACACTGGTCTACGAAACTCCGACGAACCTGAACACCAATGCCCGGAACTGCCTCGGCCATGACCACGGCCTGCACGTTCACATGACCACTTCCGCCAGAAACCATCGAGATGTGATCACTCCCATCATGCCGACGCGACGCGATACAAGGAGATCAACCAGGAAGTCCGAGAACGACGAGCGCGGCAGACCAGCATCACGCCCAGGGCATACGCAAAAGGCCCCCGGGGCGCGCATCAACGCGCGCCCCGGGGGCCAGAAGCAATGGTGGCCGATCGGCGCCGGACTACTTCTTGTCGTTGCCGTCCTTGCCCTTGTCGCCACCGGCACCCATGGACTCGTAGATCTCCTTGCACATGGGACAGACCGGATACTTCTTCGGGTCGCGACCCGGTACCCAGACCTTGCCGCACAGTGCGACCACGGGAGTGCCCTCCAGGGCGCTCGCCATGATCTTGTCCTTCTGGACGTAATGGGCGTAGCGCTCGTGGTCGCCGTCGCCGTTCGACACCTGTGGTGTCGGCTCTACGAGGGTGCCCGTACCTGCCCCGCGCTCGGGCTCAAGAGTGCTCATGGACCCCAAGGGTACTGAAGGCCGGGACCATCAGTTCAGCGAAGGGTCGTCCGGATAGGTGGCGATCATCGCCAGTTCGCTGCGCTGGCGGCGCAGGACCGCCCGCCAGAGGTGCTCCGGACGCGGGGAGGAGACGTCTCCGGGCTCGGACTCGACGACGTACCAGGCGCCCTCGGCCAGTTCCTTCTCCAGCTGTCCGGGGCCCCAGCCGGCGTATCCGGCGAAGATCCGCAGCGAGCCCAGCGCCGCGGCCAGCAGCTCCGGCGGGGCCTCCAGGTCGACCAGGCCGATCGCCCCGTACACCCGGCGCCAGCCGAGAGGGCCCTCGTCGCCGGGGATGACGGCCACACCGAGCGCCGAGTCGAGCGAGACCGGGCCGCCCTGGAAGACGACACCCGGTTCGCCGGTCAGACCGGCCCAGGACATGAGGACGTCACCGACGCCGACGGGGGTCGGGCGGTTCAGGACCACGCCGAGCGAGCCCTCCTCGTCGTGGTCGAGGAGCAGCACCACCGCGCGGTCGAAATTCGGGTCCGCGAGCGCGGGTGTGGCCACGAGCAGTCGCCCTGTGAGCGAGGACACCTCGGTCATGGCAGAAATGATCCCGCATCTTCGGTCTCCACGGAGACCAAGTGGGCCGCCCGGTCACCGAAAGAGCCGAGCACGGCTCGGGGCGCAGCTCAGGGCGCAGCTCAGGGCGCAGCTCAGGGCGCACGGACGCACGGGGAGCGCACCGCCCGGGTGGCTTTGCGGACGGTAACGCTCCGCAAGAGTCGGGCAGCAGAGCGTGTTGTGGCGGATTCATGACGTTCGCGCACCCCCCGTCCTCTTACGGAAGGGGGGCGGTGGGCCATTACCCTTTCGGTTGGCCCCCTGCCCGACCACTCCGGAACGCGAGATTCATGACCGGCACAGACGATGTCCTGCTTGTCCACGGCGGAACCCCGCTGGAGGGCGAGATCCGCGTCAGAGGCGCCAAGAACCTGGTGCCGAAGGCAATGGTCGCCGCGCTGCTCGGCAGCGGGCCCAGCCGGCTGCGCAATGTGCCCGACATCCGCGACGTGCGGGTGGTGCGGGGGCTGCTGCAGCTGCACGGTGTGACGGTCCGGCCGGGTGACGAACCGGGCGAGCTGATTCTGGACCCGACCCATGTCGAGAGCGCCAATGTCGCCGACATCGATGCCCACGCGGGCTCGTCGCGCATCCCGATCCTCTTCTGCGGCCCGCTGCTGCACCGGCTGGGCCACGCGTTCATTCCGGGGCTCGGCGGCTGTGACATCGGCGGCCGGCCGATCGACTTCCACTTCGACGTGCTGCGGCGGTTCGGCGCGACGATCGAGAAGCGGGCGGACGGCCAGTATCTGGAGGCCCCGCAGCGGCTGCGCGGTACGAAGATCCGGCTGCCGTACCCGTCCGTGGGCTCCACCGAGCAGGTGCTGCTGACGGCGGTGCTCGCCGAGGGCGTCACCGAGCTGTCGAACGCGGCCGTGGAGCCGGAGATCGAGGACCTCATCTGCGTACTGCAGAAGATGGGCGCGATCATCTCGATGGACACCGACCGGACGATCCGGATCACCGGTGTCGACCGGCTGGACGGTTATACGCACCGGGCCATCCCGGACCGTCTGGAGGCGGCCTCCTGGGCGTCCGCGGCGCTGGCCACCGAGGGCAACATCTACGTACGGGGCGCACAGCAGCGCTCGATGATGACGTTCCTGAACACCTTCCGCCGGGTCGGCGGGGCGTTCGAGATCGACGACGAGGGCATCCGCTTCTGGCACCCGGGCGGCGCGCTGAACGCCATCGCCCTGGAGACGGACGTGCACCCCGGTTTCCAGACCGACTGGCAGCAGCCGCTGGTCGTGGCCCTGACGCAGGCCTCGGGCCTGTCCATCGTCCACGAGACGGTGTACGAGTCCCGGCTCGGTTTCACCTCCGCGCTGAACCAGATGGGCGCGCACATCCAGCTCTACCGCGAGTGCCTGGGCGGCTCCGACTGCCGCTTCGGTCAGCGGAACTTCCTGCACTCGGCGGTCGTGTCCGGGCCGACGAAGCTGCAGGGCGCGGATCTGGTCATCCCGGACCTGCGCGGCGGTTTCTCGTACCTGATCGCCGCGCTGGCGGCGCAGGGCACGTCGCGGGTGCACGGCATCGACCTGATCAACCGCGGCTACGAGAACTTCATGGAGAAGCTGGAGAAGCTCGGCGCGAAGGTGGAGCTGCCGGGCGGCGCGCTGGTCTGAAACAGGCGGTCCCAGGGCTGCTGACGGGGGTTCGGGACCGTTGTCCCGGGCCCCCGTTCGCCGTTCGGTCGGCCACGGAACGGCGCGGAGGCCGGAGGGGTCCGCTCGGCGAGGCCGGTAGAGGCCCGGAACGGGCCCTCTCGCGCCGGTACACGGAAGGGCGGTCACCCTGGTCGGGTGACCGCCCTTCGTCGCGCCTGTGGGGCTTACTTGCCCTTGGCGGCTTCCTTGAGCTTGGAGCCCGCGGAGACCTTCACGCTGTAGCCGGCCGGGATGTTGATCGGGTCGCCGGTCTGCGGGTTACGAGCGGTGCGAGCGGCACGGTGGGTGCGCTCGAAGGTCAGGAAGCCGGGGATGGTGACCTTCTCGTCGCCCTTGGCGACGATCTCACCGACGGTCTCGGCGAGGGCGGCCAGCACGGCGTCGGCGTCCTTGCGAGTCACCTCGGCGCGGTCGGCCAGGGCGGCCACCAGCTCACTGCGGTTCATGTTGTTACTCCCGTGTTCTTCTTGCCTGTGAGGCGTGAGATCGAAGCCGATGCTGCCAGGGCCCTCGGACAGTCCCCGGACCCGGGTCTGTCTTCAGACCCTCGCGCCCGATTACGCATCCTGCCCCCACCTGCGGCGGTAACGCCAATCCGGCACCCTCCGGAGTCACACGAAAAGCACCCTCGCCTCGTCGTGGTGACGTTCCGTCGACTCCCCGAAAGCAGTCCGCAGCGGATGCGGGGCTCTGCGGGACGCGCCGCCCGCCCACCCTAAAGGGGCGTTTGGGGCGCCGCGACCCGCGACGCGCCGTAGCTCAGGCCAAGCCGGCGCCTGCCGCGCCGCCGCCCGCGGTCTTCGCCGCGTCGCGGACCGCACCGGCGACCGCTCCCGCGACCCTGTCGTTGAAGACCGACGGGATGATGTAGTTCGCGTTCAGTTCGTCCTCGGCGACGGTCTCGGCGAGGGCGCCCGCCGCGGCGAGCATCATCTCCGTGTTGACGGTGCGGGACTGGGCGTCCAGCAGGCCGCGGAAGACGCCCGGGAAGACCAGCACGTTGTTGATCTGGTTCGGGAAGTCGGAGCGGCCGGTGGCGACAACTGCCGCCGACTGGCGAGCGATTGCCGGGTCCACCTCGGGGTCCGGATTCGCGAGCGCGAACACGATCGCACCGTCCGCCATGGCGGCGACATCGGTGCCGTCCAGCACGTTCGGGGCGGAGACGCCGATGAAGACGTCGGCGCCCACCACGGCCTCCTTGAGGGTGCCGGTGATGGACTCGGGGTTGGTGTTGTCGGCGATCCAGCGCAGCGGCGAGTCGGCGTCGGCGGAGACCAGATCCTCGCGGCCCGCGTGCACCACGCCGTGGATGTCGGCGACGACGGCGTGCTTGACGCCCGCGGCGATGAGAAGCTTCAGGATGGCCGTACCGGCCGCTCCGGCGCCGGACATGACGACCCGTACGTCCCCGATCCCCTTGCCCACCACGCGCAGCGCGTTGGTCAGCGCGGCCAGGACCACGATCGCGGTGCCGTGCTGGTCGTCGTGGAAGACGGGGATGTCGAGGGCCTCGCGCAGCCGTGCCTCGATCTCGAAGCAGCGGGGGGCGGAGATGTCCTCCAGGTTGATGCCCGCGAAGCCGGGGGCGATCGCCTTGACGATCTCGACGATGGCGTCGGTGTCCTGGGTGTCCAGGCAGATCGGCCAGGCGTCGATGCCGGCGAACCGCTTGAAGAGGGCCGCCTTGCCCTCCATCACCGGCAGGGCGGCCATCGGTCCGATGTTGCCGAGGCCGAGCACCGCGGAGCCGTCCGTCACAACTGCGACGGAGTTGCGCTTGATGGTGAGCCGGCGGGCGTCCTCGGGGTTCTCGGCGATCGCCATGCAGACCCGGGCCACACCCGGGGTGTAGATCATCGAGAGGTCGTCACGGTTGCGGATGGGGTGCTTGGACGCCATCTCGATCTTGCCGCCGAGGTGCATCAGGAACGTACGGTCGGAGACCTTGCCCAGCACGACACCCTCGATGCCGCGCAGGTTTTCGACGATCTCGTCCGCGTGCGCGGTGGAGGTGGCGGCGATGGTGACGTCGATCCGCAGCTTCTCGTGGCCGGAGGCGGTCACATCGAGGCCGGTGACCGAACCGCCGGAGGACTCCACGGCCGTGGTGAGCTGGGAGACCGCTGTGCCGCTCGCGGGCACCTCCAGCCTGACCGTCATCGAGTACGAGACGCTGGGCGCCGTTGCCATGGCCGAGTCCTTCGCTTTCCTTAGCTTCATTGCCGCGCGGCCGGGGCGCTCACCTCGGTCACGCTTCCCGATCGTCGCACCTACTGGCCGGTAGCCGGTAATGAGTGCCGCGTTTCGGAAAGTAGTTTCCACCATACGAGAGAAGGCCGCTTCAGCGGAACCCCCGACCACGTCCGACCGGACCGGGTGCGTGAGGTTCGCAGGTACGTAGGTTCGCGGAACCTGGTCCGGAGTCCGTGGTCCCGTAAACAAGAACAGACCCGCGCCACCGGAAGGTGACGCGGGTCTGTCTTCTTGTTCAAGCGGCACCGACCCGCCATGCTCGCCTCGCGGCAAGTGGTCGCTCGAAGCGACGAAGGTTGGGCCCGGGGGCTTGGATCGAGCCGGTGCCGACACCAGGCTAACAAAGACCCCGGGGATGCGATTCCCGCGGGACGGATGGATTCAGAAATCCGTCCGCCCGGTGGTACCTCCGCTCCCCGCCCCGGCGTCAGTCCCTCAGCAGGTCCGGGACGCCGTCCTCGTCGGGCAGGTCCCGCTCCCCCGAGACCACCGTGAGCTGCTGCGTCGCACGCGTCAGCGCCACGTACAGCACCCGCAGACCGGCCGGGGACTCGTCCGCGATCTCCGCGGGCGAGACGACCACCGTGGCGTCGTACTCCAGGCCCTTCGCCTCCAGGCTGCCCAGCGCCACCACCCGCTCACCGAGACCGTCGAGCCAGTCGCGGGCCTGCGCCCGGCGGTTCATCGCGACGACGACGCCCACCGTGCCGTCCACCTCGGCCAGCAGCCGCCGCGCCTCCTCGCGCACCGAGGCGGCCAGATCGCCGTCCCGTACGGTCGCGAAGCGCGGCTTCACGCCCGTGGAACGGACCGCGGCCGGTGACTCCATCCCGGGCATCGCGAGCGCCAGGACCTTCGAGGCCAGCTCGGCGATCTCCGCCGGGTTGCGGTAGTTGACCGTGAGGGTGAAGCGGCGGCGCGGCCGGTTGCCGAGCGCCTCGTCGCGCGCCCGGGCGGCCTCGTCCGGATCGGACCAGGAGGACTGCGCCGGGTCTCCGACGATCGTCCAGGTGGCGTGCCGGCCGCGGCGGCCGACCATGCGCCACTGCATGGGCGTGAGGTCCTGCGCCTCGTCGACGATGACATGCGTGTACTCCGTACGCTCCGCGGCCAGCCGCTCGGCCCGCTCGCGCCGGGTCTCCTCGCGCTGCGGCATGAGCTCCTCCAGACCGGAGAGCTGGTCCAGCGGGTCGAGTTCGCGCTTCTTCTTCGGCCGGTACGGGGTGCCGAGCAGCATCTGCAACTCGTCGAGGATCGCCACGTCGTGCACCGAGAGCGGCCCGTTCCCTTCTCTGTCGAGCCGCTTCAGGGAGCGGGTGAGGCGGCGCACCTCGCCCTGGTTGAGGACCCGGCGCGCCCAGCGGCCGAGCCGCTTCTCGTCGGCCATCGCGGCGAGCACCCCGCGGGGGGTGAGTTCGGGCCACCAGGCGTTCAGGAAGTCGAGGAAGGGGGCCTCGGTGGAGACGTCCTCGTCGAAGGACGAGCGCAGCTCGGCGGCCAGTTCGGGATCGGTGTAGCGGCCCCGGCCGGAGGACTTGTTCCACAGGGCGTCCAGGAGCATTCTGCGGGCGCGCGGGCGCAGCAGGTTGACCGGGGCGGTGCCGCCGAGGACGGACTGCCGGATGCGGTGCAGTTCGTCGGCGTTCAGCTCGACCCGGGCACCGAAGGCGACGACCCGCAGGCGGGTGGGGGTGGCCGGGGGCTCACCGGCTCGGCCGGTTGCGTCGGACACGCCGGTTGCGCCGGTTCCTTCGGCTTCGTCGCCGAAGGACAGCTGGCCGTCCCGGTTCGCCGCCCTGCGGGGAGTGCCGGGCTGTTCCAGTGCGCCGCGTGCCGCCTTGCGCAGGACCTGGAGCATCCGGGAGGAGCCCTTGATCCGGGCGACGGCGGGTTCGTCGTAAGTGGTGGCGCCCTCGACGCCGGCCGCCTCGTCGGAGAGTGAGCCGACCGCGCGGATCGCGACCTGCCCCTCCTCGCCCAGCGACGGCAGCACGCCTTCGGTGTACGCGACGAGGAGCGGGGTCGGCGAGACCACGAGGATGCCGCCCGCGTAGCGCCGCCGGTCCTGGTAGAGGAGGTACGCGGCACGGTGCAGGGCGACGGCGGTCTTGCCGGTGCCGGGGCCGCCGGAGACCTCGGTGACGGACGCGGCGGGGGCCCTGATCACCAGGTCCTGTTCGGCCTGGATGGAGGAGACGATGTCCCGCATGGTGTGGCTGCGGGCCTGCCCGAGCGCCGCCATCAGGGCGCCGTCGCCGATGACGGGGAGCTTTTCGCCGCCCAGGTACGCGGTCAGCTCGGGGCGCATCAGGTCGTCCTCGACGCCGAGGACCCTGCGGCCCTTGGAGCGGATGACCCGGCGGCGGACCACCCGGCCCGGCTCCTTCGGCGTCGACCGGTAGAACGGTGCGGCGGCCGGTGCGCGCCAGTCGATGACCAGTGGCGCGTAATCGGCGTCGAGGACTCCGATCCGGCCGATGTGCAGCGTCTCCGCGATGTCGGCGGAATTGTCGTCGCGTACGGCGTCGTCGGCCGGCTCTACGGAGGTGTACGCGCCGTCCGGGCCGCGTTCGCCGTCCTTGCCGGGCAGCAGATCGATCCTTCCGAAGAGGAAGTCCTCGAACTCGCTGTTCAGCCGGTTGAGGTGGATCCCGGCCCGGAAGACCTGGGCGTCGCGCTCGGCGAGCGCTCCCGGGGTACCGACCTGGCCGCGCTTGACGGCGTCGTTCATGAGAAATTCCGCCTCGTGGATCTTCTCTTCGAGGCGGTGATAAACACGGTCGAGATGTTCCTGCTCGACACCGATTTCCCGGTCCCGCAACGAATCGACAGCGGCATCCTGCGCGGCCACCGAGGCCCCCTTCTGACGTGCATTTGGGCAGCCGTCAACTTTATGCGAAAAGGGGCCCGCCGCGCACCTGCCGAACGATCAGACCTCGATCTCCACCAGCCGCCTGCCGTCGAACGTACGCACCTCGAAGTGGTCGATGTCACCGCGGTCCATGGCCGCGCCGCCGTGGACATGGAGCGGGTACGTCGCGGCCGGGTGCGGAAATTTCTCGATGCCGTACCCCCACTTCGGTACGGACCAGGAGGTGACGACCTCCTCCTCGCCGGTCTTCGACACCGCGATCAGCCGGCATTTCTCCGGGCCCGTGACGTTTCTGAGCTCCAGCACGGTGTCGGTGCCCCAGGCCTTCTTCTCCATGCCGATGGTGGCGTCGACCTTCGTGGTGGGGTCGGTGGCCCGCACCTTGTCCGTCATGCGGGAGAAGGCGGTGTCGTCGGCGGGGCCGGTGGGGTGCGGGTCGGCCGCCTGTGCGGAGGTGCCGTCGCCGCCGGTCACCAGGACGGCGACGACCGGACCACCGATGATCAGCGCCGCTGCCGCCGCCACCAGATACCTGGAGCGGCGCCTGCGCCCGGCCCGCTTGCGGGCCACCTCCTCGACCAGCCGGTCGAGCATCCGGGGCGTGGGCCGCTGCGCGACGTACGGGACAAGGCGGGCGGCCGGCCCGGCGGCCGGGGCATCGGAGAGCGCCGCGAGCACGGGTTCCAGTCCGGCGAACTCGTCGAGACGGGCGCCGCACAGGTCGCAGCCGGCCAGATGCGCCTCGAAGGCGGACGCCTCGGCGTCGTCCAGCACGCCGAGGAGATACGCACCCGCGGCGTCGTGTCCGGGCTCCTCGACGGCCTCGCGTGGGGCGGTACGGCCGGGGCCACCGAGGCTGCGGGGGCCGCCGGGGTTCCGGGGGCCCCCGGGGCTGCGGGGGCTGGAGGGACCCGTGGTGGACCGGGGGCCGAATGGCTCCCACTCGTCGTCGCTCATGCCGTGATCCCCCTCTCTTCGAGTGCCAGCTTCATCGAGCGCAGTGCGTAGAAGACCCGGGAGCGCACCGTCCCGCTCGGAACACCCAGCACATCGGCCGCCTCGTTGACCGTACGGCCCTTGAAGTACGTCTCGACCAGTGCTTCCCGGTGGGCGGGGGTCAAATCGTCGAGCGCGTCCGAGAGCGTCATCAGCCACAACGCCTTGTCCATCTCGTCCTCGGCGGGAATGACCTCCAGCGGCGACGGATCGACCTCGTGCGGCCGGGCCTGCCTGCTGCGGTGGCCGTCGATGACGATGCGCCGGGCCACCGTCACCAGCCACGGGCGGACGGAGCCGGTGGCCCCGTCCAGCCGGCCGGCGTTCTTCCAGGCGCGGATGAGTGTTTCCTGCACCACGTCCTCGGCGCGCTGCCGGTCGCCTGCGACGAGGCGGAGCACGTACGCGAGCAGAGGTCCGGCGTGTTCGCGGTAGAGCGCCCGCATCAGCTCCTCGTCGGGGGCGTCGGAGGAGGACGGGGGCGGCTCACTGCGATGTCGGGCCCTGTGCGGACGGTCATCGGCCACGGCCGCATCCTTGCGCACCCGCACCTCCCGGTCGAGACCCTGTGGAGCTCCCTGGCCATCGAGTACGGAGGGGGACCGCGATCCATTCAAACCGGTCTCAAAATTCTTTCCGGTCTCAAGATTCTTTACCGTCTCAAGACTCTTTGCGGTACGGCGCTCCCGCGCTCGCCCCCGCGACCGCGTCCACAGCCGCGTCCACGGCCGCCACGGCCGCCGCCCTGCGCCGGTGCCGGGCCACCCGCTCGCGGTTGCCGCACACCTCGCTGGAGCACCAGCGGCGTCGGTGGCCGCGCGAGGTGTCCAGGTAGAGGCGGCGGCAGTTGTCGGCCCCGCAGCGGCGCAGTCCGGCGCGTGCCTCGGGGTCGGTCAGGAGCTCGACGGCGTCGCGGGCGACGGCGGCCAGCAGCGCCCCGCATTCGGGATCGGCGCTCAGTGTCCGTACCAGCGTGCCGCTCCTGCCGCGCACGGCCCTCAGTCCCGGGGGTGCGGCCGCGGCGAGCGCGTTGACCCGTTCCAGGGCGCTCTCGGCTCTGCGGCCACCGAGTTCGGCGGTCAGCAGACGGTCGACGCCTGTCCTCAACTGCCGGAAGCGCACCACCCAGGTGTCGTCCACCGCGTCGAGGCGGGTGCCGCTCGGTACGAGTCCGGCGGCAACCAGCCACTCCGCGAGCCGTTCGGCGCCGTCGAGCAGCTCGCAGGCGCCGGAGGTGCCGGCTCCCGTCGCCACCAGGTCCAGGCAGGGGCGGCCGGAGTCGAACCGCCAGTCGTACGAGCGCTTGCCCGCCGCCATGCGTGAGTCACCGCCTCGTGGTCTCCGGTCGAGGTCTCCCCCAGAGTGCCCCTCAGGTGCCGCGCCCGGAACCCCTGCCGCCACGCGGTTCGGTACGGGCGGGGCCGTACGGCGTCCTGATGACCGGTGATCTCCGTACCGCTTGTGCGCGTGCGTACCGCGCGTCCGGTAGCCGTTCCGGCCCTTATGCCGGCAGCGACGAACCGTCGTACAGGATCCGCTGGAACAGCCGGTGGTCGCGCCAGTCGCCGTTGATGTGCAGGTAGCGCGGGGCCACGCCGTACTGCTCGAAGCCGCACTTGGTGAGCACCCGCTGCGACGCGACGTTGTCCAGCACCGTCCCCGCCTCGACCCGGTGCAGGCGCAGCCCGTCCCTGGCCACCTCGCAGACCCGCTGCACGGCGGCCGTGGCCAGACCACGGCCCGCGTGCTCGACATCGACCCAGTAGCCGAGAGTCGCGCTGCGGAACGGCCCGAGCACCATGCCGTTGAGGTTGAGCCCGCCCACCACGCGGTCCTGTTCATCGGCGAGGACCCAGGCCATCGCCCGCCCCGCGTCACGGTCCGCGAGCAGACCGGCCAGCCGTTCCCGCTGGCCATGCTCGGTGTAGAAGGCGTCGGGCCGCACGGGCTCCCAGGGCTGCATGTACGCGCGGCTGCGGGTCAGCGATATGGAGAGGGAGACGGCGTCGGCCGGGGTCGGGGGACGGAGTCGTACCTCCGCGTTGATCCGGTGGATGTCGTTCATCATCCCATCACGCTACCCGGGCGTGGTCGGGCGCCTTGTTCCTGACGCCGCGACGGCATCCGCAGCGGCCTCAGGGACCGGAACCGGAATCGGAATCGGAATCGGCGTACGTGCTGTCCGGCGCCGGGTCCAGCGCCAGTCGGTAGCCGCGTTTGACTACCGTCTGGACGAGGCGGGGCGTGCCCAGTGCCGTACGCAGCCTCGCCATGGCCGTCTCCACCGCGTGTTCGTCCGTACCGCTGCCGGGCAGCGCGCGCAACAGGTCGGCGCGGGCCACCACCCAGCCCGGCCGGCGGGCCAGGGCGTGCAGCAGGGCCATTCCCGCAGGCTGCACCGGACGCAGTGCGCCGTCGACGATCACGGCGTGGCCACGGACCTCGACCCGGTGCCCGGCGATCGGAAACGTCCGTACCCTGGCGGGGAGTTCGTGGCACAGCAGCTGGACGAGCGGGGCGAGCCGGAAGCGTTCCGGCTGGACGGTGTCGATGCCGCGGGCCCGCAGCGGCAGGGCGGTGACCGGTCCGACGCAGGCCACGAGGACGTCGTCCCGCAGCGCGCTCAGGAGTTCCGGGAGCAGCCCGCGCTTCCCGGCCCGGCCGAGCAGCGAGGCGGCGGCGGGGGCGCTGGTGAAGGTGAGGGCGTCCAGGCCCCGGGCCAGGGTGGTGTCGAGCAGCCGGTCGAGCGGGGCGATGTCCTCGGGGTCCGCCCAGCGGTAGACGGGTACGGCGATCACCTCGGCTCCCGCGCCGCGGAGCGACTCGACGAAGCCGGGGAGGGGCTCGCCGTGCAACTGGACGGCGATACGGCGCCCCTTCACGCCCTCGTCCAGGAGCCGGTCCAGCACTTCGGCCAGGGACTCGGAGTCGGCCGACCACGCCTCGGTCAGCCCGGCGGCCCGGACGGCGCCCTTGACCTTGGGGCCGCGGGCCAGCAGCTCCACGCCGCGCAGCGCCGCCGACAGCCGGTCGCCGAGACCCCAGCCGTCGGCGGCCTCGATCCAGCCCCGGAAGCCGACCGCGGTGGTGGCGACGACCACGTCGGGGGCGGAGCCGACGATTTCCCGGGTGGCGTCGAGGAGTTCGGTGTCGTCCGCGAGCGGCACGATCCGCAGGGCGGGCGCGTGCAGGACGGCGGCTCCCCGTCGTTCCAGCAGCGCGCCGAACTCCTGTGCGCGGCGCGCGGCGGTGACCCCGACGGTGAAGCCCGCGAGTGGCCCGTGCTGTTCGCCCTCGTGCATGTGGTCCACCCGGCTCTCGTCCCGCTGCTGCCCGACGGCCGAGCCTGCCAACGGTGCGTGACAGGCTCGGTTCACCCATATTTCCCGTGCGTTACGTCACATGCCATCGAACGGTCATGATCACGCGGCGTCGTGGCCGAGCCGGGGCTTGGCGGCACGGGCACGGCGCAGTCCGGTCCGGTCCGGTCCGGTCCGGTCCGGACCGGCGAAGGTGTACCGCCCGCACCCTCGCCCTCAGCGCCGGCGACGCGCGGCGGGGCTGGCGCCGGCCGGGGTCCGGCGGAGGTGAGCCGCGCACGCTCCGGACGGCGGGAACAAGAACGAGGACCCCGTTGCCGGTGGGCAACGGGGTCCTCGTTCACATGGGAATTGTGGAGATGGCGGGAATCGAACCCGCGTCCAACGGTGCAGAATCAGGGCTTCTCCGAGCGCAGTTCGCTGCGATTTTCTCGGCCCCGGAGATCTCGCGAACAAGTCTCCGACGGGCTCAGTCACTGTTTGATTTCCCACCGAACCCCGTGACCGGGATCAGTGGTTTAGTCCCCTAGATTATGCCAGGGTCCGGGTCGGGAACACCCCCGGGCTGACACCCATTAAGGGTCCCTCACTCACTGCTTATTAGGCAGCGAGGGCGAAGGACTGGGAATCGCTCTTGGAATTGGCGATTATTGGTTGCGACATATGGTTTACGAGATCATTGCCGCTTCCTCGGCTCGCTTCCCCTGCTTCGACATCCGCTGTCGAAACCGATCATCCCCATGTTGTGTTGTCAAAACGCGCACCCGCTGTGGAGTGCAGTGCCATCGTACGTGACCAACGCACGACGATGCCAGCCTATTCCTGCGGGCCGCTGCCGGCCCCGCCCGTACGGTCCCGGCTACGCGCTGCGCTGGCGCCGGCGCGCTGCCGAGATCGCACGGTTCGTCTCCCGCAGGTCCTGCTTCTCGCGCAGGGTCTGCCGCTTGTCGAACTCCTTCTTGCCCTTGGCGAGCGCGATCTCGACCTTCACCCGGCCGTCCTTGAAGTACAGCGCGAGCGGCACGATCGTGTGACCCGTCTCGCCGGACTTCGACTCCAGCTTGTCGATCTCCGCCCGGTGCATCAGCAGCTTGCGCTTCCGCTTGGCCGAGTGGTTGGTCCAGGTCCCCTGCACGTACTCCGGGACGTGGATGTTGTGCAGCCATGCCTCGCCGCCGTCGATCTGGACGAAGCCGTCCACGAGCGAGGCCCGGCCCAGCCGCAACGATTTGACCTCGGTACCCATGAGTACGAGACCGCACTCGTAGGTGTCGAGGATGTGGTAGTCGTGCCGCGCCTTCTTGTTCTGCGCGATGAGCTTGCGCCCTGTGTCCTTTTCCTTAGCCATAGTGCAGCCATTTTCGCACTACGACCCACCCCCGAGGCCACTCAATACTGTCTCGGCCCGCCGCTCGGCCCGGGATGTGACCGCGAGGTCCGGGGTTATGCCGCGGCCGTCGACGCCGCGGCCCGCCGGGGTGCGGTAGTGGCCGACGGTCAGCTCGGCCACCGAGCCGCCCGGGAGCTTGCTGGGCATCTGGACGGAACCCTTGCCGAAGGTGCGCGAGCCGACCGTGACGGCGCGGCCCCGGTCCTGCAGCGCGCCGGTGAGGAGCTCGGCAGCGCTCATCGTGCCGCCGTCGATGAGGACGACGAGGGGGCGGACGGTGTCGCCGCCCGGCTGCGCGTAAAGGGCCCGCTGCTCTCCGTGCACGTCGTACGTCGCGACCAGGCCGCCGTCCAGGAAGGCGGAGGCGGCGGTGACGGCCTCGGTGACCAGGCCGCCGGAGTTGCCGCGGAGGTCGAGGAGCACCCCGGCACCCGCCGGTGCGTCCCGGACCGCGTCGCGGACCCTGTCGCCCGAGCCCCTGGTGAACGAGTCCACCTCGATCAGGACAGC
Organism: Streptomyces sp. NPDC058092; assembly: GCF_042884935.1. Classification (NCBI taxonomy): domain Bacteria; kingdom Bacillati; phylum Actinomycetota; class Actinomycetes; order Kitasatosporales; family Streptomycetaceae; genus Streptomyces; species Streptomyces sp. NPDC058092. Next base: position 328,553 of record NZ_JBHVSY010000005.1, read on the forward strand.
CGGGGAGGGATCGGAACGGTCCGGTCCGATGTGCCGGACGCTGACGGCCTCGGTGGTGAGCCTGGCCCGGCGCAGCGTCTCGGTCCGGAGCGCCGCGCCCCGCTGCACGCCCAGTACGACGGTGCTGCCCGCGGACGCCTCCGTACGGTCTCCGCGCAGCAGGGCGACGACCTCGGCGACGGGCCGTTCGTCGACCCGGTGGCCGTCGACCGTACGAAGCAGATCGCCCGGCTCGATGCCCGCGCGGTCGGCGGGGCCGCCGGGCTGGACCCGGGCCACCTCGACCCGTCCCTCGGCGGAGCGCCTGGCGGCGATCCCCACGCCGGTGTACGAGCCGTCGAGGGCCTGCTCGAACTCCTCGTACTGCCGCTCGTCGTACACCGCGCCCCAGCGGTCGCCGCTGCGGCTGACGACCTCCTCGGCCGCCTCCTTGCCGGACTTGCCGTCGGCCACGGCCCGGGCGGCGGCGTCGGCCACCTCGTCACCGTCGACGATGGAGGCGACGTAACGGGTCGCGATGTCCGAGGACTTCGCCGCGCCGCGCGGCAGCGAACCGGTGGCCGCCGCGGTGGCCAGCACGGTCGCGAAAACCAATGTCAGGGCCGCCCCGCGGCGCACACCGCGGGGCCCGAAACACTGCACAGGACCCGACATGGCGACGAGTGTAGGACAACGCCCTTGTGGCGCACGGCCGGTTGGCCGTGCGCCACAAGGGCGCTTGTCACACCTTCAGGTACTTGCGCAGCGCGAAGAGAGCGGCAACGGCGGGCATCAGCAAGCCGATCGCCAGGACCAGGGGCAGCTTGGTGAAGACCGCGTCCCAGCCGATGAAGTCGATCAGGTTCAGCTTGCTCTGCAGCGCCAGACCGCCGTCGATCAGGAAGTACCGGCCGGCCAGCAGCATCGCGCAGGCGAGCACGCCACCGATGAGACCGGCGAACGCGGCCTCCATGATGAACGGCATCTGGATGTAGAACCCGGAGGCGCCGACGAGCCGCATGATGCCCGTTTCGCGCCGTCGGCTGAACGCGGACACCCGGACGGTGTTCACGATCAGCATCAGCGCGATGACCAGCATCAGCGCCATCACGAAGAGGGCGGCCACATTCATGCCGTTCATCAGCCCGAAGAGGTTGTCCAGGATGGATCTCTGGTCCTGGACGGACTGCACCCCGTCCCGGCCGGCGAAGGCGGTGGCGACGACCTTGTACTTCTTCGGGTCGTGGAGCTTGACCCGGAACGACTCCTGCATCTGGTCCGGCCTGATGTTGCTCGCCATGGGCGAGTCGCCGAACTGCTCCTGGTAGTGCTCGAACGCCTGGTTGGCCGACTCGTAGGTGACCTTCTCAACCAGGTTGTCCATCTTGTCGAGTTCGTCCTCGATGTTCTTCTTCTGCTCCTTGGTGACAGCACCCTTGGCGCACTTGGGCGTCGAGGTCACATCACTCTTGCTGCACAGGAAGATCGAGACGTTGACCTTGTCGTACCAGTAGTCCTTCATCGTGCTGACCTGCTCGCGCATGAGCAGCGCGCCGCCGAACAGGGCGAGCGAGAGGGCGACGGAGACGACGACGGCGAAGGTCATCGTGAGGTTGCGACGGAGGCCGACGCCGATCTCCGACAGGACGAACTGGGCGCGCATGGCGTCCTTTCAGTGCTCGGTGCTCAGTGCTCAGTGCTGGTAGCCGTAGACGCCGCGGGCCTGGTCGCGTACGAGGCGGCCCTGCTCCAGCTCGATGACGCGCTTGCGCATCTGGTCGACGATGTTCTGGTCGTGGGTCGCCATGATCACGGTGGTGCCGGTCCGGTTGATCCGGTCCAGCAGCTTCATGATGCCGACGGAGGTCTGCGGGTCGAGGTTGCCGGTCGGCTCGTCCGCGATCAGCAGCATGGGACGGTTCACGAACGCCCGCGCGATCGCCACGCGCTGCTGCTCACCACCGGAGAGCTCACCGGGCATCCGGTCTTCCTTGCCGCCGAGGCCGACCAGGTCGAGGACCTGCGGCACCGCCTTGCGGATCTCGCCGCGCGGCTTGCCGATGACCTCCTGCGCGAACGCCACGTTCTGCGCAACGGTCTTGTTGGGAAGAAGTCTGAAGTCCTGGAAAACCGTGCCCAGCTGGCGGCGCATGTGCGGCACCTTCCAGTTGGACAGGCGCGCGAGGTCCTTGCCCAGGACGTGGACCATGCCCTGACTGGCGCGTTCTTCGCGGAGGATGAGTCGCATGAAGGTGGACTTGCCGGAGCCGGAGGAGCCCACCAGGAAGACGAACTCGCCCTTCTCGATATCGAGAGACACATCCCGTAGAGCGGGACGGCTCTGCTTCGGGTAGGTCTTGGAGACGTTGTCGAATCGGATCACGGATGCACCACGGTCGGCCGGGAGTAGGTGTGCGTGACCATACGCGAACCGGCCTGACGCGTGCAGGCGCGCGTCCCGGGATGGGTGATTTATGGCGGAACGGCATGGGCCGGAAGCGGGGCCGAAGCGCTACGTAACGGGCTGTGTCCGGCGGGCCGCGCCGAAATCCGCGCGAGCTGGCACAGTGGTAGGGGGAACGGTCGCGTTCCCATGAGCGTTGTGCGGAGACAAGGCGTATGCGGCTCCGCCGCGCGGGAGGAGGAAAGCGCATGACCTATGACCGATTGGTGTGCGCAAACTGCGCGGCGCCCGTGAATGAGGGCCGCTGCCCCGTGTGCCGGGCAAGCCGTGAGCGGCTGCAGCACGAACAGGAGCAGGGAATCTTCGCGGGGCTGAGCCCCGTGACACTGGTAGCCCTGCTGGTGGTGCTGCTGGGCGCGCTGGCACTGCTGGCGCACCAGACCGTGTAGCCGCGGGAGAGCCCGTCCGTCCGCCTGCGAGAGCGTGTACGTGTACGCAGAGGGGCCCGGGATGCCGTTAGCAGGCGTCCCGGGCCCCTCGGTGCGTACATGTGCCGCCAGCGGGCCCTTAGGCGACCGTACGGCCGTTCATGAGGCGCGGCAGGATCCGGAAGCCGATACCTCCGGCAATCATCGTCGCGGCGCCGACCAGCAGGAACGTGGTCTCGGCGGCACCGGTCTCAGCGAGCTCGTCCTTGCCCTTGCCCTGCTCGACCGGCTGGTTGCCGGCCGAGTCGGGGGTGGTGTTGTCCGCGCACTTCGCGCCGTCGAGGTCGACGGTGCAGTTGTCGGCGTCGCCGCCACCGGTCGCAAAGCCTGCGGAGGCGTTACCGGTGGTACCACCGTTGCCGGAGGTGCCGGAGGAACCGTTGCCGCCGTTGCCGGAGGTGCCGGAAGAACCGTTGCCACCGTTGCCGGAGGAACCGTTGCCACCGTTGCCGTTGCCGCCGGACTGGTTGCCACCGTTGCCGTTGCCGCCGTTGCCGTGACCGCCGGTCTCATTGCCGCCGGTCTCGTTACCGCCGGTCTCATTGCCGCCGGTCTCGTTACCGCCGGTCTCATTGCCGCCGGTCTCGTTACCACCGGTCTCATTACCACCGGTCTCATTACCACCGGTCTCATTACCACCGGTCTCATTACCACCGGTCTCATTACCACCGGTCTCATTGCCGCCGGTCTCGTTACCACCGGTCTCATTGCCGCCGGTCTCGTTACCACCGGTCTCATTGCCGCCGGTCTCGTTACCACCGGTCTCGTTACCACCGGACTCAGTACCGCCGGTCTCGCATCGCGGGTCGGCCGGGCTGCACGGGTCGCCGTCGCCGTCCGCCGTCTGGACGCCAACCTGAACACCCGCGACGTTGACACCGATGCCTGCGGCCGATGCCGCACCGGCAGCGGTGAGCGAGGCGCCCGCGGCGATCACCGCACCCGCGGCGATCCGCGCGACGCGTACTCGCGTCTTCTTCGTCATGTGCTGCTACCCCCAGTAGCTGGTCTCGTCAATGGAGCAGCCATATGCGGGCCGCGGCTCTGCGGGGTTCACTCCGAACAGCGCCACATGGAGCCGTGGTCATGCCGCCCGCCCCCGTTCACACCCGTCCCGGACATACGCATGCTGCCCTAGCACCCTGTCCAGAGTTAAGGATCACGTCAAGGCCGTTCCGTGCAATCTGCACCGATTTGAGGGGAGTTGATCTCCATTCGGAATCACGACTGTGACGCACTCACCACGCCGCCTCCGCAACTCGGTCCCCCAACTCCCTTTCGCGCGCCGCCTCGTACGCGTGCGCGACGAAAACGGCGGTGCCGGAACCCCGTGGGGATTCCGGCACCGCCGTTCAAAGAACAGGGAAACAGGCCGCGTCGGCCCGCCCGCCTACTTCTCCCGCTGCTTGCGCCAGCGGATGCCCGCCTCCAGGAAGCCGTCGATCTCGCCGTTGAAGACCGCTTCCGGGTTGCCCATCTCGAACTCCGTACGCAGGTCCTTGACCATCTGGTACGGGTGCAGGACGTACGACCGCATCTGGTTGCCCCAGGAGTTGCCGCCGTCGCCCTTGAGGGCGTCCATCTTGGCCTGCTCCTCCTGGCGGCGGCGCTCAAGGAGCTTCGCCTGGAGGACGTTCATCGCGGACGCCTTGTTCTGGATCTGCGAGCGCTCGTTCTGGCAGGAGACGACGATGCCGGTCGGGAGGTGGGTCAGGCGCACCGCGGAGTCCGTGGTGTTGACGCCCTGGCCGCCGGGGCCCGACGAGCGGTACACGTCGACGCGCAGTTCGGACTCGTCGATCTCGATGTGGTCGGTCTGCTCGACCACGGGGAGCACCTCGACACCCGCGAAGGACGTCTGGCGGCGGCCCTGGTTGTCGAAGGGCGAGATCCGGACGAGCCGGTGGGTGCCCTGCTCGACGGAGAGGGTGCCGTAGGCGTACGGGATCTGGACGGCGAAGGTGGTCGACTTGATGCCGGCCTCTTCCGCGTACGACGTCTCGTAGACCTCGGTCTTGTAGCCGTGCCGCTCGGCCCAGCGGATGTACATGCGCTGGAGCTTCTCGGCGAAGTCGGCGGCGTCCACGCCACCGGCCTCGGCGCGGATGTTGACCAGGGCCTCGCGGGAGTCGTACTCGCCGGAGAGGAGGGTACGGACCTCCATCTCGTCCAGCGCCTTCCTGACCGAATCCAGCTCGGACTCGGCCTCGGCGAGGGCATCGGCGTCGCCCTCGTCCTGGGCGAGCTCGAAGAGGATTTCGAGATCGTCGATCCGGCCGCGGAGCGCCTCGGTCTTGCGGACCTCGGCCTGGAGGTGCGAAAGCTTGCTGGTGATCTTCTGTGCCGCCTCCGGGTCGTCCCAGAGGGAAGGCGCTGCCGCCTGCTCCTCGAGCGCGGCGATGTCCGCCCTCAGCGCATCCAGGTCCAGGACGGCCTCGATCGACCCCATGGTCGAGGAGAGGGACTTCAGCTCTTCGGAAATATCGACGACTGCCACGGGTCCAGCGTAACGGCTGTCGGCACGGACGTTCCTCGGGCCGCATGATCACGACTCGGTGACCGGGTGTGCGGCGCCTCCCCGGACTGTGCGGCGACGGGTGCGCCCCTGGGTTCCGCCGGGGCCGGAAGCCACCGGGGAACCGACTCCGGGCCCCGGATCAGGGGGCGCCCGGCGCCGAGCTCTTCGTGTCCTGCGCGGGCACGTCCGCGCTGTCGCCGCCCAGCGCCAGCCAGCCGCCCACGCCGAGGGCCACCACCAGCACCAGCGCCGCGGCGCCCAGCGTCAGGCGGCGCTTGCGGACGGCTGCGGACTTGTTGCGGGCCGAGCCGGGGCGGGGCCGGCCCGGGGAGCGGGGGGCCCTGGCCGTGCCCCGGGGGCCGCCGGACAGTTCGTCGGGGGCCGGGACACGCATGCTCGTGTGGGTGTCGCGGTTGGAGTCGGTGGACGAGCCGGGGACCAGGGGGACCGCGCCGCGGCGGCGGGGCTCCTCGGGCGCGGGGGTGTACTGCTGCTCGTCGTACGTCGGGGGTTCCGGTTCGGTGTCCGGTTCGTCCACGTCCAGCGGCGGGATACCGGCCAGCTGCGGGAGCTGCTCGCGCAGCCGGGCCGCGAGCTCGGAGGCGCGCAGCCGGGAGGCCGGCGCCTTGGCCAGGCACTGGACGAGGAGCTGCCAGAGCTCCTCGGGGATGCCCGGGAGGGGGACGACGGTCTCCGTGACGTGGCGGCGCAGGACCGCGCCGGGGTGTCCGCCGCCGAAGGGCGTGAAGCCGGCGAGGAGCTCGTACAGGACCGTGGCGAGGGCGTAGATGTCGACGGCGGCGCGGGGCGGGAGGCCCTCGACTATCTCGGGGGCGAGGTAGTCCGGCGTACCGATGATCTTGCTGGCCTTGGTGCGGCGCGGGGTGTCGATCAGCTTGGCCACGCCGAAGTCGGTGAGCAGCGCCGGGTGCGAGCCGCCGGGGCCGAGCGGGCCCTCCATGTCGAGCAGGATGTTCTCCGGCTTGACGTCGCGGTGGACCACTCCGGCGGCGTGCGCGGCGGCCAGGCCGTCGGCGACGTCCGCGATGATCGCGACGGCGGCCTCGGGCGCGAGCCGGCGTTCGCGGTCGAGGCGGGTGCGCAGGTCCGTGCCGCGGACCAGGTTCATGACCAGCGCCAGGTCGTTGCCGTCGACCACGAGGTCGCGGACGGCGACCACCCGCGGATGGTCCAGGCCGAGCAGGGCGGTGCGCTCCTGGACGAAGCGGCCCACGAGCTCCTGGTCGGACGCGAGATCCTCGCGGAGCAGCTTGATGGCCACCGGGCCCTCGGGCCCGTCGCCGAGCCACACCGTGCCGGCGCTGCCGCGCCCCAGGATCTGGTGGGCGGTGTACCGGCTGCCGATATTCCGTGCCAAGACTGCTCCCTCAGCGGCTGGCGATGGACCGTCGCTCATGACCCCCGGTCGACAAAGTTACGCGCCGATCGGGGTGTTGAGTGCCCGGGATGGCGCCAACCTTCACTTCTGCGGGTGATATGCGTGGAAACTGGCCCGCAGAAGTCGATATAGCTACAGAGTTGATGAGGCGTCGGCCGCTCAGGGACCGCTGCTTCCGCCCAGGCTCGAGACCCAGTCGGTCACTGTGGAGACAGTGTCGCTGATGGCCTGCCAGTAGCTCTTGCCCTGGCCGATCCAGTCCTGAAGCGGGGTCAGTTCCCAGATCAGCCAGCCCGCGACGAACAGCAGGACCAGGGTGAACAGGCAGCCCTTGAGGCAGCCGAGGCCGGGAATCCTCATCGGGTTGGCGCTGCGCTGCCGCGGCTCGCGGGGCTGTCGCGAGGCCGGCTGCTGGGGCGGCGGCTGCTGCGGCGGCGCGTACTGCTGGCGCTGGTACTGCTGTTGGGGCTGGTGCTGCGGTTGCGGCTGGTACTGCTGTTGCTGGGGCTGGGGGTACTGCTGATGCTGCGGCGGCTGCTGGCGTCGCTGGGGCTGCTGTGGTTGCTGCTGGGGCTGGGGCCGCTGGGGGCGGCGGCGCAGCGGGTCCTGGCCGGGGTCGAGGTACTGGACCTGCGTCTGCTCGTTGCGGTCACGGGCCGCCTGGAGCTGGGACTGCCAGGGGTGCGGCCCCTCGGGCTGCGGAGGGCCGTCCGGGTGCGGCGGTACGGGCGGCATGACCGAGGTCGGGTCGGCGTGCCCGCCCGTGCCCTGGCCGGGGCCGGGGGCGTGCTGCATGACGCTGGTCGCGGCGCTCGGATCGTACGAGCCCGCGTTGCTCGGCAGCACCTGCGTCGGGTCGGCCGCGCCGGGGGTCTGCGGCACGGCCGCGGGCGCCGGGTCGGGTGCGAGCAGGGCGCCCACGCCGTCGGCCGCCGCGATCTGGGCGGCATCGGCGTGCACGCCGATGCCGGCCGCGACGGTACGCAGTCCGCGGGCCAGGTTCTCGGCGCTGGGCCGCTGGTCCGGGTCCTTGCTCAGGCAGCGCTCTATCACCGTCCACAGCGGCGCCGGGACGGTGGTGGGGCGGCGGGGCTCCTCGCTGAGGTGCCGGTGCAGGACTTCGAGGGCGGTGCCGCCGGAGAACGGCGGGCGGCCGGTGACCAGTTCGTACAGCAGGATGCCCGCGCCGTAGATGTCGACGGCGGAGGTCTGCGGGCGGCCCTCGGCGGACTCGGGCGCCACGTAGGCGGGCGTGCCGACGAACTCGTGGGTCCGGGTGAGCCCCGGGGAGTCGGCCAGGCGCGCGATGCCGAAGTCGGTGAGCATCGGGTGCATCTGGCCGTCGCGCTCGTCGAGCAGGACGTTGGCGGGCTTCAGGTCGCGGTGGACGACGCCGTCGGCGTGGCTGGCGGCGAGCGCGTCCGCGATCTGCGCGGTGAGCAGCGCGGCGGCGACCGGGGTGAGCGGGCCGTTCTCGCGGAGGTAGCGGTGCAGGTCGGGGCCGTCGATCAGGTCCATGACGAGGGCGAGGAGATCGCCCTCGACGACCAGGTCGCGGGTGCGCACGATGTTCTCGTGGGTGAGCCGGAGCAGCACCGAGCGCTCGCGCAGGAACCGCATCACGACGTCCGCGTCGTTGGCGAGCTCCTCCTTCAGGACCTTGATCGCCACGGTCTCGCCGGGCTGGCCGGCGACGGCCGCCTCGGCGCCTGCGGTCTCCCGTTGGCGGGCACGCCAGACGGTGCCCGTGGCGCCCCGTCCCAGCGGCTCCTCGAGCAGGTACTTGCTGCCTACCGGCCGCACGTCATGCGCTCCCTGCGATCGTGGTGTCTGCGGTGCTCCCGGATCCGCCCGGGAGTTCCGGCCCACTCTAGGGCCTCTTGTTTGGATCATGCCGGGCTCGCGTGCCCCGCACCGCACCTCGCCGCGTTGTCGTCAGTCGCCATGACTCCTTCCTCCGCCTTGCGATGCACGGCACCACGGTGACATCAGCCGCTCCGCGGCGGGCCGCTCCCCGATCCGGCCTGATCCAAACAAAAGACCTCAGTGGGGTGACCGGCGAGGTCGGGGCGCTCGTCCCCGTCGCCCTCGTCCGCCGTGGCCGGTCCCTCCCGGGGAGGTGACGGCCGGTTGCGGAACAAGACGCTCACACCGGGCGGATGGTTGCTGCACGCACGTGCGACGAATCATGCCGGATGCCCTCCCGGAACGGTTCCGGAGTTACGGAAATGCGTCCCGGCGGGCACGGGAGAATCTTCCCCGCGGGCATGGATGAACCTTCCAAGCAGGCACGTATGGGCGCACAGCCGACGTTTCAAGATCACTTAGTGGTGACCCGCGGGCGGGTTGTCAGTGGCAGGTGCGAGGATGCCTCCAGCACGGACTGTGGGGTAGGGAGCCCTGCGGTACGTGACGAACCTGTACCGGACGACGCGTCCGTGTCGGGTGGGGGGAATCACAGGCCGTTTCCCCTGCCCGGCACCCCGCGCAGAAGGGACCGCTGACGGCGATGCAGATCCGGCTGACCGTCCTCGCGCCGCGCAGCGGCAAGACCCCGGCGCGCGCCTGCGACGTGCTGGTCACCGCCCCGTCGGGGACGGCGCTCGCCACCGTGGCGTCCCCGCTGGCCGCGGCCGTCTCCGGGCCCGACGGCTCGCTCGGCAGCGGCGCGGTGGTGCTGTTCGCCGGGCGTGAGCGGCTCGACGCGCAGCGGTGCGCGCTGGGTGAGCCCCCGCTGGTCGACGGAGCGGTGCTCTCGCTGCAGGTCCCGGGCGAGGACGAGGCGGCGGACGATGCCGTCCCGGCGCAGCTGCACGTGGTCGCGGGGCCCGACGCGGGCGGGGTCCACCTGCTGCACGGCGGCCGGGTCCGGATCGGCCGTTCCGCCGACGCGGACGTCCCGCTCGACGACCCCGATGTGTCCCGGCTGCACTGCGCGGTAACGGTCTCCGCGGACGGTCTGGTCTCGGTGGCGGACCTGGGCTCCACCAACGGCACCCTGCTCGACGGCGCCGAGGTCCGCGACCGCCCGGTCCGCCTGCAGCCCGGTGCGCTGCTGCGGCTCGGCGAATCGACGCTCCGGCTGACCTCCGGGGCGCGTACGCCGACGCTGTCGACGGCCCCGGACGGCGAGGGGCATCTACGGGTGTCCGGTACGGCGGGCGCGTCCGCCACCGACGGCGGCTTCGCCGAGGAGCACGGCTCCGGCCACGGCTACGCACCGGCCGTCGCCCCCGGCTCCGGTCCCGCCCCGCACGAAGGGCCCGGCGACCCCGACCCGTACGGGAGCGGCGACGACGGGCCCGCCGACACCCGCCGCCACGCCGCCGGGTCCCCGGCCCCCTTCCCGGGCGACGAGACACCCCGGCGCGGCGGGATAGGCGCCTGGGCGCGCAGACTCGCGGGCAACAAGGGCGAGCCGGTCCATGAGGCGACGCCCGACGAGACGGGCGCTGCCGGGCCGGCCTTCCCGGCCACCGCCCCGGTGACGCCCGCGGGGAGCGCCTGGCCCGACCCCGCGGCCGTGCTGCTGACCGCGCTCGGCCCCGGTCCCCGGCTCTGGGAGCGCGACGCCGCGCACCCGGAGGCGCTCGTGGTGCGCCTGGGGACGACGGACCGGGCCGAGCTGCCCGCCGTGCCGGTGACCGTGGGGCTGCGGGAGGCCGGTTCCCTCGGGCTCGCCGGGCCGCGGACCCGGCTGGCCGGACTCGCCCGCTCGACGGTCGCGCAGCTCGCCGCGCTGCACTCCCCCGCCGATCTGGAGATCGTGCTGATCAGCACGGACCGCGCCCGCGGCGCGGACGAGCGCAGACGCGAGTGGGCCTGGCTCGGCTGGCTGCCGCACGTGCGCCCGATGCACGGCCAGGACTGCCGGCTGCTCCTCGCGTACGACCGTGAACAGGCCCTCGCCCGTACGACGGAGCTGGTGCGCCGGCTGGACGAGGGGCCGCTCGGGCCCGGCTGGGCGAGTCTGGACCGGGACACGGTCGCCGAGGCCGCCGGTCGGTACGTGGGCCCGTACACCGTGCTGATCGTCGACGGCGACCCCGGCTCGGCGGTGCTGCGCGAGAACACCGCCCGGCTGGCCGCCGCGGGTGTGGCCGCCGGGATCCATCTGATCTGTCTGGCCGAGACCCCGGCCGCCACCCCCACGTCACCGGTCGCGGCGACGTACGAGGCCGCCTGCCACGCCTCGATCGCGTTCCGGGAGTGCGGGGCGGTGGCGATGCTGAGCGGCGATGTGGCGACGGCCCTGCGGCTGCTGCGCACGGCGGACGGCCGGGCCGCGGGCCGGGGCACGGTCGCGACGGTGGACGCGGTGTCGGCGCACTGGGCCGAGCGGTTCGGCCGGGCGCTGGCCCCGCTGCGCACGGAAGGTTCGGTGACGGCCCACGGCCGGCCGGTGTCGGCCACGCTCCCGACGACGGCCCGGCTGCTGGACGAGCTGGGCCTGGCCCGTGCCACCCCCGCCTCGCTGATGGCCCGCTGGGCGTCCACGGCCGATGACCAGCCCGGCGCCACCGTCCGCGGTTCGGGCCGCTGGGCGGGCGGGCCGGGGGGCGTCGCCGGCGGCGGTACGGATGCGGCCGACGCGGCCTCCCGCGGTTCGGGCCGTACGGAGCACCCGCGCGGTGCGGACCCCCGCGTGGGCGCCCAGCGCACGGGCGGCGGCCCGGGTGGATACGCCCCGGGCCCGGGGCGCACCCCGTACCCCGGCAGCGACACCGCCACGCACGTCGGCACGGCGGGCCACGGCCTCGTGCGCGACGAGGGCCGCGACACCCATGGCTCCGGGCGCACCCCGTACCCCGGCACCGCCGCGCCCCGCGTCAGTGGCGGGCGCTACGGCGCCTCGCCCGGGGACACCCCGAGCTCCCGCACCGTTCCCGGGTCCGGTTCCTGGGGCGGTGGCGATGTCCAGGGCGCCGACAGTCTCCGTTCAGCCGGGTCGGGGCGGACCTCGAACCGGGTGAGCGGCCCGCGTGGCACCGACACGCCCCAGATCGCGGCGCGAGCCGCCGTGGACACGAACCCAGGCACCGGCACCGGCACACCCGCACCCGCCGCTTCCGTCCCCGCCGAAGGCACCGCCGCCGTGGCCGCCGGGCGGCCCGTCGTGGTGCTCGGGGCCGGGCCCCGGGGCGCGGTCAGTGTGGATCTGTCGGCGGAGGGCCCCCATCTCCTCATCGAGGGTCCGGCCGGCAGCGGACGTACGGAGCTGCTGCGGGCCGTCGCCGCCTCGCTGGCCGCCGCCGCCCGGCCCGACCGGCTGGGCATCCTCCTGGTCGACGGCGCCGGTGGCGAGCGCGGCGAGAGCCTGCGCCCGTGCACCGAACTCCCGCACGCGTTCACGCACCTCGTGGCCTCCGATCCGGTACGGATGCGGGAGTTCGCGCAGGCGCTGGGCGGCGAGCTGAAGCGGCGCGCCGAGCTGCTCGGCCCGTACGACTTCACCGAGTGGCACCACCGGCACGAGATGGCCCGGCGGACGGCCGGCCGGCGCCCGCCGACCGCCGCGGAACAGCGCGGCGACGTGGACTCCCCGCTGAGCGGGACGCTCCGCCTGCGCCCCACCGCGCGGTCCACGGACCCCGGCCCGTCCCCACTGCCCCGGCTCGTCGTTCTCGTCGACGACTTCGACGCACTGGTCGCCCCGGCGCTCGGCAGCCCCGGCCGGCCCGCCGCCGGTTCGGTCGTACGGGCCCTGGAGGCCGTGGCCAGGGAGGGCGGCCGGCTCGGCGTCCACCTGGTCGCGACGTCCGCCCGTCCGGACCGTACGGAGGACACGGACCTGGCCCACGAGGCCCGGCTGCGCATCGTGCTCGACGCACCGGTCGTCCCGCCGTCACCGGAGGATCCGGCGCCCGGACGCGGCAGGCTGGGGCATCCGGACGGGCGGGTGACCCCGTTCCAGGGCGGCCGGGTGACGGGGCGCATTCCGCGTACGGCGACGCTGCGCCCCACCGTCGTCCCGCTGGAGTGGGAGCGGATGGGCGATCCGCCGGCCCGGCGCCCGGTCCGCGAACTGGGCAACGGTCCGACGGACCTGGCGCTGCTGGCCAGTGCGCTGGAGCGGGCGGCCCGTTCGGTGAACGCCGAGCCGATAGCCCCGTTCGGGCCCGTCCACTCCTGAGGGGCAAACCGGCGCTTCTCCTGACCGCACGTCACGAGCCCATCACGATCAACGAGTTGACACCGAAAGCAGTATTGCGGCGCTCGTACACCCAGCGTAGGACTGTGCGCACACGACGATGTGAGAGACGGGGCAGCGATGCGCACAACCCTTCGGATCAGCAGGGCCGCCATGGTGTTCACCGCCATCGGCGCACTGGCCCTCACCGGTTGCAGCGACGGTGGCAGCGGAAAAGACAAGCCGGACAAGAGCCCCGGGAACGACAACGGGAGCTCGTCGAGCGTCTCACTGCCGAAACTGAACGGCGAGAAGCTCTCGGTCGCGGCGGTCTGGACCGGAGCCGAACAGGCCAACTTCGTCAAGGTCCTCAAGGAGTTCGAGAACCGCACGGGGGCGACGGTCACCTTCGTCCCGGCGCAGGACCCGATCGTCAACTTCCTCGGTACGAAGATCGCGGGCGGCCAGCCGCCGGACGTCGCGATGATCCCGCAGGTCGGCGCGATCCGGCAGGCCGCCGAGAAGAAGTGGGCCAAGCCGGTCGGCGCCGAGGCCAAGGCCCAGCTGGCCAAGAACTACGGGAAGGTCTGGCAGGACCTCGGCGCGGTCGACGGCACCCAGTACGGCGTCTACTTCAAGGCCGCCAACAAGTCCTTGATCTGGTACAACGCCAAGGCGTTCGAGAACGCGGGCGCAGCCGAGCCGAAGACCTGGAAGGAGTTCCTGGCGACGGCCGAGACGGTGTCCACCTCCGGCGTCACCCCGGTCTCGGTCGGCGGTGCGGACGGCTGGACGCTCACCGACTGGTTCGAGAACATCTATCTCTCCCAGGCGGGCCCGGAGAAGTACGACCAGCTGGCCCAGCACGAGATCAAGTGGACGGACCCGTCCGTCAAGGACGCCCTGACCACGCTCGCGCAGCTCTTCGGCAAGCCGTCGCTGATCGCGGGCGGCGCGGACGGCGCGCTGCAGACGGAGTTCCCGGCCTCGGTCACCCAGACCTTCACCGGCGGTGACCAGCCGAAGGCCGCGATGGTCTACGAGGGCGACTTCGTGGCCGTCAACATCGCGCAGACGAAGGCGAAGATCGGGACGGACGCCAAGGTGTTCCCGTTCCCGGCGGTCGGCGCCGAGTCCCCCGTCGTGACGGGTGGCGACGCGGCGGTGGCCCTGAAGGACGGCAAGGGCGCCCAGGCCCTGCTGACCTGGCTGGGCTCGACCGACGCGGCGAAGATCATGGCCGAACAAGGCGGATTCATCTCGCCGAACAAGGCCCTGGACGCCGCCGCGTATCCGAACGAGGTGCAGCGCACGATGGCGAAGGCGCTGATCGCGGCGGGTGACGCCGTCCGGTTCGACATGTCCGACCAGGCCCCGCAGTCGTTCGGCGGGACGCCCGGGAAGGGCGAGTGGAAGACCCTCCAGGACTTCCTGAAGAACCCGAAGGACATCGCGGGGACCCAAGCGAAGCTGGAGTCCGACGCGGCCAAGGCATACAAGAGCTGACGCGATGACGACAGCCGCAGCGGGGGGCGCCGACGCGGTGCCCCCCGCCGACAAGCATCCGTCCGGCGGGCCACCGGTACCCGCGCCCAGGAAGTCGTCCGACGGTCCGGCCGGCGGCCCCGGACGCAGTCGCCGGAGTGTGACCGGCACCCGCCGGTTCATCGCGGCGCTCTTCCTGGCGCCCGCACTGGTGCTGCTGGGCGCGCTCGTGGTCTATCCGATCGTGTACTCCGTCTACCGGTCGTTCTTCGACCAGGCGGGTACCGGCTTCGCCGGACTCGACAACTACAAGGCGCTGTTCACGGACGACACCATCCGTACGGCGGTCAAGAACAACGCGATCTGGGTCGTGTTCGCGCCGACGGTCTCCACGGCCCTCGGGCTGATCTTCGCCGTGCTGACCGAGCGCATCCGCTGGGGTACGGCGTTCAAGCTGATCGTCTTCATGCCGATGGCGATCTCGATGCTCGCCGCCGGCATCATCTTCCGGCTGGTGTACGACCAGGCCCCGGAGCGCGGGGTCGCCAACGCCGTGTGGGTGGGCGTGCACGACACGTTCGCCGAGTCGGCGAGCTACCCGAAGGCGCATCCGCTGCCCGTCCACCCGCTCAGGGCGGGCGGCGACGGTTCGTTCGTCACCAAGGTGCCGGTACGGGCCGGGCAGCCGGTACAGCTGCCGCTGGTCGGTGTGGCACCGGCGAAAATGCCGACGAGCGCGAAGCCCGCGAAGGCCGCCGCCGCGGAGCCCGGGAAGATCACCGGTACGGCGTGGCTGGACTTCACCAAGGGCGGCGGCGGCAGCCCCAACGTCATCGACGCCAAGGAGCTGGGGCTCAAGGGCATCGAGGTCCAGGCGGTCAAGGACGGCAAGGCGGTCGCCTCGGCGAAGGCGGGCGCGGACGGTACGTTCACCCTGCCCGCTTCGGCCGACGGCGCCGAACTCCGGCTTCCCGCCTCGAACTTCAAGGAGCCGTACAACGGAGTCGAGTGGCTCGGCCCGACCCTCGTCACCCCGGGGATCATCGGCTCCTACGTCTGGATGTGGGCCGGGTTCGCGATGGTGCTGATCGCCGCCGGCCTGGCGGGCCTGCCGCGTGAACTCCTCGAAGCGGCCCGGGTGGACGGCGCGAACGAATGGCAGGTGTTCCGCCGGATCACGGTGCCGATGCTCGCACCCGTGCTCTCCGTGGTACTGGTCACCTTGATGATCAACGTCCTGAAGGTCTTCGACCTGGTCTTCATCATCTCACCGGGGTCCTCGCTGGCCGACGCGAACGTGCTGGCGCTCCAGCTCTACCGCTCGTCGTTCGGCACGGACGCCGACCTCGGGATCGGCAGCGCCATCGCCGTACTCCTGCTGCTGCTGGTACTCCCGGTGATGTACGTCAACATCCGCCGGATCCGGAAGGAGGGGCGCCGATGACGACAGCGTCGGACACGGCCACGAGCACGACAACCGGAACCGGACCGGTGAAGGCCGAGCGGTCCCTCGGCGCCCGCATCGCGGCTCGCGCCGGCGGCGGTGTGATGCGGGTCTTCCTCATCCTGGTGGGCCTGTTCTGGCTGATGCCGACCATCGGGCTGCTGCTCTCCTCGCTGCGCGGCGCGGACGACATCGCGGCGACCGGCTGGTGGAAGGTCTTCACGGCCCCCTCCCAGCTCACCTTCGACAACTATTCCCGGCTGCTGGACAATTCGACCATCACCCACTCCCTCCTCAGCACGGTGATGATCACCGTCCCGGCGACCGTTCTGGTCGTCGTGCTCGGATCACTGGCCGGATACGCCTTCGCCTGGATGGAGTTCCCCGGCCGCGACTGGTGGTTCCTGGTGGTCGTGGGGCTGTTGGTGGTGCCGGTGCAGGTCGCCCTGGTCCCGGTCTCCAAGCTCTTCGGCGCGGTCGGGATCTTCGAGACGACCTTCGGCGTGATCATCTTCCACACCGCGTTCGGTCTGCCTTTCGCGATCTTCCTGCTGCGGAACTTCTTCGCGGAGATCCCGAGGGAGCTGCTGGAGGCGGCCAGGCTCGACGGCGCGGGCGAGATCCGGCTCTTCACCCGGGTCGTGATGCCGCTGGGCGGACCGGCGATCGCCTCGCTCGGGATCTTCCAGTTCCTCTGGGTGTGGAACGACATGCTGGTCGCGCTGATCTTCGCGGACTCCGGCTCGCCGCCGATCACGGTGGCCCTGCAGCAGCAGGTACGGCAGTTCGGCAACAACATCGACGTGCTGGCGCCCGGCGCCTTCGTGTCGATGGTGATTCCGCTGGCGGTCTTCTTCGCGTTCCAGCGCCAGTTCGTCTCCGGCGTGATGGCGGGCGCGGTGAAGTAGTACGCACGGCTGTACGTCGATGCGCACGGCCGTACGTCAACACGGGGTGGTCCTGTTCACCGCAACAGGACCACCCCACCTGCCCTTTCACGGATTGGCCACATTTTGACGTAACTCTGTCACTCCATCGGACGTTTGCGGACCGCCCACACGCGCTGCGAACGCCCCCTGGATGTGATGTGCCCCGGTTCAGTGTCATCGTGCCCGCGTACCGGGTCCAGGCATATCTGCACGAGAGCCTGGACTCGGTGCTCACCCAGTCCTTCGAGGACTTCGAGCTGATCGCGGTCGACGACTGCTCCCCCGATGCCTGCGGCGCCGTCATCGACGAGTTCGCCGCCCGGGACCACCGGGTGCGGGCCGTGCACCTGCCGGAGAACGTGGGCCTGGGCCGGGCCCGTAACGCCGGGATCGCACAGGCCACCGGCGACTATCTGATCTTCCTGGACAGCGACGACACCCTCGCCCCCGGTGCCCTGCGGGCCGTCGCCGACCGGATCGGGGCGACCGGGGAACCGGATGTCCTCGTCTACGACTACGCCCGTACGTACTGGACGGGCGAGAGCGTACGCAACACGTTCGCCGAGCACCTCGACGAGACCGGCCCCGCCACCTTCGCGCTCACCGGCCGGCCCGGGCTGCTGAAGGTCCTGATGGTCGTCTGGAACAAGGCGTACCGCCGCGCGTTCGTCGAGGCCGAGGGGTTCGCCTTCCCGCCCGGCTACTACGAGGACACCCCGTGGACCTACCCGGTGCTGATGGCCGCCCGCTCGATCGCGGTCCTCGACCGGGTGTGCGTCGGCTACCGGCAGCGGCGCCGGGGCAACATCCTGGCCACCACCAGCCGCAAGCACTTCGACGTCTTCGAACAGTACGACCGGGTCTTCGCGTTCATCGACGCCCGCCCCGAACTCGCGCCCTGGCGGCCGGTGATCCACCGCAGGATGCTCGACCACTTCTGCACGCTGTTCACCGCCCGGGGCCGGCTGCCACGCGACAGCCGCGCCGAGTTCTTCCGCCGGGCCCGCGCCCACTGCGCCCGCTACCGCGCACCCGGCGCCCCCGTCCCGCGCCGCGCCCGGCTGCGCCACGGCCTGATCCGGCTGGGCGCGCACCGCACGTACCGTGCGCTGTGGACCGCGCAGTCGCTGCTCGGCCGGCTGCGGAAGGCCGGTGGCACCGTCCGCCGGGTGCTGCGGGCCGCCGCCCTCCAGGCGTACTACCGCGTCCAGTTGCGGCTGCCCGTCCAGGCGGACCGGGCGGTGTTCGCCGCGTACTGGCACCGCGGGTACGCCTGCAACCCGGCGGCGATCGAGGCGAAGGCCCGCGAACTGGTCCCCGGCCTGCGGACCGCCTGGATCTGCCGCCCCGAGGACGCGCACACCGTGCCCACCTCGACGCGCCGGATCACCCCCGGGACGTACGGCTACTGGCGGGCGCTGGCCCGCTCCGGGTATCTGGTGAACAACGTCAACTTCGACCGGCGGCTGGTCAAGCGGCGCGGCCAGGTGCTGCTCCAGACCCACCACGGCACCCCCCTCAAGACCATGGGCCTCGATCTTCAGGACCGGCCGGCCGCGGCCCGCGGGATGGACTTCGGGCAGCTGCTCGCCAATGTCGACAAGTGGGACTTCTCCCTCTCCGCGAACCGGCACTCCACCCTCGTCTGGGAGAAGGCCTATCCGTCGGCCTCAGCGAGCTGCGCGACGCTGGAGTACGGGTATCCGCGCAACGACATCTACCAGCGGGCCACCGCCGGCGACGTGGCGCGGCTGCGCGCGTCGCTCGGCATCCCCGAGGGCACCGTGGCCCTGCTGTACGCGCCCACGCACCGCGACTACCGGCGCGACCAGCAACCCCTGCTCGACCTGGCACGTCTGCTGCGGGTCCTCGGCCCGGGCTCCGTGATCCTGAACCGCGCGCACTACTCGTACGGGGCCGTGCCGGTCCGCGAGCCGCACCCGCGGATCATCGACGTCAGCGGCCACCCCTGCGTCGAGGCGCTCGCGCTCGCCTCGGACGCGCTGATCACCGACTACTCGTCGCTGATGTTCGACTACGCCAATCTGGACCGGCCCGTCGTCATCCACTGCGGCGACCGCGAGGCGTACGAAGCGGCCCGCGGCACCTACTTCGACCTGCGCTCCTGCCCGCCCGGCGCGATCGCGCACAGCGAGGACGAGCTGCTGGACATCTTCGCGACCGGCCACTGGTGCGGGGCCCGCTCCGCCCGGCTGCGCGCGGCGTTCCGGGAGCGCTTCTGTCCGTACGACGACGGGCACGCGGCGGAGCGGGTGGTACGCCGGGTCTTCCTGGGCGACACGGCCGTGCGACCGCCCGCGATCCCGCCGGCCCGGCGGCAACCGGCACCGGCGGCGGGGCACCCGACGCAGGTCCCCGCACCGGCCACCGCGGACCGGCAGGCGTCCGCGGGCCTCGGCCTCGCCGGTTCCCGGCCCGTCGACCGCCCCTGACGACGACCCTCCCCCCTGAACCCGAGAAGCCCGAGTCCGAGAAAGAGCCCGTATGCCCAGGCTGAGTGTCATCATCCCCGTCCGTCGCGCCCGAGGGCAGCTGCGCGAGTGCCTGGAGTCGGTACTCAGCCAGTCGTTCACGGACCTCGAGGTGATCGGGGTCGACGACGGTGCGCCGGACGGTTCGGGGCTGCTCCTCGACGAGTTCGCCTCCCGGGACAGCCGGGTCCAGGCCATCCATCTGCCGCCGGGGGCGGGCGCGGACGGGCGGCGCAACGCCGGGGCCGAGCGGGCCGTCGGCGACTATCTCCTCTTCCTGGAGGGCACCTTCGTCCACCTGCCGGGCGCCCTGCGGGCCGTCGCCGACCGGCTGGACGCCGTCGGTGACCCCGAACTGCTGCTGTTCGGCCACCACAGGCGCCCGTTCCGGGGCCGCCCCCGGCCGACCCGGTCGCTGGAGCTGCTCGGCGAACTGCCCGAGGGCCGGCTCACCCTCGCCGGCCACCCCGTCCTCCTGGACATCGCACCGGTCTCCTGGAACCGCGCCGTGCGCCGCACCCTCCACGAGGGCGAGAAGCTGACTTTCGGGCCGGGGCCGCACGGGGAGCGGATGTAC
Organism: Streptomyces sp. NPDC058092; assembly: GCF_042884935.1. NCBI lineage: Bacteria > Bacillati > Actinomycetota > Actinomycetes > Kitasatosporales > Streptomycetaceae > Streptomyces > Streptomyces sp. NPDC058092. The sequence goes on from NZ_JBHVSY010000005.1 coordinate 348,398, forward strand.
GCGCTCCAGACCCTCGCCGCGGCCGGGTCCGTCGCCGTACTCCCCACCGCCTGCGTCGAACACCGCGGCCGACGCCACCTTCCCGCTGTCGCCGACCCGGCGGAACCGGCGGACGGCGCGGCGCCGCACGAGCTCGTCGACGCGTACGCCGCTCTGATGGAGTTCGTACGGGACCGGCCGCCGCTGCGTCCCGTACGCCCCCTGCTCTTCGAGCGGGCCGTTCAGGAACTCCTCGCCGGATACCCGTCGGTGACCCGGCGGCGCAGGCGCTACGTACGGTCCGTGGCCGCGTTCGTCCGCGCGCACCGGCCCGAGGGGCATCGCTTCCCGGGCGGCGCCAAGGGGCTGCGGCCGCGGCTGATGGGCGGCGGCCGGTACGCCGTGCTCGGCGCCCTCGACACGGTCCTGGCCATGCGCCGGAGCCTGCGGGCGGCGCCCGGCGCGGTCCGGGCGCGGGCCAGGCGCACCCTCGCCGCGCGCTACTACTGGTGGCAGCGCCGGCTTCCGCTGGACCCCGGGCTCGCCGTCTACGCCGCGTACTGGAACCGCGGGGTGAGCTGCAATCCGGAGGCCGTCTTCCGCAAGGCCCAGGAGCTGGCCCCGCAGGTACGGGGCGTGTGGGTGGTGTCGAAGAACCACCCGGACGCGGTGCCCGGTGGCATCGACCACGTGGTGCCGGGAACCCGCCGCTACTGGCGGCTGCTGGCCCGGGCCACGTACTTCTTCAACAACGTCAACTTCCCCGACCACCTGGTCAAACGCCCCGGCCAGATCCATGTGATGACCCACCACGGCACCCCGCTGAAGATCATGGGGCTCGACCAGCAGGACTACCCGGCGGCGGCCCAGGGGCTGAACTTCGACCGGCTGCTCCAGCGCGTCGACCGGTGGGACTGGAGCGTCTGTGCCAACCCGCACTCCACCGAGGTGTGGGCCCGCGCCTATCCGGGCGCCGCCCGGTCCCTCGAATCGGGCTATCCGCGCAATGACGTCTTCGCGACGGCGACGGACGAGCGGATCGCACAGATCCGCGAGGGCCTCGGCATCCGGCCCGGCCGGCGCGCCATCCTGTACGCGCCGACGCACCGCGACTACGAGGCGGCGTTCACCAGCCGGCTCGATCTGGTCCGGTTCTGCGAGGCGCTCGGCCCGGACACCGTGGTGCTGGTCCGCGCCCACTACTTCTACGAGGGTGCCGGGCTGCCGGAGCACCCTTCGCTCCTCGACGTCTGCGACCATCCGCGGATCGAGGAGCTGTGCCTGGCGGCGGACGCGCTGGTGACGGACTACTCGTCGGTGATGTTCGACTACGCCCATCTGGACCGCCCGATCGTGGTGCACGCCCCCGACTGGGAGACGTACCGCACGGTCCGCGGGGTCTGCTTCGACCTGCTGTCCGGGAAGCCCGGCGACACCCCCGGCGCGGTCTCCACCGATACGGACGAGCTGGCCCGGATCTTCCTCGACGGCAGCTGGGAAAGCCCGGCGAACGAGGCGCTGCGGGCCGCGTTCCGGGCCCGGTTCTGTCCGTACGACGACGGGCGGGCCGCGGAGCGGGTCGTGCGGACGGTGCTGCTGGGGGAAAGGGCGGCGCCGGGCCCGTCCGGCGGCGTGTCCTCGATCGCCGGACGGGCGTGAATCTTCTCAGCGCTGCTGGCCGGCCATCACCGTGACGAGGCCGATGACCACGAGCAGCGAGCCGCCCCAGGTCCACATCGAGGTCCGCTCGTGCAGCACGGTCGCCCCGGCCAGCACGATCAGCAGATACCCGAGGGCGTTGAACGGGTAGGCGATGGACAGCGGCACCGTGGCCAGGGTGGTCATCCAGGCGAGGGCGGACACCGCGAAGACCGCCAGGCCGAGGACGACCCACGGGCTGGTCGCGGCGCGCAGGGCGACGGACCCGCCGCCCTGCGCTGCGGCGGCCGCGGCGCCCTTCATCCCGTGCTTGAGCATGATCTGCCCGCCCGCCGACGAGAACACGGCGAACAGCAGCAGCATCAGACTGGGGAGGGTCACGGCCTTGCTCCTGACTGCGGCGACCGGGGTTTCGGACGCCGGGGCGGGGGTGGGACGGGGGACGGCGGCCTCAGACGCCGACCCGGTCGGAAGAGGCGTACTGTCGGTTGAGGATGTCCTGTACATCGACGTGCTCTCCAGCGATGATCGTCTCGGCCGCGTGCGGGGTGAGCAGGGCGACGTGCTGATAGCCGAACAGCGTCGGCCTGATCCGGGTGAGCAGCTTCGACATCCCGCCGAGGACCGCGGGGAGCGGTCCGCCGCCGAGGAGCGTCCAGAACGGGGCCCCGGTGGAGACGATGTGGAGGACGTCGTAGCCGGCGTTCCTGACCGTGCGGCGCAGGCTGGCCCGGGTGAAGAAGCGCAGATGCGTTTCGTCGAGGATGCCGCGCCGGTCGTAGTCGAAGACGCCGAGCGCGACCCGCAGCCTGGAGTACCAGTGGCTGAAGTTCGGTACGGAGAGCAGCACATGGCCGCCGGGCCGCAGCACGGTGGCGACCTCGGCGAGCACCCGCTCGGGGCGGGAGAGGTGCTCGATGACGTCGCCCGCGACCACGTAGTCGTAGTCGGCGCCGATCTCCGGGGGCAGCCCCTCCTCCAGGTCGGCGAGGTGGAAGCGGGTGCATTTCTCGCGTACGCCGGGGACTTCGACGTAGTCCACGCCCGTCACCTCGTGGCCGAGGGCTTCGAGGCGCTGCGCGAACAGGCCGCCGGAGCAGCCGAGATCGAGGACCCGGCCGGGCGGGAGGCCGCGCATCTTCTCCAGGATGACGGCGTGCGAGGAGCCGTCGCCCTCCTTGAACGCGTACTCGACGGGCTTGGGGATCCAGGCGCAGGTGCCGAATCCCTTGACGGCGAGCCGGTATTCGAGGACGTCCTTGACAACGTCCTTCGCGTACTTCATGCCATTGACGTAGCAGATCTCGTCGCCGTAGTAGGTGGGAACGGGGATCTCCTTGATCCGCATTCCTTCGTTGAGCAGCTGGACGATGATCTGGGTGTCGAAGTCGAACGCGTCGGTGTTGCGGTGGATCGGCAGCTTCCTGAGTGCGGCGACGCTGTAGGCGCGGTACCCGGAGTGGAATTCGGTGAGCCGCGAGCCGAGAAGGGCGTTCTCCAGGCGGGTGAGAATGCGGTTGCCGAGCCATTTGTACATCGGCATGCCGCCCTTGAGTGCGGATCCGGATTTCATCATCCGTGATCCGAACACGGCCTCGCATTCGCCGCGTTCGATCGGTGCGACCATGTCGGGCAGGAATTCGGGGGCGTACTGCCCGTCGCCGTGCAGCAGCACGATGATGTCGAGTCCGTGTTCGGCGGCCAGCGCGTATCCGGCCTTCTGGTTTCCGCCGTAGCCGAGATTCTTGGTGTGCCGCATCACCACCGTCCGCGGCATTCCCTCCGTCTGCGACCAGCGGCAGCCCGCGGTGAAGGTCGCGTCGTGGCTCGCGTCGTCGAGAATGAGGACTTCGGCGATCTTGGACCGGAAGTCTTCCGGAATGCGGTCGAGGGTCCTCTCCAGCGTCGTCTCGGCGTTGTACGCGACCACCAGGATGCCGATCCTGGGGCTCGGGCTTTCCTTCACGGGGCGTTCTCCAGTTGTGCTCGGTGCTCGGTGCTCGGCGAATCAGGGCTCGGGAGAGGGTGGTCAGTTGACGGCGGAACCGGTGGGGTGCGAGGTGCGGGGCGCCTTGACCAGGGGCCGCTCGGCGCAGGATTGCGGGGGTACGGCCGCCGGCGCGGCGAGGATCTTGCGGATTCCGCTGAGGAGACCGGCGGCGAGGACGAACCAGCCGGCCTCGCCGAAGTGCAGCACCGTTTCGCTCCAGCGCACGGCCGAGCGCCCGTGGTAGCCGAGGACCGCCGTCAGGCCGAGCAGGCAGCTGTACGCGGCGCCTTCCCAGAACCCGATGACGAACAGGCCGGCGGCCGCCCAGGTGAGGTACTGCAGGGCGGACGCGGTGGAGAGCAGCAGCAGGAGGCCCATCGTGACGCCGACGACACCGGGCAGTTGTGCGGGCCGCAGCCAGGCGAGCCAGACCCCGGCCGCCACGCAGGCCAGTACGAAGAGGAAGTGGCCCTCGCCCTGGACGAAGGTGATGAAGGACTGCGGCAGGCCGAGTGCGTCGGCGAACCGGACGAGGCCCCAGAGGCGGTAGCTGCCGCCCGCGTACTCCAGGACGTTCTCCGTGAGGTTCTGCGGCACGGTCACCAGGACCGGGCCCCAGACGAGGGCGATCAGGGCGGTGAACCCCGCGGTGAAACGGAGGAGTGCGGGCCGGCCGGCCCGCAGCGCGACGACGAACAGCGCCGGGATCACCACCACCGGGATGAACTTGACGCTGATCGAGAGCGCCGCGCCCACCCCGGCGGCCAGCGGTGACTTCCGGTCGACGAGCAGATGGGCGGCGGCCAGGGCGAACGTGATGGCGACCGCGTCGGTGTTGCCGTGGTAGCCGGAGGTGGCGATCAGTACGGGGCTGAAAGCCACGCCCACACCGCAGGCGACCGCCGTGCCGAGGGAACCGCGCCGCCGCACGATTTCGAACACGATGAGCGCACAGCAGAAGTCGGCGATCGATGCGGGCGATCTGATCAGCGTCCCGAATGGAATTCCGAGTTCGGAGAGGTCGTTGAGGCCGAGAAGCATCCAGCCGGCCAGTGGCGGATGGTTGTAGACGGGAAGTCCCGGCAGCGGCTGTTCGTAGATCCGAATGGGGCCGTAACGCACGATGGCCCGGGCGAAACCGTGAAAGATCCGCACATCGGCCGGGCCCGGCATATTCGCCGCGATCAGCATTCGGGTCAGGAGCCCGATGGCCGCGGCGACGAGCACCACCGCTCTCGCCCGTCGCACGTCCCAGGTTTCGCATCGCATTCGGATACCCATGAAAGCAGAACGTAGCAACCCGAGGACGTTGAGTGACGCACCGTCGGCCGCATGTACGGGGTTCACGACTTCGGTGCCCTGCGAATATGCGCAGACGCCCGAATCCCCGCATCACTCGAACGGTTCAGACGGCGCCTGCTGTCCCGGGCCGTTCGGGGCCGGTCACGGCCGGGCGAGGTCCTGGAGCATCCGGTCGGCCACTCCTGCCGCCGCGTGTCCGTCGTCGAGGTCGCAGAAGTCCCGGCGAAATGCCTCGTACGCCTGCGCGTGTCCTCTGGTGGCCCGCTCCGGGTCGCGCAGCGCCTCGATCAGTCCGGCGGAGCCGGGAATCAGCGGGCCGGGGGCGCGGGCCTCGAAGTCGAAGCAGAAGCCGCGCAGCGTGTCGCGGTAGTGCGCCAGGTCGTGGGTGTGGAAGAGCATGGGGCGGCCGGTCTGGGCGAAGTCGAACATCAGTGAGGAGTAGTCGGTGACCAGCGCGTCGCTGATCAGCATCAGCTCGCCGACGTCCCCGTAGCGCGAGACGTCACGGACGAAGCCGCTGCCGCTGTCCGGCAGGCGGTCGGTGACCAGATAGTGGCGGCGTACCAACAGGACGGTGTCCGCGCCGAGTTCACGTTCGGCGGCGGCCAGGTCGAGTTGCAGGTCGAGGGCGTAGCGGCCGCCGCCCCGCGGCCGGTCCTCGCGCCAGGTCGGCGCATACAGCACGATCCGCCTGGCCTCGGGGATGCCGAGCCTTTCCCGCACCGACGCGGCGACCTTGGTCCGGTCGGAGGCGTGGAACAGGTCGTTGCGGGGATAGCCGCACTCCAGGACCTCGCCCCGGTAGCCGAACGAGCGCCGCAGGACGGGGGTGGAGACGCGGTTCGGGGAGACGAGGACGCTCCACTGCCGGGCGCGCTGCTCGATGGTGGCGAGGTAGGCGGCGTTGGCGCGGGCTGTGCCGGCGAGGTCGAGGCCGATGCGTTTGAGGGGGGTGCCGTGCCAGGTCTGGACGACGCACTGGCCCTCGCGCCGCTCGAACCACTCCGGCAGCTGGGTGTTGGTGACGAGGTGACGGCTGGTGGCCAGCGCCTCGTGCCAGGCGGCGGAGCCGTGTTCGACGGCCGTGGCACCGACCGGGACACGGGCCTGCTGGTCGCTCACCACCCACAGGTGTTCCGACTCGATGCCCCTGCGGACCATCTCCTCATGGATGGCGCGCGGTGAGTCGGAGTACTGGCGGCCGTCGAAGCTGCTGTACAGCACGGTGTCGCGCAGCGGCGCGGTGCGTCGTCGGCTCCGGTACGCCTCGCGCAGCAGCCGCTTGCCGCGTGCGCCGCGTTCCGCGGGGGTGAGCACCGAGGCGCAGTTGATCAGCAGCTGGTCGTGGAAGCGCCGTTCGACGAGGTACTTGCGGCCGGTGAGGGTGCGGGCGGCGGGCAGGGTGCGGTGGGCGGCGGCCGGGATGCGCAGCGGGGCGTCGTACGCGTCGTCCCGGGCGCCCTTCTCGCGCAGGAAGAGGTACCAGTGGCCCTGGCCCAGCGGCAGTTTCCCGCCCGGCCCCTCGACGGCGTCCGGCCGGAGCGCGGCCCTGAACCGACGTGTTCCGGCCGCGCCGGAGAAGGCGAGGGGGAAGGCCGCCTCCTCGCCGTGTCCGCTGTGCCGGGCCACCAGCTCGACGGGGCGGTCCCGGTCGTCGGGGAAGGTGCCCTCCAGGAGGAGTTGTCCGTCCTCCGTCCAGGTCGCCAGGTCGACGGCGGGCTGCACGGCGCGGTCGCTGATCAGCAGATTGCCGCGCGAGCTCGCGGTGAGACCGAGTTCGCGCCGCCGGTCGCGGGCCCCGTCCAGCGGGTAGCGGCCCGGCAGTACGGGCCCCGGCACGTCGATCGGCGTCCTGCGCCCGTCCGGGCCGACGAGATGCAGGCTGTACGGGAGCTGCGCGGGCGCCGTCCCCTCCTCCGCGCCCGCGCGGGCGTCGGCGAAGGAGCCGAGCGGGACGTCGGCGGTGAAGCGCCGCCATCCCGCCGCCGACGGCACGGCCCCCTCCTGGACGGTCACCGGGCAGTCGAAGGAGATGCCGGAGGCCCGGTGGGTGAACGCGAGACGCAGCGGGCCCTTGCCCAGGCGGTCGCGGATCATGCCGTCGATGACCACGGTGCCGGCGCCGTCGCCCGTGCCGCCCGCGCGGTGCGTCTCGAAGCGGGCGTCGATCCGCTCGGCGTGCAGCACGAGCCTGCCGTCGTCGAAGGCGGGCACGATCCGGTGGTCGCCGTCGGGGCGGTGCACGGGCGGCGGTGCGGCCGCCTCGTGGGTCGAGAGGCCGGAACGGCGCAGCATGCCGTGCCCGGCGATGCCGATCTCCAGGCGCCAGGTGAGCCGTTCGGGGCGGCCGTCGGCGTCGATGCGGAGCCTGGCCGGGTCGATGACGGTCTCGAAGCCGGAGCGGTCGTAGTCGTGCAGGCTCTGCCGGGACCGGGCGGTGGCCTCGGGCTCGGCGACCGTACGCAGCCGGAGCGGCACCACGTGCCGGCGCCCCGCGCGCAGCCACCCGGCCCGGAACTCGCTGCCGCGCGAAGTGGCGGGCAGGTTCCGGATGTAGGCGTATCCCTTGAGGTGCAGCCTGCCGCCCTGCCAGTGGGCGTCCCGCAGCCGGGCGGTGAGCGGCAGGTCCCGGTCGGTGACCCGCAGCACCGGGCGCGGCACGGGCCGGGTGAGGGCCGGGAAGGCGGCGCTGCGGCGCCGCAGGCCCCGTACCGCGAAGGCTCCCGGCTCGGCCTTGTCGAAGGCGAGCAGCGCCAGCAGTTCGTCGGCCCGCCGTTCGCGCACGAGGTGCCACATCAGCCGCAGCCGCAGCGGGAGCGCGTCCAGGACCGCGGGGTCGACCTGGTCGGTGAACTCGTTGGCGTACGTGAGGAAGGCGCGCCGGTACTCCTCGTCGCCGTCGGGCAGCGCGTCCATGAAGTACCGGAGGTCATGGGCGAGTACGTGGGCCTCGTAGCGCCGTTTGTCGGTGGCGCCGCGGTGCTCGTCGAGGAAGGTGGCGACGCCCAGCACGTGCGAGGCCCGGTCCTGGATGCCGCGGACGACGGCGCGACGCGTGGTGATCGAGCCCGGGCGGTCGCGCCAGTGGTAGACGGCGTCCTTCAGCACGTCGACGGAGCGGGCCAGGAAGTGGGCGGGCAGGACGACCGGGATGTCCTCGTAGAGGGCGCCGACCGGGAAGGCGAAGGCGTGCTCGTCCCAGAAGGACCGGCGGAAGACCTTGTTGCAGGCGATCCGGTCGGCGGCGAGGTCCCAGTCGCGGGAGATGTGGGTGCGCAGCCGGGTCGTCGCCATCGGCTTGCGGAAGTTGGGCGACTGCTGGAGCTTGCCGGAGGACCGAAGCCGCAGCACGTTGCCGGACGCGAGGTCCGAGCCCGTCTCCTCCAGGGCGCCGAGAAGGAGTTCGTACGCGCGGGGCGGGAGCACGTCGTCGCTGTCGACGAACGCGAGATGGCGGGCGCCCGGGTCGCAGTGGCGGACCCCGGTGTTGCGGGCGTGCCCGAGTCCGCCGTTCTCCTGGCTCACCAGGCGGAACCGGCCGTCCTGTGCAGCGAACCCGGCGGCCAGGGCCGCGCTGCTGTCGGTGGACCCGTCGTCGACCATGACCACCTCCAGGTCGGTCATGGTCTGCTCTGCGAGGGACTTCAGGCAGTCCGTCAGATAGAGCTCGACGTTGTGGACGGGTACGACGACACTGAGCCGTGGCGGCATGTTGAGCACGTCCGTTCATCGGGGGCCTGGTTGTCCGTACGGCTCAACCCCGTGAGAGGCCGGGGGTCACCGGTTGCGGTCTGTCCCGAACGGGTGACATCGGCCGCGCCGGGCTTACGACCTCACCCGGCCGTTACTCGCCGCCGCCGAGGAACAGCCGCCGCACCACGCGCTCGGCCGCGTGCCCGTCGTCGTACGGGCAGAAGCGCTCCCGGAACGCCGCCCGCAGCTCCGCCGTCCGCGCCGAGCGCCACTCGCCCGTCCTGAACAGTTCCAGCAGTTCGTCGTCGGTGGTGGCGACCGCGCCCGGGGTGTCGCCGGGGCGTCCGGAGAGCAGGTCGAAGTAGGTGCCGCGCGAGGCCCGGTAGGCGGCCCAGTCCGGGGCGTGGCTGATGATCGGGCGGTCCAGGCAGGCGTAGTCGAACATCAGCGACGAGTAGTCGGTGATCAACGCGTCGGAGACCAGGCAGAGTTCCTCGACGGACGGATGTCCCGTCACGTCCATCACCCGGGCGCTGTCCGGCGCCGCCGAGCGGCCGTAGAAGTAGTGCGCGCGGACCAGCACCACGTACTGCGGCCCGAGTTCGCGGGTCAGCCGGTCCAGGTCGAGGTGGGGGACGAAGCCCTTGCGGTAGTCGCGGTGGGTCGGTGCGTACAGCAGCACCGTCCGGTCCGGGTCGAGGTGGAGGCGCTGCCGGATCGCCGCGATCCGCTCGGGGGTGGCGGTGAAGAAGACGTCGTTGCGCGGGTAGCCGAGGTTCAGATGCTCGTATCCGGACGGGTAGACCCGGTCCCAGATCTCCGTGGTGTGCGGATTGGCGGAGAGCGAGAAGTCCCACTGGTCGGCGTGGGCGACGATCTTCTCGAAGCTGATGCCGTTGGTGAGGGCCGGGTAGGCGCGCTGGTCCAGGCCCATGGTCTTCAGGGGGGTGCCGTGGTGGGTCTGGAGATAGCGCTGGCCGGGGCGCTTGGTGAAGCCGCCGGGGAAGCTGGAGTTGTTGATCAGGTACGTGGCGGTGGCCATGACCCGCCCGTAGGCGAGGGAGCCCTCGATGACGTACGGGACGCCGGACGGCATGCGGTCGCGGTGCCGGGACGAGACCACCCAGACGCCCTGGATGTGCGGGGCCAGTTCGAGGGCCTTGGCGTGGATCGCGGCCGGGTTGCAGGCGACGCCCCGGTTCCAGTAGGCGCCGTACACCGCGAGGTTCGGGTCCAGGGGGCGCAGCAGGTCGGCGCGGTAGGCGGCGCGCGTGAGCCGGGCCCGGAGCGTCTTCTTGCGGCGGCGCAGGGCGGCCCGGGTGCGGGTGCGGCCGGTACGGACGGCCTCCCGGGCACGGTGGGCGGCGTAGCTGCCGGGGAGGTCCGCGGCGCGGTGGAAGGCGGCACGGTCCTCGGGGGCGATCCGGCCGGGGTCGGCGAGGACGGTACGCAGATGGCGGGTGCGGGCCGCCCGGATCCGCAGGTCGTGGCCGGTCGCGGCGAGCAGCCGTTCGTACGCGTCGAGGATCGCGAAGTGGTGGCGTCCCGGAGTGGTGGCGAAGGTGCCGGTGCGGCGGACGCGGTGGCGGACGCAGATCCGGTCGAGGGTGTCGAGCGTGCCGGCGTCGGCGGCGAGGAGGGTGGCGCTCAGGACGGGGAGGACGTCCTCGTAGGGGCCGTCGGTGAAGCGGAGGCCGTGCGCGCTCCAGAAGGCGCGGCGGAAGAGGCGCGGGGTGACGGTGGAGAAGCCGTCGGGGACGGCTTCCGCAGGTGCGACGGTGCCCCACCAGTCGATCCGGTCGTGTCCGAGGAGGAGCACGTCCGGTTCGCTCCCGGCCAGCCGGTCGGTGATCGCTTCCAGGGCGCCCGGTCGCAGCAGGTCGTCGCCGTCGAGGAAGAGCAGATACCGGCCGCGCGCCTCGGCCGCCCCGGCGTTGCGGGCCGGACCCGCGCCGCGGTGCTCAGGAAGGGTGAACACCTGGACCCTCGGGTCGCGCGCCGCGAACTCTGCGGCGATCTCGGCGCTGCCGTCCCGCGAGCCGTCGTCGACGACGAGCAGCTCCAGCTCACCGGGGCCCCGGCCGAGCACGGACTCCAGCGTCGCCCTGAGATATCCCTGAGCGCGGTGGACGGGCACGACAACACTGAGGAACATGGCAGCCGAGCGTAATCGCGCACCCACCGCGCACCGAATCGCGTGTTCACCCGTTCGGGGCAGTGCCGGTGACCAGGCGCGTCCGCCCCGGTTGACCTGGCATGAAGCCGCGCCTCAGTGTCGTCGTCCCGGTCCACAACGTCGAGGACTATCTGGAGGACTGCCTGCGCTCGGTGGCCGAACAGTCGGTCGCCGACATCGAGGCGATCCTCGTCGACGACGGTTCGACGGACGGCAGCACGGCCATCGCCCGGGAGTTCGCCGCCCGCGACCGCCGCTTCCGCTATGTCCGCCGGCCCAACGGGGGGCTGAGCGCGGCCCGTAACACCGGCGTGCGGCACACCACACAGGGCGTGCCGTATCTGGCGTTCGTCGACAGCGACGACCTCGTCGTCCACGACGCCTACGAGCGGATGCTGGCCTCACTGGAGTCGACCGGCTCCGACCTCGCGACCGGCAATGTGTGGCGGCTGAACGAGCAGGGGCGGCAGCAGGCCTGGCAGTACCGCTGGCTGACCGCCACCCGGGCGCGCACCCACATCAGCCGCGATCCGCGGCTGCTCGCCGACCGGGTCGCCTGGAACAAGGTGTTCCGGCGCTCCTTCTGGGACCGGCACACCTTCGCCTTCCCGGAGGGGAAGCTCTACGAGGACACCCCGGTGATGATCCCGGCCCACTTCCTCGCCGGCTCGGTCGACGTACTGCACGAGCACGTCTACTACTGGCGGGTGCGCGAGGGGTCGATCACCCGGCGGCGTACGGATGTGCGGGGCGTACGGGACCGGATCGCGGCGTGCGAGCAGGTCAGCGCGTTCCTGGCGGGCCGGGGCGGGGTCGGACACGGCGGTGCGCGGCGCCGCTACGACCTCTCGTGCCTGCGCGACGACTTCGTGTACTTCCTGGAGGGGCTCGCCATGGGCGGGCCCGAGTACCGGGACGCGTTCATGGCGGACGCGGGGGCGTTCCTGGACCGGATGGAGCGGATGGACGGGGCGGCCAGGTCGGGCCGGGCCGTGGCCCATGAGCTGCCGGTGGAGCTGCGGATCAAGTGGCGGCTGGTGAAGGAGCGCAGGCTCGCGGAGCTGCTCGCCGTGCTCGCCTTCGAACGGGCCAACGGCGCCGGAACGTTCCTGGTCGGCGGTGTGCCGGGGCGGCGGCAGGCCGGTTTTCCCGGCATTCCGGACGCCCCCCGCCTGGCCCGTGCCGATCTCCCGGCCGTGGCACGGCTGTTGGAGGCGCAGTGGGGCGACGACGGAAGGCTGCGGCTGCGCGGTTACGCGTACATCCGCAATCTGCCGGCCGCGTCGCCGCGCCACTCGCTGAAGGTGGGCATGGTGCGCGCGACCCGTGGCCAGCAGCTGCGGACGGTGCCGGTACGGAACGTTCCCGCACCCGAGGCGACCATCAACTCCGGTCAGCAGTTGCACTGTTACGACCACTCGGGCTTCGAGCTGACGCTCGACCCGCGTCGGCTGCGGCCCGGCGGCTGGCTGGTGGGCATGATGGTGGCCGCTCATGGCACGGTCCGCCGGGTGGCCGTGCGCGCCGTGGACGCGGGGGCGGTGCAGCCGCACGTCCGGGACCTGGGCGACGGGCGGCGGGCCGTGCTCGACTACCTGGGCGGGCGGCTCCGGCTGAACCTGACGCAGCTGCCGGCCCGGTGCGAGGACCGTCGCATCGGCGAGGAGCTGGCGTTGACCGGCCGGCTGTACGGGGGTGCCCGGCCGAAGGCCCTGGTGCTGACCTGCGACGGGGTGGCGGACCAGGAATTCGGCCACCCCGTCGAGTGCGTGACGGACGGCCGTTTCACGGTACGGATTCCGCTCGCCGACCTCGCCGGGATGGCGGCCGCGCCTGCGGCACCACACCGGGCGCCGCGCGAGGTCGAGCCGGAGCCCGGCGGGCGGTGGCGGGCGCGGCTGGTGCTGGCGGACGGGTCGCGGGTGCCACTGGCGGCGGCCCCGGAGGTGGCGCCGCCAGTGGTGGCCGATGCGGCCGGCGAACTGGTGCTGGACCTGAGCGGGCAGCCGTTCGCGGACGGGGCCGCGTGGACGTCGGACGGGGCGCTGCGGGTGGAGGGCGTGACCGGCGCCGGGACGGGCGTACGGCAGGACGAAGGGCCGGCCCACCTCGTGCTTCGGCACGAGGCGCTGCGCGAGACGGTGTCCGTCCCCGTCACCCACCACGAGGAACGGCGCGCGGGAGCGTACGAGGGGCGCCGTTTCACCGCGTTCCTCGCGCCCTCGGTGGCCGCCGGGCTGCCCGAGGGCCGCTGGGACGCGTATCTGGGCGGCCGGCCGGTCCGGGTGCTGACCGCGCTCGCCGCCCGGCTGCCGCTCTGCCGCACGGGGGCGGACGCCAACACCCCCGCGGCCGGCCGGGAGTTCGTCCTGGACCGCCGGTTCGGCGACCGGCTGACCGTACAGGCCGGGCCGGTCCTCGCACTCTCCGAGCGGGGCGCGTACCGCCGGGCCGAACTGCGCCGCACGCACTACCCGGCCCGGCGCGCGCTGCCGCTGCGGGACACCGTCCTCTACACGGGCGGCGACTCACCCCGCGCCGTCCACACCGAACTGGTGCGCCGGGGAGTGGAGTCGGAGCACCTCTGGGTCACCGACGGGCTCCACGGCCACAACCCGCCCACCGCCGTCCCGGTCGTCGAGCACAGTGCCGCCTGGTACGAGGCGCTGGCGAGGTCCCGCCGGATCGTCACCGCCGACCAGCTGCCCGAGTGGTTCGAGCGGCGGCCCGGCCAGCTCGTGGTGCAGACCTGGCACGGCACCCCGCTCGGCCGCTTCGGCACGGATCTGGACGGCACCCTGTACGCGGACCACCACGAGCTCGCCTCGCTGCCGCGCCGGGCGGCCCAGTGGTCCGTCCTGGTCTCCCCCAGCCGCCACTCCACCCCGCTGCTGCGCCGCGCACTCGGCTACCGGGGCGAGGTCGTGGAGGCGGGTTCCCCGGCCAACGACCTGCTCTTCTCGGCCGACCGGGCCAAGACCGCCGAGCGGGTCCGGCACCGCCTCGGCATCCCGGACGGCCGCCGGGTCGTGCTGTACGCGCCGACCTACCGTGACCAACTGGCCCACCCGCCCGGCGCCGACGGCGAGCGGCCCCGCTACCGCTGGGATCCCGCGCTCGACCTGGCCGCCCTGGCCCGGTCACTCGGCGACGGCCACACCCTTCTGGTGCGGCGCCATCCGCGGGTGACCGGGAGCGTGCCCGAGGGGCACGGGGTACGCGACGTGTCGGCGCACCCGGACACCGCTCAGCTGCTGCTCATCGCGGATGTGCTGGTGACGGACTACGCGGGGCTGATGTTCGACTACGCGCACACGGGCCGCCCGATGCTCTTCCACACCTACGACCTGGAGCACTACCGCGACACGGTGCGCGGTTTCTGCCTGGACTTCGAGACCCGGGCGCCGGGGCCGCTGCTCCTCGGCACGGACGAGATCGCCGGGGCCCTGCGCGATGCCGGCGCCCTGACCGCGTCGGCGGCCCGGCACGCGGAGGCGTACGAGAGTTTCCGCCGGGACTTCTGCGACCTGGACGACGGCGGGGCGGCGGCCCGGGTCGCGGACCGGCTGCTGGCCGAGGGGTAGCGCCTACCCGGCTCGGTTCTTGAGCGCGGCGACGGCCGACGCGGCCAGGTCGTCGAGATAGCCCTTGGGCAGCGGGGTACGGACGACGGCGAGCCGCCAGTAGAGCGGCCCGACAATCAGGTCCAGCGCACGGTCCGGGTCGCTGTCCTCGGGCAGCTCGCCGCGCGCCACGGCGTCCCGTACGACGACGGCGGCGATGCCCTGCTGCGGGTCGAGCAGGGCGGCCTTGATCGTGTCGGAGATCTCCGGACTGCGGGCCGCCTCGACCAGCAGGTCCGGGATGACCTGCGAGGCGACGGGGTGGCGCAGGGCGTAGGCGGCGAGTTCCAGTACGGCGCGGACATCCCCGTACAGCGAACCCGTGGCCGGAGCCGGCATGCCCTGGACGGCGACGGCCGAGACCAGGTCGAGGACCAGGGCCAGCTTGGACTTCCAGCGGCGGTACACGGCCGTCTTGCCGACGCCCGCCCGCCGGGCGATGCCCTCGATCGACATCCGGGCGAAGCCCACCGCGGCCAGTTCCTCGAAGACGGCGCTGCGAATCGCATCGGTGACGTCCTCGCGCAGCACAGCGGCTCCGGCGGGGACACGGCGGCGGGTTCCCGGGTCGGTGGTCATGCCCGAATCATAGTCCGTCACGACGAAACGGTTGCGTTGCGACGTGGAGCGCCCTACCCTCGGCGTTGCGACGATACGGTCCCGTCCCGTCGATCGTCGTGTTCCCGCCCTCTCGTCGAAAGCGATCGTGGTGAGCCAGACAGCAACCCCACCGGCCCCGGCCGACACCCCCGCCGGTACGCCCTCCCCGGTGTACGCGCCGGGCGAGCTGGCCGCGCTCGCCGCCCGCCACGGACTGACGATGAGCGGGGCCCGGCCCTCGCTGGTCGCGTACATCCGGCAGCTGTGGGGGCGGCGGCACTTCATCACGGCGTTCGCCACCGCCAAGCTGACCGCCCAGTACAGCCAGGCGAAGCTCGGCCAGATCTGGCAGATCATGACCCCGCTGCTGAACGCGACGGTCTACTACTTCATCTTCGGCGTCCTGATGAACACGAAGCGCAACGTCGAGGACTTCGTGCCCTTCCTCGTCACCGGCGTGTTCATCTGGACCTTCACCAGCAGCTCGATCACCGCGGGCACCCGCGCGATCAGCGGCAATCTCGGCCTCGTGCGGGCGCTGCACTTCCCGCGCGCCTCGCTGCCGATCGCGCTGGCCCTCCAGCAGCTCCAGCAGTTGCTGTTCTCGCTGGGTGCGCTGGTGCTGATCCTGGTGGGGTTCGGGCAGTTCCCCCAGCCGTCCTGGCTGCTGGCGGTTCCGGCGCTGTTCCTCCAGGCCGTGTTCAACACCGGTGTCTCCATGGTGGTGGCGCGGCTCGCCGCCCGGACGCCGGACATCGCGCAGCTGATGCCGTTCATCCTGCGCACCTGGATGTACGCCTCGGGCGTCATGTGGAGCGTCGACACGATGCTCAAGGGGGACCGGGTCCCGCACTACGTGATGGTGATGCTGGAGTGCAATCCGGCCGCCGTCTTCATCGACCTGATGCGGTTCGCGCTCATCGACAGCTTCGACGCGTCCCATCTGCCGCCGCATGTGTGGGCGATCGCCGCGGGCTGGGCGCTCGTGTGCGGGGTGGGCGGCTTCGTGTACTTCTGGCAGGCGGAGGAGCGGTACGGACGTGGCTGACAACATGGCTGACAACGACGAGCGGGTGCCGACCGTCGTCGTGGACGACGTGCACATCACGTACAAGGTCAATGGCGCCCGTACCGGAAAGGGCAGCGCCACCTCGGCGCTCAGCCGGATCGTCTCGCGCCGGCAGACCCCCGGGATACGCGAGGTGCACGCCGTGAAGGGGGTGAGCTTCGCCGCGTACAAGGGCGAGGCCATCGGCCTGATCGGTTCCAACGGTTCGGGGAAGTCGACGCTGCTGAAGGCGATCGCCGGTCTGCTGCCCGCGACGAAGGGCCGGGTGCACACCCAGGGCCAGCCCTCGCTGCTCGGGGTGAACGCGGCGCTGATGAGCGATCTGACCGGCGAGCGCAACATCGTGCTCGGCGGCCTCGCCATGGGCATGACGCGGGCCCAGATCCGCGAGCGCTACCAGGGGATCGTCGACTTCTCCGGCATCAACGAGAAGGGCGACTTCATCACCCTGCCGATGCGGACGTACTCCTCCGGAATGGGCGCGCGGCTGCGCTTCTCGATCGCGGCCGCAAAGAGCCATGACGTCCTCCTGATCGACGAGGCGCTGTCCACCGGCGACGCCAGGTTCCAGCGGCGCAGCAAGGAACGGATCAAGGAGCTGCGCAAGGAGGCCGGCACGGTCTTCCTGGTCAGCCACAGCAACAAGTCGATCACCGAGACCTGCGACCGGGCGATCTGGCTGGAGGCGGGGACGCTGCGGATGGACGGTCCGGCCGACGAGGTCGTGGCCGCGTACGAGGAGTTCACCGGCAAGAAGTAGCGGCGCGGGCGGCGGGCCGGGCGGGGCGCTGACCGTCGCCGCCCGGATCGCCGACACCGGACACCGGCCGCCCCGGCCGGACGGCTGTCCGCAGGAGCTGCGCCCGCTGCTGGAACGCTGCCTGGCCGCCGATCCGGGCGCGCGCATCACACCCGCCGAACTCGCCGCCCTGTGCGAGCGGTCGCCGGGCCGGCCGCTGCGCGAATCCGACGGCTGGCTGCCGGAGCCGCTCGCCGCGGAGATCGCCCGTCGCGAGCGGGTGGCACAGCGCCCGCAGCCGACGGACCCGGCGACGGCACCCACGTACCCGCCCGGCACGGTCCCGTCGGCGACCGGTACCACCGTCCCCGCCGACCCGGTACCACCGGGCGCACGGGCCGGATACGCGAGGACCCTGCCGCCGGACGCGCCGGGCCCGGCCGCCCGCGACCGGGCCCACGGTCCCCCACAACCCGCCCCCGTACGCCCCGAACCACCCCGCCGTCGCCCCGTCCACGTACCCCTCCCAGCCCCCGGCACCGGCCAGGCGCCCCCACCCCGCGCTGTTCACCGCCGGGGCCGCCGTCGCCGTGGCCGTGGCCGTGACCTGGTCACTGACCGGCCCGGCGCGGCACCCGCTTCGAGCCCGTCCGGCATGAGGGCGGGGCGGCCGCCGGGCACCCCCGGCGACCGCCCCGCCCCACCACCCGCTAGGCGTGCGTACGCAGCAACGTCCGCATCGTCCGCATGGCCACCGACAGGTTCGCCAGGTCGAACGAGTCCGACCCCTGGATCTCCTCGAGCGTGGAGCGCGACCGCGTGAGGATCGCCGCGTTCTTCTCCTCCCACGCCTTGAACCGCTCCTCCGGGGACGAGGCCCCGTTGCCCACGGGCAGCACATCCGCGGTGAGCGCGGCGTGCGCGGCGTACAGGTCCTCGCGGATGGACGCCCGGGCCATGGACTGCCAGCGGTCGGCCCGCGGCAGCTCGATGATCCGGTCCATCAGCTGGGTGATGCCCAGCCGGTCCGCGAGGTCGTAGTACACCTCGGCGACGGAGAGCGGGTCCTTGCCGGTGCGGTCCGCGATCGCCACGATGTCCAGCGCCGGGAAGGCGGAGGAGAATCCGGCGACCCGCTGGGCCAGCTCGCCCGGGACACCCGCCTCGGTGAGCTCGTCCAGGATCGACTGGTACCAGTCCAGGTCGGTGCCCATCAGCATCTTGGGCAGCTCGGCCCAGACCTGCTCGACGCCCGCCTTGAAGAAGTCGATCGTCCCGGCGATCTCCAGCGGCTGCGGCCGGTTGCCGAGCAGCCAGCGCGAACCGCGCTCGACGAGCCGGCGCGAGTGCAGCCGGATCCGGGTCTGCACATCGGCGGCGACCTTGTTGTCGAGCGCCTCGACGGCGTCCCACACCTGGCCCAGGCCGAAGATCTCGCGGGCCGCGAACTGTGCCCGCACGATCTCCCCGATCGAGGCTCCGGTCTCTTCCCGCAGCCGGTGCAGGAAGGTCGAACCACCGCTGTTCACGGTGTCGTTGACCAGGACCGTGGTGATGATCTCGCGACGCAGCGCGTGCCCGTCGACCGCCTCGGGGAACTGCTCACGCAGCTGCTGCGGGAAGTAGGCGTGCAGCAGCGTCTGCAGGTGCGGGTCGTCCGGCAGGCTGGTCCGGATCAGCTCCCGGGCCGCCGTGATCTTCGTGTACGCCATCAGCACGGCCAGCTCGGGCTGGCTGAGCCCCTTGCCACCGTTGAGCAGCTCGCGGATCTGCCGGTCGGTGGGCAGGAACTCCAGCGCGCGGTCGAGGTCCCCGTCGCGGCCCAGCCGGCGCATGAAGCGCTGGTGGGCGTGGAGCAGGGAGGGCGCCTGGGTCGTGGCGTTGGCGAGGGCCACGTTCTGCGCGTAGTTGTTGCGCAGCACCAGACGGCCGATCTCGTCGGTCATCTCGGCGAGCAGCTTGTTGCGCTGCTTGACGGTCATGTCGCCGTCCCGGACCAGACCGTTGAGCAGGATCTTGATGTTCACCTCGTGGTCGGAGGTGTCCACCCCGGCGCTGTTGTCGATCGCGTCGGTGTTGATCCTGCCGCCGGTGCGGGCGAACTCGATCCGGCCGAGCTGGGTGGCACCGAGGTTGCCGCCCTCGCCGACGACCTTGGCCCGCAGGTCCTGGCCGTTGACGCGGATCGCGTCGTTGGCCTTGTCGCCGACGTCCGCGTTCGACTCGGCGGAGGACTTGATGTACGTACCGATGCCGCCGTTCCACAGCAGGTCGACGCGGGCCTTGAGGATGGTCTGCATCAGCTCGGCGGGCGTCATCTTCGTGACCCGCGACTCGATGCCGAGCGCCTCACGGATGTGCGCGTTGACCGGGATGGACTTGGCGCTGCGCGGGTGGATGCCACCGCCCGCGGAGAGCAGTTTCTTGTTGTAGTCGGCCCAGGAGCTGCGCGGCAGGTCGAAGAGGCGGCGCCGCTCGGCGTACGAGGTGGCGGCGTCCGGGGTGGGGTCGATGAAGATGTGCCGGTGGTCGAAGGCGGCGACGAGCCGGATGTGCTCGGAGAGGAGCATGCCGTTGCCGAACACGTCACCCGACATGTCACCGACGCCGACGACGGTGAAGTCCTCGGTCTGGGTGTCGTGGCCGAGCTCGCGGAAGTGCCGCTTGACGGATTCCCAGGCACCGCGGGCGGTGATGCCCATGCCCTTGTGGTCGTATCCGGCGGAGCCGCCGGAGGCGAACGCGTCGCCGAGCCAGAAGCCGTACGAGACGGCGACCTCGTTGGCGATGTCGGAGAACTTCGCGGTGCCCTTGTCGGCGGCGACGACCAGGTAGGTGTCGTCCTCGTCGTGACGGACGACGGCCCTGGGCGGCACGATCTCGCCGGCCACCATGTTGTCCGTGATGTCGAGCAGCGCCGAGATGAAGGTGCGGTAGGAGGCGACGCCCTCGGCCATCCAGGCGTCACGGTCGACGGCCGGGTCCGGGAGCTGCTTGGCGACGAAGCCGCCCTTGGCGCCGACGGGCACGATGACGGTGTTCTTCACCATCTGCGCCTTGACCAGGCCGAGAATCTCCGTACGGAAGTCCTCCCGCCGGTCCGACCAGCGCAGACCGCCTCGGGCGACCTTGCCGAAGCGCAGGTGCACACCCTCCACGCGCGGCGAGTACACCCAGATCTCGAACGCCGGGCGGGGCGCCGGGAGGTCCGGGATGGACTGCGGGTCGAACTTCATCGAGACGTAACCGTGCGGCTTGCCGTCGTCCGCGCTCTGGAAGAAGTTGGTGCGCAGAGTGGCCTTGATGACGGTGAGGAAGGACCGCAGGATCCGGTCCTCGTCGAGCGAGGCGACCTGGTCCAGGGCCCCGTCCAGCTCTTCGAGGAGCCCGTCGGTCAGCTCGGTGCCGGCGCTCTGCCGCTCCGGGGACATCCGCGCCTCGAAGAGCGAGACCAGCAGCCGGGTGGTGTGGACGTTGTTGCGGAGAGTGCTCTCCATGTAGTCCTGGCTGAAGGTCGAACCGGCCTGCCGCAGGTACTTCGCGTAGGCGCGCAGCACCACCGCCTGCCGCCAGTTCAGACCGGCGCCCAGCACGAGGGAGTTGAAGCCGTCGTTCTCGGCCGCACCGGTCCACACGGCCGCGAAGGCGTCCTGGAAGCGGTCGCGTGCGTCATCGGCGAGGTAATTGCCGCTGCCGTTGGTCTGCGGCATCCGCAGACCGAAGTCGTAGATCCAGGCGTGCGTACGGTCCGCGCAGCGCAGCTCGTACGGACGCTCGTCGACGACCTCGACACCGAGCCGCTGGAGCGCCGGAAGGACGGCCGAGAGGGAGACCTGCTCGCCTGTCCGGTAGATCTTGAAGCGACGCTCGCCGGGGCCGGCGCCGACCGGCTCGTACAGGCTGAGGGCGAAGTCCTTCTCGTCCTTCTTGAGTGCTTCGAGGTGGATCATATCGGCCACGGCGGAGCGCGGCGTGTGGTCGGCCTTGTAGCCCTCGGGGAACGAGTGGCCGTACTGGCGCAGCAGCTCGGCGGCACGCTCCTCGCCGCACTCGGCGTTGAGTGCCTCCTGGAAGCCGTCGGCCCAGGAGCGGGCGGCTTCGACGAGCCGCGCCTCGATGCGGTCGGCCTCGGCGTCGGTGAGGTCGGGCAGCTCGGTGCCGGGGGCGACCCGGACGACGAAGTGCAGCCGGGAGAGGATCGACTCGGTGTTCCAGGCGGTGAAGTCGACGCTGGTGCCGCCCAGTTCCTCCTTGAGGATGTCGATCAGGCGCAGCCGTACACCGGTGGTGTAGCGGTCGCGCGGCAGGTAGACGATCGCGGAGTAGTAGCGCCCGTACTCGTCCTGGCGCAGGTAGAGCCGCAGCCGGCGGCGCTCCTGGAGGTACAGCACGGAGGTGACGACGGAGCGCAGCTGGTCGACGGGCGCCTGGAACAGCTCGTCGCGCGGGTACGTCTCCAGGATCTGCAGCAGGTCGCGGCCGTCGTGGCTGTTGGGCGAGAAGCCCGCACCCTCCACCACCTCGGCGACCTTGCGGCGGATGACGGGCACCCGGCGCACGGACTCGGTGTAGGCGGCGGACGAGAACAGTCCGAGGAAGCGGCGCTCACCGACGACATTGCCGTCGGCGTCGAACTTCTTCACGCCGACGTAGTCGAGGTAGCTGGGGCGGTGGACGGTCGCCCGGCTGTTGGCCTTGGTGAGGACGAGGAGCTTGCGCTCGCGGGCCTTGGCCCGGGCGTCGGCGGGCAGCCGTTCGAAGGACGGGCTGACGGGGTGCGCCTCGTCGACGCTGTGGTGCGGGTCGGAGCGCAGGATGCCGAGGCCGGTGCCGGGTACGGCGGCCAGCGCGTCGGTGTCCTTGAGCTCGTACTCGCGGTAGCCGAGGAAGGTGAAGTGGTCGGCGGCGAGCCAGCGCAGCAGCTCCCTGGCCTCGTTCACCTCTTCGTCGGCGAGTTCGTCGAGCGGCTCGGCGGGCAGGTCGTCGGCGATGCGCAGCGCGGCGTCGCGCATCTTCTCCCAGTCCTCGACGGCCTCGCGTGCGTCGGACAGCACGCGGAGCAGATCGGTGGCGATCTGCTGGAGGTCGGAGCGGTCGGTCTCGCGGTCGATCTCGACGTGGATCCAGGACTCGACGAGCGCGTCGTGCGGCAGCTCGGTCGTGCCGCTCTTCTTGCCTCCCTTGGCGTTCTTGCGGGCCTGCGGGCTCGCCGAGACGCCGTTGCCCTCGGCGAGGACCTCGATGAGCTTGCCGGTGACATCACGGCGTACGACGACCTGCGGGTGGATCACGACATGGATGCCGCGGCCCTGCCGGGACAGCTCATTGGTGACGGAGTCGACCAGGAACGGCATGTCGTCGGTGACGACCTCGACGACGGTGTGGCTGCACGTCCAGCCGTTCTCCTCGACGGTCGGGGTGTGCACCCGGACGTTCGCCTTGCCCTGCGGGCGGGCCTCCGCGAGCCGGTAGTGGGAGGAGGCGGCACCGAAGACGTCGACGGGGTCGCGGCCCGCGATGTCCTCGGGTGCGGTGTGCAGGTAGTAGCGCTGGAGGTAGGCGAGGAGTACGTCCTGTCCGGGACGCTCCTGCTCGGCCCCGGCGCCGCCGGTGGCCGCGACACGTACCGGGGGGGTACCGCCCGGGCCACCGACACCACCGCCCGGGCTGTTGTCAGCTACCTTGGCGGCTCGTGCGAGCAGCTCGGCCTTGGCTTCGTCCAGCTTGGTCTGCATGTCCTCTGGCTCCTGTCGCGCGCCGTTGCGTGACGTAGGTGAAAAAGACGACGTACCGCCACGACACGGGGTTTCCGGTCTGAGTCGACGCTATGCCGCTATGAGAGATGCCCGGGACCATATTGGCCATTTTTGGCAGTCGGTCCGGGCTGTGAGGATCAGTGATGGCCCGGGTGCTGTGGCACTCCGGGCGCAGGCCGGGGGCTCCGCTGCCCCCGAGGCGTATCGCGCTGATCACGGGGTCCAGGCTATCTCGCCCGCCGCCGTAACCGTCACGAGCCGTATGTGTACAAAAGATGGTCGGAAATTTGACACTCTGGACAGCGCGCCGGCCCGTCTTGCCGCACTCTGGTAGACGGAACAGGCCGACGAACCGTGGGAGCCCCGCCATGGCACCGAAGATCCTGATCGTCACCGGCGACGCCGCCGAGTCCCTGGAAGTCCTCTATCCGTACCAGCGGCTGCGCGAGGAGGGGTACGACGTCCATATCGCGGCCCCCGCCCGCAAGACGCTCCGCTTCGTGGTCCACGACTTCGAGCCCGGCTTCGACACGTACACCGAGAAGCCCGGCTACACCTGGCCCGCCGACCTGGCCTTCTCCGAGGTGGACGCCGGGGACTACGTGGCCCTGGTCGTCCCGGGCGGCCGGGCTCCCGAGTATCTGCGCAATGACGCCGAGCTGCGCAAGATTCTCAAGGCGTTCTTCGACTCGGACCGGCCGGTGGCCCAGATCTGCCACGGCCCGCTGATGACGGCGGCGGTCGGCGCCCTGGCCGGCCGGCACGTCACCGCGTACCCGGCGCTGGAGCTCGACATGCAGGCGGCGGGCGCCACCTTCGAGGACCACGAGGCGGTGGTCGACGGCACACTGATCTCGTCCCGTGCGTGGCCGGACCACTCGGCGTGGATGCGCGAATTCCTGAAGGTGCTCCGCACCAAGGCCCCGGTGACCACCTGACGGCGCTTGCCGAGCCGGCTTCTCGCCCCTCTCCCCCTCCCCCAGCCTCTCCGGCTCATCCAGCCATGCGCCCGGCGAGGTCCGCGGCCTCGGCCAGGCTGTCCACCACCGGCACTCCGGCGGCCTGCAGGCTGGCTCTGCTGTGCGAGCCGCCGGTGTAGAGCACGGCCTTCGCACCGACGTGGGCGGCGGCCACGGCGTCGTCCACGGCATCGCCGACGATCACGGTGTACTCCGGGGATATCCCGCCGAGCGCGGCGATGTGGCGCTCCATGTGCCGCGCCTTGCTGCCGCCGGACGGCCCGGTGCGCCCGTCGATCCGCAGGAAGTGCCGTTCGATGCCGTACCCCCGCACGACGGGGACCAGCTGGTCGTGACCGTACATGCTCAGCAGGGACTGGCTGCCCCCGTCCAGCTGCCACTGGGAGAGAAGCTCCTCGGCCCCTTCGGTGAGCCCACAGGCGGCCCGCTGCTCGGTGTAGTACCGGTGGAATATCCCGTCCATCCGCTCCCACTCGGCCTCTGTGGGCAACCGGCCCATCAGCCGTTCGTAGAAGCGCGGGATGGGGACGCAGTACATCTCGCGGTACTGCTCCAGCGTGATCGGCTCCAGGCCGACCTCACCGAATGCTGCGTTCGTCGCGCCGACGACCGCGGCGTTGTCGTCGAGCAGTGTGCCGTTCCAGTCCCAGACCAGATGCGTGCGGTGCTTCCCATGCGTCCCCATGCTCAAGAAAGTACCCGCCGGGTACGACAACGCGTCCGGCAGCGGCAAGAAGGGCAGGTCAGTCGCAGAGTCCCACACCTCAGCCGATCAGATTCGGAATCTCCTGGATGCCGAACCACAGCAGCTCGTGGTCCTCGGCACCGTCCACGGTGAACTGCGCGTCGTCGTCACCGAGGTCCGCGGCGCCCAGAGCGGCCGCGGCGGCCGTGACGTCCTTCTCGGCGTCGTCGGCGTCGACATGCACGGCGGCGGCCGCGGTCAGCGGTACGGGGGACGAGATCCGCACCTCGCCGAGCGACGACGAGTCGAGGCTGCGGTCCGGGTCGGCCACGGCAGTACCGTCCGGCACGTCGACGGCGACGACGACCCGCCGACGGGCCGTGCCGGGGTTTCCGGCGATCAGGCGCAGCGAGGCGGAGGCGGCCCGGTTGAGCGCCGCGTACTCCAGCTCCTCGATGTCGTCGGAGACGTACCACTCGCGCAGTCCGGGAGTCACCGCGTAGGCAGTCAGCGGACCGGGACCGATCTCGCCCGCCTGGTGCGCCGCTGCGAGACCGGGGAGCGTCAGGGGGACGTACACGCGCATGGCTGACCGCTTTCGTAGTCGGAAACGCCCTCAGGATACGTGCGACGTCCCCCTTTGGGGTTACATGCGCCACGGCCGCCCCGTCCACCCGGCACCCGCCTCTCACCCTCTCCACGCCTGCCATGCGCCCACCGCAGCACCCGCCGCATCACCCGGATAGGTGATTCCTCCCGACCGGTTCCGGTGCCCAGCCGGCGCTTGCGACCGCCTCCGTCGTCGCCGTAGAAGATCCACAGCAGAAGTTACTGCCCGGTATTCGGCCGGGCCTCTGAAGCACGGGGGCGATGAGCGATGAGCACGAACAGGACCCGGCCCACCGGACGTCACGACGGGCGCAGGCCCGAGGCCGTACCACCGCAGCGCACAAGGACTCCCCGGAGGGTCCGCCCCCATCACTGGTTCGCCGAGCGCCTCCTGGCGGTCCTCAGCGGCCAGCGCCCGGTGCACTGGATGCTCGGACACACCATCGGCGATGCCTACGACCAACTGGCCGAGCTGGCCCCCCGTACCCCCCTCAGGGCCCGCGGCGCCCGCCCCGTGATCCGCATGTGCCACGGCGCCCAGCCTGCCCCGGGAGTGGTGGAGGCCTGCGCCAGCATCGCGGCAGGCGAACAGGTGCGGGCCATGGCCTTCCGCCTGGAACAGGGCACAGACCTCCGCTGGCGCTGCGCAGCAGTAGAACTGGGCGACGAACGCCTGCAGACGACGACGCCCCGATAAACCCCGACGGGCCCCTCCACGGCCCTCCCGAAGCCCAAGGACGGAACCACCCGGGACAACACCCTCGACACCTGTCGGCACCCCTCCGGGCCCTCCTCCACCCCCACCGGCACTGGAGGAGGGCCCGGAACAAGCCCGGCCGCCCACCCCACAACCACAGCACCCACCCCGTCCACCCCTTCCACCCCACGCCCGCCAGCTCTCCACCACCGAGCCCCCTCGCCCCACCCAACCCTTCGCGCCACCGACCCCTCGCCCCCATTCACCCCTCCACCTCACCAAGCCCCTTCGCCGCCCCACTCACCCCTCGACCCCCAGACCCCTCACCCCCCAAGCCCTCTCACCCCCACCCACGCCCGCCACCCCACCGCGCTCCTTCATCCACTCAGCTCACTCTCGCCACCCACCCCCTCTGCACCACCCCCTCTGCACCACCCGCTCACCCCACCCGCTCCTCCATCCCACCCAGCCCCACTCCACGCTTCCCATCCCACCCGACCCCCTTCGGCCCCATTCCCCGCTCCCCATCCACCTGCCCCTCCCGCCCAACCGGCCCCCTCGCCCCCACTCCCCGCTCCCACCCACCTGCCTCTGCGCCCTGCCCAGCCCCTCCGCCCCGATTCCAGCCTCTCCGGCGTTTGAGGAGCGGAGCCCAAGGGGCGGGTAGGGGACACCCCGCGCAGCGACCCACCCACACCAAGCCCCACCACACCCCCCGACCGGGCCCCAACCCCAGGCCCAGGCCCAAGCCCCCGCCCCGCCCCGCGGAAAAAACAAACCGGGGCCGAGCACCCCCAAAAGGTGCCCGACCCCGGCCAGCTCTCAACCACGCCAACGCCAAGAACGCCGACGCCGGCAACGCCACCGCTACTTCTTACGGCGCCGCCCACCCCCACCGTTCTTCTGCGCCTTGCGCCGCTCCGCCCGAGTCAACCCGTCCGACTCCGACGCACCGCCACCGTCACTGCTGGAGAAGTCGCCCTCGACGACCCCGCCCTCCCCGTCCACCGTGGGAGCGGAGAAGTGCAGCCGGTCCGGACGCTGCGGAGCATCGAGCCCCTTGGCCCGGATCTCCGGACGCGCCGCCGGCACGAGGTCCTCCTTGGCGAGCGAGGTCCGCTCGGCCTCGTCCTGCACCGGAACCTCCTCGACCTGCTGCTCGACCTGAACCTCCAGGTTGAACAGGTAGCCGACGGACTCCTCCTTGATGCCCTCCATCATGGCGTTGAACATGTCGAAGCCCTCCCGCTGGTACTCGACCAGCGGGTCCTTCTGCGCCATGGCACGAAGGCCGATGCCCTCCTGGAGGTAGTCCATCTCGTAGAGGTGCTCACGCCACTTGCGGTCCAGGACGGACAGCACCACACGCCGCTCCAGCTCACGCATGATGTCCGAGCCGAGCTGCTTCTCACGCTCGTCGTACTGCTCGTGAATGTCGTCCTTGATGGACTCACCGATGAACTCGGCGGTGATCCCCGCGCGGTCGCCGGCCGCCTCCTCCAGCTCCTCGACGGTGACCTTCACCGGGTAGAGCTGCTTGAAGGCACCCCACAGCCGGTCCAGATCCCACTCCTCGGCGAAGCCCTCGGCGGTCTCCTGACGGATGTAGTCGTCGATCGTGTCGTCCATGAAGTGGCGGATCTGGTCCTGCAGATCCTCGCCCTCCAGGACCCGGCGGCGCTCGCCGTAGATGACCTCGCGCTGCCGGTTGAGCACCTCGTCGTACTTCAGGACGTTCTTACGCGTCTCGAAGTTCTGCTGCTCGACCTGCGACTGGGCCGACGCGATCGCCCGCGTCACCATCTTGTTCTCGATCGGCACATCGTCCGGCACGTTGGCCATCGACATGACGCGCTCGACCATCTGCGCCTTGAACAGACGCATCAGGTCGTCGCCGAGCGACAGATAGAAGCGGGACTCGCCCGGGTCGCCCTGACGGCCGGAACGACCACGCAGCTGGTTGTCGATACGCCGCGACTCGTGCCGCTCGGTGCCCAGGACGTAGAGCCCGCCGAGCTCCTTGACCTCTTCGAACTCCGCCTTCACGGCCTGCTCGGCCTTCTCCAGCGCGGCGGGCAGCGCTGCCGCCCACTCCTCGACGTGCTCGACGGGGTCGAGGCCCCGCTGACGCAGCTCCGCCTCGGCGAGATCGTCGGGGTTGCCGCCAAGCTTGATGTCGGTGCCTCGTCCGGCCATGTTCGTCGCGACCGTGACCGCGCCCTTGCGGCCGGCCTGGGCGACGATCGTCGCCTCACGGTCGTGCTGCTTGGCGTTGAGGACCTCGTGCTGCACACCGCGCTTGGACAGTTGCTGCGAGAGGTACTCGGACTTCTCGACCGAGGTGGTGCCGACCAGGATCGGCTGGCCCTTCTCGTGCTTCTCGGCGATGTCGTCGACGACCGCGGCGAACTTCGCGACCTCGGTGCGGTAGATCAGGTCAGACTGGTCGGCGCGGACCATCGGCCGGTTGGTCGGGATCGGCACCACACCGAGCTTGTAGATCTGGTGGAACTCGGCGGCCTCGGTCATCGCCGTACCGGTCATACCGGAAAGCTTGCCGTAGAGGCGGAAGAAGTTCTGCAGGGTGATCGTGGCGAGCGTCTGGTTCTCGTCCTTGATGTCCACCCCTTCCTTCGCCTCGATCGCCTGGTGCATGCCCTCGTTGTAGCGACGGCCGGCGAGGATACGGCCGGTGTGCTCGTCGACGATCATGACTTCGCCGTCGATGACGACGTAGTCCTTGTCCTTCTTGAAGAGTTCCTTGGCCTTGATGCCGTTGTTGAGGTACCCGACGAGGGGCGTGTTCACCGACTCGTAGAGGTTCTCGATGCCGAGCCAGTCCTCCACCTTCGAGACACCGGGCTCGTGGATGGCGACGGTCCGCTTCTTCTCGTCGACCTCGTAGTCGCCGGTCTCCTCGATGCCCTTGAGCGAGTTGCCCGCCTCGCCCTTGGTCAGGCGCGTGACCAGCTTGGCGAAGTCGCCGTACCACTTGGTGGCCTGGTCGGCCGGGCCGGAGATGATCAGCGGCGTACGGGCCTCGTCGACGAGGATCGAGTCGACCTCGTCGACCACGGCGAAGTTGTGGCCGCGCTGGACGAGCTCGTCCGCGGACCACGCCATGTTGTCGCGGAGGTAGTCGAAACCGAACTCGTTGTTCGTGCCGTACGTGACGTCGCAGGCGTACTGCTCACGGCGCTGGGCCGGCGTCATGTTGGCGATGATGCAGCCGACGGTCAGGCCGAGGAACTTGTGAACCCGACCCATCATCTCGGAGTCACGCTCGGCCAGATAGTCATTGACCGTGATCAGGTGCACGCCCTTGCCGGAGAGCGCGTTGAGATACGCCGGCAGGGTACCGACCAGGGTCTTGCCCTCGCCGGTCTTCATCTCGGCCACATAGCCGAGGTGCAGGGCTGCGCCGCCCATCATCTGGACGTCGTAGTGGCGCTGTCCGAGGACCCGCTTGGCGGCCTCACGGACGGTCGCGAATGCTTCGGGGAGCAGGTCGTCCAGGCTCTCGCCGTCCGCGTACCGTTCCTTGTACTCGTCGGTGAGCGCCCGCAGCTCGGCGTCGGAGAGGTTGACGAAGTCCTCTTCGATGGAGCTGACCTGGTCCGCGATGCGGTGCAGTTTGCGCAGGATCTTGCCTTCGCCTGCACGCATGAGCTTGTTGAAGACGGACACTGAGGCTGGTCTCCTTGCCGGTCGGGCCTGGCACTGGGTCGTGTTAAGGACTCTGGCGCGGGCACGGCAGGTAGGCCCCACCGCAACGGCCATGGTAAGCGAGGACCCCGCCGCGCCGGGAGGGCTGCCACCGCGTCGGCCTCGCTGTCCCTTCCCAGTCAACGGCCGGGGAGCGCCGAAGGTGCCGGGAAGTCCGAAAAGTGTTCGCTTCACGGCCCGCGCGTCACCAGAATCCGTCCATGGAACCGATCACCCTCACCACCGGGCGTCTGCTGCTGCGCCCCTTCGCAGGCAGCGACACGGACGATATCCACGCCGCTTGTCAGGACCCGGACATCCAGCGCTGGACGGTCGTGCCCTCCCCGTACAGCCGCGCCGACGCGGAATTCTTCGCGGGAAAGCTGTCCCCCGGCGGGTGGGCCGACGACTCCATGTACAACTTCGCGGTGGTTCGGCGCGAGAGCGGGGCCCTGGCGGGCGCGGTCGGCATCAATCGCCGCAATCTGCCGGGCACGTACGAGGTCGGCTTCTGGACCGCCGCCGAGCACCGGGGCCACGGCTACATGGCAGAGGCGGTGCTTTCCGCCGCCCACTGGACCTTCACGTCGCTCGGCGGTGACCGGCTGGAGTGGCGGGCCGAGGTCGGCAACATCCCTTCGCGTGCCGTGGCGCTTCGGGCCGGCTTCCGGATGGAGGGCGAGCAGCGGTCGGCGCTGCTCAACAAGGGTGTACGGCGCGACGCCTGGGTCGGCGCGCTGCTCCCGTCCGATCTCGGACTGCCAAGCACCGATACCTATCTGCCCGCAGCGAACGGTCTGCCCGCAGCCATCTGACTCACTGACCCCCGCCGCCCGCCGCCCGCTGATGAACTCCCCGAACCACCCCGCCCGTGGACTCCCGACCGGATGTCAGTGCCGCCCTCTAGGGTGCGGGGCATGACGTCTGTGCCGCCTCCCGCCGCCGAACTCTCCGCCGATCAGGCGCGCAGGATAGCCCTGCGCGCCCAGGGCTTCCTGGGCGCTCCGGACCGCCGGGCCGGCGTTCCGGGTGTGCTGCGGCATCTCGGTGCCGTGCAGCTCGACACGATCTCGGTGCTCGCGCGTTCGCACGAACTGATTCCGTACGCGCGCCTGGGCGCGGTCGGCCGGCGCACGGTCGAGGAGGCGTACTGGTCGGGCGGCCGCACCTTCGAGTACTGGTCGCACGCGGCCTGCATCCTGCCGGTCGAGGAGTGGCCGCATTTCGCGTTCCGCCGCCGCGCCTACCGCTCGCGCCCCCACTGGCACCACGCCCTGCCGGACGGCGCCTACGAGACGGTGATCAAGCAGCTGCGCACCGAGGGCCCGCTGACGGCGACGGAGCTGGGCGGCGCGAAGAACGGCGGGGAGTGGTGGGACTGGTCGGAGTCGAAGGTCGCCGTCGAGCGCGCCCTGATGTACGGCGAGGTGGTGTGCACCGAGCGGCGCAGCTGGAAGCGGGTGTACGACCTCGCCGAGCGGGCCCTGCCCGATGCCGTGCTGCACGACGATCTGGACGACGCGGAGTGTCTGCGCCGGCTGGTCGCGCTGGCGGGCCAGTCCCTGGGCGTCGGCACCCGCGCGGACATCGCGGACTACCACCGGCTCAAGGGTGAGCAGTTCGACGCCGTCGTGGCGGACTCCGGCCTGGTGCCGGTGACGGTGCAGGGCTGGTCGAAACCGGCCTGGGCCGACCCGGCGGCACTGGCCTCGGAGCCACGCGGGCGGCACCGTACAACCCTGTTGTCGCCGTTCGACTCGCTGGTCTGGGAGCGAGCACGCACCGAGCGGATCTTCGGTTTCGCCCACCGCTTGGAGGCCTACGTCCCAAAGCCCAAGCGGATACACGGATACTTCGCGATGCCGCTGCTGGCGGGCGGAAGGCTGCAGGGTCGTGTCGACCCGGCGCGCGAGGGCAGCACGCTGGTCGCTCGGCAGGTGTCCTTGGAGAGCAGGAAGGCCGTGGCGCCGATGGCCGAGGCCCTGGTGGAGGCCGCGTCCTGGGTCGGCTGTACGGATGTCCGGCTGGAGCGGGTCGACGCACCGGAACTGCGCGGGCCGCTCGCTCAGGAAATCGCCCGCGCTCTGACGTGAGCGCGCATTCCCGTCTCTCTGCCCGACGTCGCCCTGTTCGGTCGGTTCAGTCGGTTCAGTCGGTTCAGTCGGTTCAGTCGGTTCAGTCGGTTCAGTCGGTTCGGTGCGTCTTCGGACCGGTCACCTGATCTCCAGGATCTTCTCGCGCATGGCATAGACCACGGCTTCCATCCTGGAGTGCAGCTGCAACTTCTCCAGAATGTTGCGGACGTGGTTCTTCACGGTGTTCTCGGAAATGAACAGTTCTTTCGCGATATCGCGATTGTTCATGCCCGTTGCGACGAGCTTCAGGACTTCGAGCTCCCGATCGGTGAGCCGCGGCGCGGGCACCAGCCTGCGTTCGTCGGTCCGCTGGATCATCGATTTGAACTCGGTGAGCAGTTTGGACGCCATGGAGGGGCTGATCTGGGACTGCCCGTCGGCGACCGCGCGGATCGCCGTGGCCACCTCGTCCGTAGAGATCTCCTTGAGGAGATAGCCGGTGGCGCCCGCCTTGATCGCGTCGTAGAGGTCGGCCTCCTCGTCGCTGATCGTCAGCATGATGATCTTCGCACTGGGGGCCACCTCCTTGATGGAGGTGCAGGCCTCGATGCCGCCGCGCTTGGGCATCCGGACATCCATCAGCACGATGTCAGGCAGCAGATCGGCCGCCTTGTCGACCGCCTCCGCCCCGTCACCCGCCTCGCCGATGACCTGGATGTCCTCCTCCTGAGCGAGGACGATCTCCAGACCTCTGCGGAAGAGCGCGTGGTCGTCCACCACGAGGACCCGGATCGGCTCCTTGCCGGAACCACTGTCCGCGTCCGCACCGGCGGTGTCGTCGGCATCATTCGCATCGCGCACGGGCCCGAAGGTGTCCGCCATCGTTCCTCCCCCTGAAGGCCATGGCCTGAAGTTCACAACTGTCCGCCAACGGCAGTTCCAAGAACGCCGGTTGGCTTGGGACGACATGATTTCATGCCTGGACGCCGGAGCGGTGATCCTGTGCCCGCACACGGGTGCCCCTGGGGGCGCACAGGCGCTCCAGGGGCACCACGGAAGGGTGGCATCAGCCGCCGAGCGCACCGCCCGCGCCGCCCGCCTCATCGGCGGCCAGCGGATCGGTCCTCAGGTGGATGACACCGTAGTCATAGGCATGCCGCCGGTAGACGACACTGGGTTCCTTCGTCTCGGAGTCGACGAACAGATAGAAGTCGTGCCCGACCAGCTCCATCTCGTAGAGCGCCTGATCGAGCGACATCGGTGCGGCGACGTGAGTCTTCTCGCGCATCACCAGCGGGCCCTCGCCCCGCACCTCCAGCGAGCCGAACCTGGTGGTGGGCACGGACTCGGACGTCTCGTTGCCGACCAGTTCACCCTCGCCGTTGAACGACGCCGCACCCGGCACCGTCTCGGCGACTTCGGCAGCGGGAATCCGGCCGTTGCCACGGCGGCTGTAGCGCTTGTCGTGCTGCTTGCGCAGCCGCGCCTCCAACTTGCCGGTGGCCAGGTCCAGCGCTGCGTACGGGTCGCCGGCAGCCGCTTCCGCCCGGATGACCGGCCCGCGCGAGCGGAGCGTGATCTCCACTCGGTCGGAACGGTCGGCCTGACGGGGGTTCGGCTCCTTGGACACCTCGACGTCGAGGCTGATCACCTTGCCGTCGAACTTCTGGATCTTGTCCAGCTTCAGCTTCTCGGCCACGTGCTTGCGGAACCGCTCAGGCACCTCGGTCTTGCGGCCCTTGACGACGATGTCCACGCAGAACTCCGTTCCCGGATCGCTCCGCTCAGCGGCGGAGCATCTCCCTTTTGCACCAGGCTCCGGTCGTAGCCGGAGCCGCGGACTCGGTGGCTTTCACCTCCTCCTCCCCCATCGGCAGGGTTTCCACCCCACCGAATTCTCTGCTTCTGGCTACCGGTGAGTCACCTGCCCGAAACCTGGTGGTGCATTCATCGAGGTCCGGCATTCACCATTCCTCACAACCGAACATAGCCTGCCTGGCCGGATGTCGGCACCCGCTACTCGCACGTACCTCCGTTCAGGTCTTTTTACCCGCTCACTACCTGCAACGATGCAGGTTCACCGGCAGTTCCGGTTTATTTCGAAGGCGGACGGAGATACTGCGACAACGGCTGCCTGGCCGCCGCCGTGCGCGACACCGTCGCGCCCGCACGCTGCCCCGATCGCCCGAGCCGCCTCGGCCAGCGAGGAACCGGTCGTCAGAAGGTCGTCCACCAGCACCACCCGTCCGGCCGCAAGCAGCCGTTCACCCCCGGCCACCACCTCCAGCGCCCCCGCAAGATTCGCCTGCCGCTGCCGGGCTCCCAGCTCCGCCTGATCGGCCACCGGGCGCCGCTGCCGAAGCACCCCGGCCACCTCGGCCCCGATACCGCCGCGCCGCAGCTCACCGGCGGCGGCCAATGCGATCCGCCGCGTCGGATCATGCCCCCGCGCCGCCACGGCCCACCGTGCCGACGGCACGGGCACGAGCAGCTGCGGGCCGACGGAGCCCGCCTGCCCCGTCCCGGCCCGTACTGCCCCCGCCAGCGCCTTCCCGAGCGCCCCGGCCAGCCCCAGTGCACCCCGCTCCTTATGGGCCAGGAGCACCGCACGTACCGCGTTCTCGTACGCGGCGGCCGCATGCACCACCGGCAGGCCCACCGGCTCCGGCACGGGCCTCACCCTGCGCGGCACCGCGCCGTACAACTCCGCACGGCATTCCTCGCACAGCTCGATACGCGGCCTGCCGCAGCCACCGCAGGACACCGGCAGAACCAGTCCGGAGATCTCCCGCCACCACCCCCGCATGACTCCACTGTGCACTCCCCGAAGGGCCCCGGCCACCCCTGTGGATAACCCGGGGCGGCTGGTGAGATCACGGCCCGCCAGAGAAGCTCAGCCCGGGTAGACCAGCGACCAGCCTTGCTTGACCACCGTCTGCCAGTTGTCACCCGGCGACAGTTTCACGATCCCGTCGCTCGACGTGGCCGCCATCAGCGGCAGCTGCTCGTCGTCCGCCGCCGCGACCGACGACACCTGGTTCACGCCGGGCAGAACGCCCGACGCCGGTGTCGACCCGTCCGCCTGCACATAGCGCACCTGCTGCACGCCACCCTGCTCCTTGCCGACCACCACGAGACGGCTCCGGCCCGACCACGACATCGCGGTCACATCCGTCAGTTGCGGTGCGGCCTGCCGCAGTTCCACCACCGAGACCTGCTGTTCACTCTCCGGCCCGCGCCGCTCGATCCGGCCGATCTTCAGTGTGGTGTGGCCGTCCTTGGTCACCAGGAGCGCGATCCGTACGCCGTCCGCGGACATCCGCAGCGCCTCGATCCGATCGTCGCCCAGGCTCGGCACAGTGACCTCCTGCGGCTTACCGGCGCCACCGGCCAGCCGCAGCAGTCTGGGGTTGCCGGGATCCCGGTCGGCCACCCAGAGGTCGCCCCGCCCGTCCCAGCTCGGCACCGACAGACGGTTGTTCGAGGCGTGGCCCTTGCTGGTCACCGAGGCTGCCGGAAGCTCGCCGTCCGAGACGATGGACGAGACGTAGAGGGCCGTCCTGTCGCGCGAGACCGCCGCAGCCGACTGCTCGTCCCTGGCCACACCGACCGCTCCCATCCGCACCGGTCCGTTACCGAGCGGACCGGCCACCACCTCCGGGGTGCCACTGCCCTTTGTGCTGCCGGGAATTCGCTGCACATGCCACCTGGCATCGACGAAGTACTGGCTGTCCGGCCCACTCGACGAACCGTCAGGGGCGAACTCCTCCGCCTGGTCCGCACCGATGACACAGAGCGGGGAACCGTCGGAGCGCTGGAGCTGGACCTGCTCGACCCGTGCGGACGTCAGGTCCCGCAGGGTGTAGAGGACCTGTGCGGCCATCATGCGACAGGACCGCTGTCCGACACCGTCCGCCTTCTTGTCGAGCGGCACCTTCAGTACGTTTCGGTCGTCGGGGGACAGCGAGGTGACGCCCTTCTTCAGCGCCGTACCCGGGGGGAAGCGGGAGGCAACCACCGGCCGCAGCCAACTGGTCGGCCCCGCCAGGAGACTGCGGACCGCCTGCGTCACGGTGTCCATCCCGGTGACGGGGTCCGTCCGGCTACGGAGATAGACGGGGTCGGCGACCAGCGCCGACTGCGCAGCCGTCCGCCCTGCGGCGAAGTAGTACTTGTCTACGGAGCGGTAGAGCCGCTTGAAGTCCGACTGCCCGAGAAGAAGTCCGTCCGGCACCAGGTCGATGCGCCACTCCTTGCCCTCCGGCCCGCTCTCCTTCACCAGGTGCAGGGTCTGGTCGTAGTCCGTGGGCGCGAGCGGCTGATAGGCGCTCTGGGCGTCGACCGTTGCCACCTTCTCGCCGGTCAGGGTGTAGGTGATCTCCGTGATGGCGCGGTCGCTGTCGCGGAACGGGCGGTCGTTACGGTTCGGCGCCTTGGTGAGCACCGTCGTGAACGCGCTCGGATTCCAGGTACTGGCTGCCTTCCTCGTCAGGTACTTACGAGTTGTCCTGAAGTCCGAATCATCACTGGTCATGGACTCCAGGAAGCCGTCGACCACCTCGTTGGGGGTGGCGTTGTCACGCGGTGCCACGGCATACACCTGCACCTGGGAGTCGCCGGGCTGCGAGGCGTCGACAGCCTTGACATCCCCGGTGACGGGCATCGAGCCGCACGCGGACAGGAGCACGACACCGCTTCCGAGCAACGCGAACAGCCCCAGCACGCGCCCATGGCCGTCCCTGCGACGGTCAGTGCCCACGATTCGATTCCCCCCGCTCCGGTTCCTTCAGTGCAAAGTCGAATTCGCCACCCGGCCGGTCCTCGGCGGGGCGCGCGACCACCCGTGCTCCGCTCCCCGGCAGGGCCGCCGGATGCACCGAGACCGGTGCCGTACGCGGGGCCACGGGGGCACGCGAGGGTACGGGCAGCGCGGCCCGGTCGTTGTCGCCGGGCTGGTTCGGCACCGCCGTCAGCCGGTGCCCACTCCCGGTCGCGGGAGCGGCCGCGGCACGCTCCCGGTTCTCCCGGTTGCGCCGGGAGTCCTCGGGCTCCAGCGGTATGGGCGATCCGCGCAGCGGTTCGTCCGCCGTGCGCGGCAGAGTCAGCCGGAACTGCGAACCGCCGCCGGGCTCGCCCCATGCCTGCAGCCAGCCGCCGTGCAGCCGGGCGTCCTCCACGGCGATGGACAGTCCGAGCCCGGTGCCGCCGGTCGTTCGCGCGCGGGCCGGGTCAGCCCGCCAGAAGCGGTTGAACACCCGCGTCGCCTCGCCGGGCTTGAGCCCCACACCGTAGTCCCGGACGGCCACGGCGACCGCACCTCCGGCCACCCCCATCCGCACCACCACGTCCCGGCCCTCGCCGTGCTCGACGGCGTTGACCACCAGATTGCGCAGGACCCGCTCGACCCGCCGAGCGTCGGCCTCCGCGATCACCGGCTGCTCGTCGCCGACCACCCGGATCCGGGTGCCCTTGCGCTCGGCCAGCGGCTCCGCCCCGCCGATCACCCGTCGGACGACCTGTCGCAGATCTATCGGCTCCGCCTCCAGCGCCGCGGCGCCCGCGTCGAACCGGCTGATCTCCAGCAGATCGGAGAGCAGCGACTCGAACCGGTCGAGCTGATCCCCGAGCAGCTCCGCGGAGCGTGCCGTCACGGGATCGAAGTCACTGCGGGCCTCATGAATGACATCGGCGGCCATCCGTACGGTCGTCAGCGGTGTCCGCAGCTCGTGGGAGACATCGGAGACGAAGCGCCGCTGCATCCGGGACAGCTCCTCCAGCTGCTGGATCTTGAGCTGCAGGTTCTGCGCCATCTTGTTGAAGGCCTCGCCGAGCCGGGCGATGTCGTCCTCGCCGGTGACCTTCATCCGTTCCTGGAGCCGGCCCGCGGAGAGCCGCTCAACGATGCCCGCCGCCATCCGTACGGGCGTGACGACCTGTCGCACCACGAACCAGGCAATGGCCCCGAGCAGCACGACCACGAACATTCCCGCGGTCGCCAGCGTGCCCTTGACCAGCGTCAACGACTTCTCCTCCTGCGTCAGCGGGAAGAGGTAGTAGAGCTGGTACGGATTGTGGTCGATGTCGTAGAGCCGCTTGCCCACGACGAGTCCGGGCTGCGACTCCTGGCCATTCGCATACTGGATCAGTGAGTACGTCTGAAACGCGCCCGGGCCGTTGTTCACGGAGTCCCGCAAGCTCTGCGGGATGCTCGCCGCCTCCACACTGCCCGAGCCGCGCGGCGCACGGGTGCCCTCGTCGGCGCTGAGCGCCACCACGTTGAAGGCGTTCTTGCCGCCGCTGGCGAGCTGGTCGACGAGCTCGGTCCGCCAGGAATTGTTGGCCGTGCTGCCGTCCACCGCGTCCCTGCCCTGCCCACCGGGGGTGAGCGGGGCGTTCGCCTTCTCCTGGGCCGCCGCGAAACCGCCGGCTGCCTGGGTCTGGGCTGCTTTGCCCTTGGCGTCGAGCAGGCCGTTGCGCACCTGCCCGATCACGACCAGCCCGAGGAGCAGCACCACACCGAGCGACATGAGCAGCGTGCCCGCGACGACGCGGAGCTGGAGGTTGCGTCGCCAGAGCCGCACGGCGGGCAGCAGCGGGCGCCGCACCCAGCGCATCAGCAGTCGCGGCACAGGGCCGCCGAGCGCCCGGTCGCGGAACAACCGGCCACCCTTCAAAAGGCGCCCGACCTGGGACGCCCTATGTCCTGGAGCAGCAGCCCGCCCCGCACGGGCTCCCGGCTCCCCGGGCTGCGGAGCAGCGCTGCTCGGGGGCATCTCAGCTCGGTCCGGCCTTGTAACCGACCCCGCGGACGGTCACCACGATCTCGGGCCGCTCCGGGTCCTTCTCGACCTTGGAACGCAGTCGCTGAACATGCACGTTCACCAGCCGGGTGTCTGCGGCGTGACGGTATCCCCACACCTGCTCCAGCAGTACCTCACGGGTGAAGACCTGCCACGGCTTGCGGGCGAGCGCGACCAGCAGGTCGAACTCCAGCGGGGTGAGGGCGATCGACTGCCCTTCCCGCTTCACCGAGTGACCGGCCACATCGATGACCAGGTCCCCGATGGCCAGCTGCTCCGGCGCCGGTTCCTCGGACCTCCGCAGACGTGCCCTGATCCGGGCTACCAACTCCTTAGGTTTGAACGGCTTGACGATGTAGTCGTCGGCCCCTGACTCCAGGCCCACCACCACGTCAACCGTGTCGCTCTTGGCAGTGAGCATGACGATCGGCACACCCGACTCGGCCCTGATCAACCTGCAGACCTCGATGCCGTCCCTTCCGGGCAGCATCAGATCCAGCAGGACCAGGTCCGGCTTGGCCTCACGAAATGCGGCAAGTGCCTTGTCGCCGTCCGCTACGAACGACGGCTCGAACCCTTCACCACGCAGCACAATCCCGAGCATCTCGGCCAGTGCGGTGTCGTCGTCGACGACAAGGACGCGTCCCTTCATAATCGACATCATCCCATTAGCTAATCGTTACCTGCGATGATCTGGCACACAGCTCTGCCAGTCCGACCCCCGTGACCGGGGAAACTACGCCCTCCTCCGTGACGATCGCCGTAACCAGCTCCGGCGGTGTGATGTCGAACGCGGGGTTGTACGCGGGGGTTCCGACCGGTGCCACGAGCACCCCGCCGGCGTCCCCGCCTGCCACCCCCACCTGCGGCAATGTGAGCTCCGTCACCTCGCTCGCGGATCGCTGCTCCACGGTGATCGATGCCCCGTTCGCGGTGTCCAGATCCACGGTCGTGGTCGGCGCCACCACGATGAACGGTACGTGGTGGTACTTCGCGAGCACCGCCAGCGGATAGCTCCCCACCTTGTTCGCCACCGATCCGTCCGCGGCAATGCGGTCCGCCCCGATGAGTACGGCGTCCACCTCTCCCGCGGCAAACAGCGAACCTGCGGCATTGTCCGTGAGCAAGTTGTACGGCATGCCATTGCGCGCCGCCTCGTACGCGGTCAGCCGAGCTCCCTGCAGCAGTGGACGTGTCTCGTCCACCCACAGCCGGCGCAGCCTCCCCTCCCGGTGTGCCCCGAGCGCCACAGCGAAGGCAGTGCCCTCACCACCCGAGACGAGCGCCCCCGTATTGCAGTGCGTCAGCAGTTGATGCCCGCCACCGGACAGCAGTTCATCCAGAAGAGCAAGCCCGTAGCGCGCCATACGCCCACTGGCCTCGGCGTCCTCCCGGTGCAGCGCCCTGGCCTCGGACAGCGCCGCCTCGGCGGCCCGCCCCGGATCGGCCCCCTTCCCGATGGCCGCCCCGTACACCCCGGCAGCCCGCCGCACCCCGTATCCGAGATTCACCGCGGTGGGTCGCGCCCGCTCCAGCAGTTCCGCAGCCTCGGCCACGTCGTCTCCCCGCGCGGCTGCGAGAGCCACTCCGTAAGCCCCTGCGATGCCCAGCAGCGGCGCCCCGCGCACTGCCAGCGTCCGGATCGCCCGCACCAGCGTGGGCACATCGGTGCACACGAGTTCGGCCTCCTCGGCAGGCAGCCGCGTCTGGTCGAGGAGCACCAGCGCGGGACCTTCGGGAAGCTCATCCCAGCGAAGTACGGGAAGCGCGGGAGGCTCGATGCCCACCGGCGATTGCGCGTCCTGATCAGCCATCCGCACAGTCTGCCCGGTAAACCGCTCACAAATGAAGGTACGAAGGAGATGGAGCGCCAGGCCCGCGCCGGAGCAACGCGTGGCACGATGGCTGCCAACCTGCCGCCCCGATGAGCGGACAGGACCATGAAGGAGCGAAAATGAACGACACTCCGGGCTGGGCCTCGCCCGGATCTGCCCCCTCCGAGGGTCAGAAGGCGGGCGTCCCCCGGCCTTCCGGGCCCGTCGACGGCAGCGGCAGCGGCCCGGCAGGGAACTGGTCGCCCACGCAGCCGCCCGCAGAGCAGTGGTCCCCACCAAGCACTCCGGGAGCAGGTCCCAGCGGACCTCCCCCCGCCCCGGGCTGGGGCGGGGGACCTCAGGGCACCGGCTGGGGCGGCGGACCGCACGGCGCCGGCTGGGGCCGGCCGCCCACTGCAGCCAAGCCCGGTGTCATCCCGCTCCGGCCACTCGGCGTCGGCGAGATCCTCGACGGCGCTGTCTCCACGATGCGCGCCCACTGGCGCACGGTCCTCGGCATCACTCTGACCGTCTCCGTGATCGCACAGATCGCGATCACCCTCGTGCAGCGCTACCTGCTGCCGGAACCCGCAGCCATCGACCCGGATGCCACCGGTTCGGAGGCGCTCAGGCAAAGTGCCGACTCGGCTCAGTCGGCACTGGTCAACAGCGTGCCGTCCCTGCTCATCACCATGATCGCCACGCTGATCACGACATCCGTACTGACCGTGGTGATCAGCCGCTCGGTGCTGGGCCGCCCGGTGACGCTCTCGGACGCATGGGCCGAGGCCCGGCCCCGGCTTGCCCAGATGCTGGGTCTGACACTGCTGCTGGTCCTGATCAGCTCCGCCATCCTGACAGCCGGCCTGCTGCCGGGCATGCTGATCGGCTCCGCCGCAGGCGCCGCACTCGTCGTCATCGGCTTCCTGGCCACCTCCGTCGTCGTCATCTGGCTGATGGTCCGCTTCTGTCTCGCCTCGCCGGCACTGATGCTGGAGCGGCAATCGATCACTGCCTCCATGCGCCGCTCCGCGAAGCTGGTCAGGGGCGCATGGTGGCGAACCTTCGGCATCCTGGCTCTCACCTGGCTGCTGACGCTCATCGTGTCCGTGGTCATCGCGATTCCGTTCAGCATCATTGCGATGTCTGTGGACGGCGGCGGTATCAGCTCCCTCCTCACCGACGGTTCCATGGACTTCGGCTGGCCGTTCCTGATCGTCTCCGGCATCGGCCAAGTGATCACCGCCACGATCACCTACCCGCTCTCCGCCGGTGTGATGGCCCTGCTCTACATCGATCAGCGCATCCGCCGGGAGGCACTCGACCTCGATCTCGCCCGGGCAGCGGGCCTGCCCGGATACGACACCAGGAGCTGATGCCGTGTCGGCGACGGGGGGCACAACAGCAGCGCAGCTACTGATACGAGCGAGCGGCGACATACCCGTGGACACTCCACGTGTCCCGGCCCGGGAGGCCGCGAAGCACGAGCTGTCCAAGCCGATGTACCACGAGAACGATCCCAACCTCTTCCAGCGCAGTCTCGACCGGCTCTGGGACTGGATCGGCGATCTCCTGAACACGGCCTCCGGCGCCGCACCGGGCGGACCAGTCGGTCTTGTCGTGCTTGTGCTTGTCGTCATCAGCCTCGTCGCCGCGCTCTGGTGGCGGCTGGGCACCCCGCACCGCACCGTGCGTTCCGCTGACGCCCTCTTCGACGACAGCCCCCGCAGCGCGGCCGGACACCGGGCGGCAGCCGAAGCCCATGCGGCCGCCCACCGCTGGAACGAGGCGGTCCAGGAGCGCATGCGCGCCATCGTCCGCTCTCTGGAAGAGCGCGCCCTGCTCGCCCCCCGCCCTGGGCGCACAGCAGACGAGGCCGCCGCCGAAGCGGGCCGTCCACTGCCCGCACACGCCACGCGACTCCACGCCGCCGCCAGAGAATTCGACGATGTCACATACGGCGGCCGCACCGCGGACCAGCAGGCGTACCTCGCCGTACGAGCTCTGGATCTCGATCTCCGGACCGCCAAACCGTTCCTGACGACCGCGGCCCAGGGAGCAGCCGAATGACCGAGGTCACCGCCGCCCCCACCACCTCGGCATCCCTCACCCCGCACCAGATCTGGACCCGAACCCGAGGTCTGCTGTTCGCCCTCCTGGTACTCGCCGCAGCCGGAATCGCTCTGGCAACCGTGCGCTCCGGTGACCACCACGGCCGCCTCGACCCCCGCTCCGCCGACCGCTACGGCAGCCGGGCCGTCGCCGAACTCCTCAAAGAGCGTGGCATCTCCGTGCACGTGGTCACCACGCTCGCCGAGGCCACAGCCCAGGCCGGCCCCGAGACCACGCTGCTCGTCGCCTCCCCCGATCTGCTGACACCGCACCAGCAGAACAAACTCCACGCCGCGACAGCCGACTCGGCCGGCCGCACCGTCCTTCTCGAAGCAGGCCCTGATTCCGTGGGTACCCTGGTCCCCGGTGTCCGCGCAGAGTCCGCCGGACCGGTGGCCGCCCGCACCCCGCAGTGCTCCCTGTCCGCCGCTCGCAACGCCGGTACCGCCGAAACGGGAGGCTTCCGTTACTCCTCGAGCGGCCCCGGCTTCGTCGCCTGCTTCCCAAGCGATGGCCTCCCCACCTTGCTCCTGGTCGAACGGGGGACGAGTGACACCGTCCTCCTCGGTTCCCCCGACCTCCTCTACAACGACCGGCTCGGCAACCAGGGCAATGCCTCCCTGGCCCTCCAACTCCTCGGCTCCCGCCCACATCTGGTCTGGTACCTCCCCTCGCTCGCTGACACTTCCGCTGCCGCCGAGAACGGCGGAGACAGCGACGCCGGCGCCCACAACGACCGCAGCTTCCCCGACCTGATTCCCCGAGGCTGGCTGTGGGGCACCCTGCAACTCGCACTTGCCGCTGTACTCGCCGCTATCTGGCGCGCCCGTCGTCTGGGCCCCCTGGTGACCGAACGACTGCCCGTGGCCATCCGCGCCTCCGAATCCACCGAAGGGCGAGCCCGCCTCTACCGCAGGGCAAACGCCCGCGACCGGGCCGCCGACGCATTGCGTTCCGCCACCCGCACCCGTATCGCCCCGCTCATCGGCGTCTCCCCACGCGATGCCCACTCCCCTACAACACTCATCCCTGCCATGTCCGCCCGCCGCAACACCACCGGCACCGATCTCCAAGCCCTGCTCTTCGGACCCGCCCCGTCCGACGATGCCGCTCTTGTACATCTGGCAGATCAACTCGACACCCTCGAAAGAGAGGTACGCACGTCATGAGCGCCCCGCCCCCAGTGCCCGCCGGGACCACCGAGACCCTCGGGAACGGCGACACAGCCCGCGCATCCCTGGAAGCGCTGCGCTCCGAGATCGCCAAGGCCGTGGTCGGCCAGGACCCGGCAGTCACGGGACTCGTCGTCGCCCTGCTCTGCCGAGGCCACGTCCTCCTCGAGGGCGTCCCCGGCGTGGCCAAGACCCTTTTGGTCCGGGCTCTCGCCGCCTCACTCGAACTCGACACCAAGCGCGTCCAGTTCACCCCCGACTTGATGCCGAGCGATGTAACCGGTTCGCTGGTCTACGACGCCCGCACAGCAGATTTCTCCTTCCAGCCAGGCCCTGTATTCACCAACCTGCTGCTCGCCGACGAGATCAACCGCACCCCTCCCAAGACGCAGTCCTCCCTCCTGGAAGCGATGGAAGAGCGCCAGGTCACCGTCGACGGAACCCCTCGGCTTCTGCCCGACCCCTTCCTCGTGGCCGCTACGCAGAATCCCGTCGAATACGAGGGCACCTACCCGCTCCCCGAAGCCCAGCTGGACCGCTTTCTCCTCAAACTGACCGTGCCCTTGCCGTCCCGCGACGAGGAGATCAACGTCCTCACCCGTCATTCCGACGGCTTCAATCCGCGCGACCTCAGGTCAGCGGGCATACGCCCCGTTGCCGGCCCGGCCGATCTGGAAGCAGCCCGCAACGCAGTTGCACGGACCAAGGTCTCCCCTGAGATCGCAGGCTATGTCGTCGATATCTGTCGTGCCACGCGTGAGTCCCCCTCGCTCTCCCTCGGTGTCTCTCCCCGAGGCGCTACCGCTCTGCTGTCGACCGCCCGTGCCTGGGCCTGGCTCACCGGCCGCGACTACGTCATTCCGGATGACGTGAAAGCCCTGGCTCTCCCCACGCTTCGCCATCGCATCCAACTACGGCCCGAGGCGGAGATGGAGGGAGTCACCCCCGACTCCGTCATCACGGCGATCCTCGCCCACGTCCCCGTACCCCGATGAGGCAGTGACCGTGGCCCTTACCGGACGTACCGCCTTGCTGGCCGCCCTGGGGTCACTCCCTG
Organism: Streptomyces sp. NPDC058092; assembly: GCF_042884935.1. NCBI lineage: Bacteria > Bacillati > Actinomycetota > Actinomycetes > Kitasatosporales > Streptomycetaceae > Streptomyces > Streptomyces sp. NPDC058092. The sequence continues at coordinate 392,690 of NZ_JBHVSY010000005.1, forward strand.
TAGGCATCCTTGCCCCAAGCTGGACAGGCATGCTCGCGATCAACGCACCGCTCTCTCTAGCAATTCTGTGCGACTATGCCCTGGCCGCACCAGTGCGAACGCTTCAGTTCACCCGATCCGGTGACACAGCGGTGCGCCTTGGGGAGTCTGCCGAAGTACAACTCACCGTAACCAATCCTTCCCGTCGGCGCCTACGGGCACACTTCCGCGACGCCTGGCCGCCCAGCAGCTGGCCCACCGGCGCGGAGCAGGCCTCAGCCCGTCACACACTGACGATCCCTGCGGGGGAACGCCGTCGGCTCACCACCATGCTGCGACCGACGCGACGCGGAGACCGCCGAGCCGAACGTGTTACCGTCCGCTCGTTCGGACCTCTGGGACTCGCGGCCCGCCAAGGAGGTCACCAAGTCCCGTGGACGGTACGTGTCCTGCCGCCGTTCACCAGCCGCAAGCATCTGCCGTCCCGTCTCGCCAGGCTCCGGGAGCTCGACGGCCGCAGCAGCGTTCTCACCCGCGGGAAGGGCACTGAGTTCGACAGCCTGCGTGAGTACGTTCCCGGCGACGACACACGTTCCATCGACTGGCGGGCCACCGCGCGTCAGTCCACCGTCGCGGTGCGAACATGGCGACCTGAGCGGGACCGACACATCCTCATCGTCCTGGACACCGGCCGTACTTCGGCGGGCCGTGTCGGTGACGTACCCCGTCTCGATGCCGCTCTGGACGCGGCCCTGCTCCTTACTGCGCTGGCCTCGCGTGCAGGCGACCGTGTGGATCTGCTCGCCTACGACCGCCGAATCCGAGCCCAGGTCCAGGGCAGGTCCGCGGGAGACGTCCTATCGGCCATGGTGAATGCGCTGGCGTCGGTCGAGCCAGCACTCGTGGAAACGGATGCCCGAGGTCTCAGTGCTGCTCTGCTTGCCTCCGCACCTCGTCGCTCCCTGATCGTGCTCCTCACCGGTCTGGACGCGGCCCCCGTGGAAGAGGGCCTACTGCCTGTTCTCCGCCAACTGACTCAGCGCCACACGGTGCTGGTAGCGTCGGTGACCGATCCGCACATCGAACAGATGGTGGGAGCCAGGGGCACCGTGGACGCGGTCTACGAGTCGGCAGCCGGCGCACAGGACCAAGCGAGGCGACTCCGCACTGCAGAGCAGCTCCAGCGCCGCGGCGCTGTCGTCGTCGATGCCACCCCGGACAACCTCGCCCCGGCTCTGGCCGACGCCTACCTGGCTCTCAAGGGTATGGGTCGCCTCTGACCCACTCCCGCCCCATCAAAAAAACCCGTCGGGGAAGGGGCACTTTCCCGACGGGTTCTGAACGCAGAAAAGCCCCGTGCCACAAGGGCACGGGGCTTTCCGTAAAAGGAGTTCGGCGGCGTCCTACTCTCCCACAGGGTCCCCCCTGCAGTA